>JANXAS010000025.1 GCA_025062195.1 Armatimonadota bacterium
TGCTGCCAGGATCGCAATTATAGCTATCACCACGAGCAGTTCAATCAATGTGAAGCCGCGCTTCCTTAATGCCATCATTGGACATCCCTCCTCATTTTGGATTTGTTTTCCACTCACGCTCACCGAGCAACTGCGTCATGCCACCACCTTAAGGCACCCTCTTGCGTTACCTACTGCATCACCTCCTTTGGGCAAGTTTTGCTTAATGCAATCGCTGCTGAGCGATGTTGCCACACAGTTTGGAACCATCATGCGCTATTAGAGCTATGGATGACGCATTGGTTATGTCGTGCATCACAGCTATTGCATTTCAATGTTCGGTGAGGCATGTGTTGCCCGATGAGCCATTATCCAGCACAGCAATTTATTTGCATTCGGTTTAGTGCATCACATTTTCAATGTTCAACTGCGATGCCTGTGCCGCCTGCCAATGCTGCCCTTCATTTTAGTTCGGATGGACATCAATTTATTAACCCCACTGCTCTCCTAAGCCATTACCATTCCCAATCGTAGTATCGTATCGGACCGCCACCAGTTGTTGTGCGCACCTGTGCCCAGTAATACCATCTGACATGCCCATCAGCGAATGCGAGGTTTGAGCCACCAAGATGCAATGTCCAATCTTCGTTCTTCGTTAGGCTTGGTGGACAGCCACATGGTGCGCCGCCCCTCGCAAATGCCACACGGCGAAGGTGTGGTCTATCGGCAGATTGCCAATAGCCGCCAATCCATGTGCTCGTGCAATCAGCCAATACCAAGGTCTCTGATGGGTTGTTCAAGCGAGCCAGTGACAATCCACCGCTTGCGTTCCCGATGAGTTCGTTATAGCCATAGTTGTTGGCAAAACCAGGTGTGTTGAACGGCGGGTTGTTATCAATCCAGATCTGCCAAGTGTTGTGTCCCGTGCTTGGGTTGCTTGGGCACTTGTAAATCTGCAAGTTCTTCACATACGGGTAAATGCCAGCCCACCATGTGCATGAGTATGGGTTGCCGGAATTGCCTTCGCCCCAGTAGTATGTTGGGAACTTCTCGTCGTAGTCCTGCGAGTATTGAATCACCCCCAACATGAGCTGCCTCAGATTTGACTGGCAGGATGACATCCTCGCCTTCTCGCGAGCCTTGGCAAATACCGGGAAAAGAATAGCTGCCAGGATCGCGATTATCGCTATCACGACGAGCAGCTCAATCAATGTGAAGCTGCGCTTTGTCATCATATGCATTTTCTATTCCCTCCTCCGTTTGGTCCTGGAATTATAGGCGAGCAATGGCTGCAAGCACAGGCATCGGTTATCTTTGACGCCCATATGATGCAAAAGTTGCAAGGCAGCAGTTGTCATGGTTGGCTGCCAGCAAACTGTAGGTAACAGTAGGCATTAAATGCGCCCGAAAAGTTTTTCATGCGTGGGGTGCACATGCAGCATTGGATGCGGGGATGTTGTCATCACTAAACCACCGCTAAGTTTGCTTTTTAGGTTGCTGTATGGATTTAATGTGGTGGCGGGCTTTGGACAAACGCAAGCATATAGCCAACGGCGCAATGGCAACCAATGGAAGCAGCGTGCACGCAGCCACAGTTGGGCTTGATGGCAAGTCGTAGTGGAATGATATGATGACGCCGGCAATGTTTGCGACAAGCCCGCACGAGATTGAGATGACAAAGGCTATTTTTAGCCTGTCGGTGAGGAGTAGGGCAGTCACAGGTGGAAGCACAAGATATGAAAATGTGAGCAACGCACCAACTGCGCGTATGCATTCGCCTATGAGTATAGCAAGCGCAATGTAAAAGACGCTGTCAAAAAGCTGTGTGCGTATTCCGAGCGTAGTTGCAAATTCGGGGTCAAATGATGAAAGCAGCAGTGGCTTAAAAAGCACCAAGTGGATTGCGAGTGTAATTATTGTGACAATTCCGAGGCGCAGCGCCACATCCTTCGTCGCATAAAGCAGCTCGCCAAATAGAGTTGACTCCATTAAATGTTCCTCGGCTGGGCTTTTCGCAACGAATATCATGGCGAGTGATGCCGCTATAGCATACATTGCTCCAAGAACGCTTTCTCGGCTGACTCTCCTTTCACGCTGTATTAACGGGACAAAGAGCATCCCAAGCAGTATGAAGGCGTAACAGGTCACCACTGGATTGATATTGAGCATCAATCCGAGTCCAACACCGGCGGCGCCAAGTTGAGCCAATGCAGCGCTCACAAATACAATGCGCCTGAGCACAACATAAACCCCAACATAGCAGCATGCTGTTGAGGCAATTGAAGCGCTCACAATTGGCATGATGAGCAAGCCCAGTGGAGCCACTGCCATGTCACCTGCCAATACCGTCGTATGCATTGCAGGCTCTCATTTTGAAGCCTTAACGAACACAAACTTCCTTCCATCAACAGTTGCGATGCCTGTCTCAATACCGTATGCTTCTCGCAGCTTCTCTTGAGATAGCATCTCTGATGCCGTCCCCATGCGCACTCGCCCATCGTGGACTATCCCAATCCTGTTGGCGTAGTTGATCACGACATTGAGCAAATGGGTTGCAAATATGATGGTGATTGAATGTTCATGGTGCAGCCGTGCAATTAGCTCCATGACACCATGTTCGGTCGGCAAGTCAAGCCCATTTGTTGGCTCATCAAGCACAAGCACATTTGGCTTTGCCGCGAGCGCCCTTGCAACTAATAGCCTTTGCCTTTGTCCACCTGAGAGCAGCCTGTATGGCTTTATCGCTATATCGGCAATGCCAGCTTGCTCGAGCGCCCAATGGGCAATCTCAATATCATCGGTTGTGTATCGCCTCCACGGCTTGTTTGCTTGTATTAGGCTCATTAGAACGATGTCAATGGCGCTGAGCGGATAAAGCTCGTCAAGCAATTCTCGCTGTGGCACATAGCCAAACCTTACTTCGTCCTTTTTGGTGTGCCAAATTATTGAGCCACGAATCGGTCTGAGCATACCAAGGAGAGCCTTTAGGAGCGTTGTTTTCCCCGCCCCGTTTGGTCCAACCAACCCGATGAAATCGCCATGGTGCACATCAAACTCAACGTCCTTTAAGACGACATTTCTGCCGTAGCCAAGCCAGATGCCCTTCACTGTTACAAGCGGCTTACTTGTGGCAATGTTGCTGTTCAAAGTTCATTCACCCTTCCTCTTGGTTGTGCAGCCTGTGATTGCCTCCACAAGCTTGCCCAGTATGTTGGTGAGCAAGTCACGGTATGTGTTTACGCCTTTGTCACCGCCTATAGACGGAGCAACCTCAACGAGTTTTGCGCCAGTCTGCTGTGCAATGAGCCTTGGGAAACGGTTTTCATAGAATGGTTCTTTGAGTATGACTTTCACTTCGTTGGCTTTCATCAATTCTATCAACTCGCTAATGTGCCTTGCCGATGGTGGTATGCCCGGCTTCGGCTCAAGCTGCCCGATGATTTTAAAGCCATAACGATTTGCAAGGTATGACCATGTGAGGTGGTATGCGACAATCTTTTCGCCCTTAAGTGGCGCTGCGAGCTTCAGCGTCTCATCAAGTATTTCCTCTATCTCTTCAATGAGCTTCTTTCTGTTCGCTTCAAAGTAATCGGAATTGCCTGGCGAGACGCGCTTCAAACCGGCTGCTATGTTGTTTACAATTATCTTGGCGTTGAGCGGGTCAAGCCAGTAGTGCGGGTTGCCGAAGATATGTATTTCGCCCTGTTCCCTTGTAACCCTACCTGTCGGCACTTCAATCAATGGGATGCCAATTGAGGCATCCACATAACCTTGTGCGCCACGCCTTATCTTCGGATTGCGAGCCATGTCAAGGAGTTGGTCTGCCCATAGCTCAAAGTCAAGACCAACACACACGAATAAGTCAGCATGGCTCATCTGAACTGCAAATGATGGTAGGGGTTGAACCGTGTGTGGATTTTGCCTTGGGTGCATCAAGCAGGTGACGGTCACCTTATCGCCGCCAATTCGTTCAGCGAAATAGCGCAAATCAGGCGTTGTCGTCACAACGAACAATTTCTTTGCGTTTGCATGCCCAACGCTGGGGAGCAAAAGTATAATCGCAATCTGGAGGACAAGTTGCGGTTTCGCGCACATCTTCACTTTGGAAAACATGCCTATCACCTCAAACCAAGCATCATCTTGACCGTTTTCGGCGGCACCCAGCTGTCGCTATGTGCCTCACTAAGAACTCTTTTTCATCTTCGTAGTGAGCCACAAAGCGAAGTGGAGCGGCGTTATTTGTTTTTGACGGCTGAGTTGGCTGCATGTAAGCGCTGCAGACCTCAAAACGGATGTGGTCTGTGGACGCCGATTGAAAAAGTCATCTCAAGTATCAAGTCCCAAGATGTGCCGAGCAGCGAATACTTCCTCCTGTTTAGTTGCAGGCGATAGCGCGAGAATTCGCTTGGGTAGTAAGTGAGCGCAAACGAAACACCGGAGCCATGTGCGCTGCTGTCAGGCAAGCTCGCCCAATCATACCTTGCGCCGAGGTAAAATGTTCGTGAGAATTGATACTCAACCATTGAAAAGAAGCCGGTGGCGCTTCGTGAGCCATTTGCACCTGATTGCCTTGCAACTGCGAACTCGTTATACCAGCTGAGCGACCTGTATAAGCCCGCCTCAATTGGACGCCATCGGTAAGTCAAATCAACCGAGTAAAGATGTGTGTTGCCGCCAAACGAGTTTGGTCCGTAGCCATAGTTTAGTCCTAAGTCAAGCGTTTTCTCCACAGGCGCGAGTTCAAAGAAAGAGCGCCACCTGCTTAGGAGCAACGGTCTCCCGCTGCCGCAATCAAATGTGAGGTTGTGTGTATTGAGCGCCTCAATTGAGATTTCATGTGCTTGCCTCGGACTCTTTGTCGGCAGAAGATAACTTATCCTTGCACCTGTGCCGTGAAAGTTATGTCCGCCATGCTCAATGATGTGCCTGAGCAGGTTGGAAACATCTGAATTTTGGTTGCCAGAGTTGTGATTCTCCTCCGGTGGGTGAGAGTAGAAGAACTTATGCAGCAATGGCAGGTCTGCGAGTGGTTGCTCATGTGCATGTATCGTATTTAGCTTGCCAACATTAGCCAGCAATATGCCGCCACGAATTTGGAATCCCTTTGGCAGCCGGAGCACACTCGGATCAAGAAGGCTCAACTCAGCTTGACAGATGTGAGTCCCTTCTTGGGTGTGTTCAACAAATGTGTCAAGCCGCCCAAATGGGTCTGCATATGCTTGCAGTGCAATTTCAACTGAGCGCAAAGCTGCACCCCTGTAGCTTCCGAGCGGGTTTTTGCCGCCAAGCCTCATGGCAAAGCCGCCAATGAGGCTTATGTCCGGGTTCATCGCCTGCCAAAGCCCAGCACCACCTAATGCCGCCGAAGATGACGACGGTTGCACAGTTTCAAATTGAGGTTGCTCATTTCGTATGCGCTGCCCTTTTGGCGTCCCGCCATTAAGCCGAACAACTCTTAGCAGCCCCCAAGGTGCATAGCGCATTGAAAGCCACAGATTACTACCCTGCAATGCAGGATAATCTCTCAGTCTGGTTGAGAGCAGCTTGCCACCGGTGTTTGCTTTTTCGGCATCTCGTCCGGCTTCAAGTTCTTCAACTCTTCGCTTCAGCTCGCTGACGAGCCTTTCAAGCTCGCCGATTCTATGTATTAGCGCTTCTACATTTTCGTCCATATGCACCGTTAGAACTTCCTTCGCTGTATCGCCCGCATATGCCGATTGGATTTGTGAGAGCATGAGAATGAGCAGAGTGATAATTGCCACCGCCTTCATCTTCGTTGCCCCCTCCTACCATCTCAGTTCATCCCGTGTAGCAGCACTTCAAAGAAACAGTGCGCCGTCCCAAAGATTGGCTTTGAGAATAGAAGCACAGTGGCGATAAAAGCTGTGCACATAAGCGTTATGCTAAGCCACAGGTGTGATTGCAACTGCTTTCGCCTTACACTGCCCGCTCTCAAACTTTGTGAGCGCAAGCTTAACCTATTAAGCACATCCTCTGAGGCGCCGCAGTCTCGCAGCATTTTAATGACCTTCCGAACGGCACTCTCAAAATCCGAAGCACATCGCTCATATGCCATCTCCCTATATGCGGCTCTCTCAACAGCCTCCTCTAAGTGCCTGCGAAGCCATTTGAACGACGGCAATAGCAGAAAAAGGCACGATAGAAAGCGAAGCAGCAGGCGAAGTATATGGTCGCGACGGCGCTTATGAATGAGTTCGTGCTTTATTAGCGCCTTAAGTTCATTTTCCGTAAGAGCGTTTGTGATGCCGCTTGATATGGTGCATGTTGGTTTGAGCCACCCAAACAGCCCAGCAAGGCAAAAACCCGAATCACATTCGGCGAGGTTCACTTTTCCGCTTGAAAACTCCGGCAGCGTTTTGGCGACCGACAGGAGTTTCTGTGACGGTGGCTTGATGGCGCTCTTCCATACCGTGTGCCACGCAAATCGTCCGATTGCGAGGAAAACAACAAAGGCGGTGCCAGCCAACTTCATCCCGTTGGATATCGCCATGGCTATGCCAATAGCAAGCAGCTTGTTGCCTTGCCCTGCATGTGCGCACCAGTGTGCATAGCGTTGGAAGCATTTTTGCAGTTGCCAATCGCACAGCGATGGATATGCACGAGATGTGCACAAAGCTGCCGAAACTGATATCGTCACTGAGGCTGCTATGCCAATTAACAGTGGCAGAAGTATAGCAGCGATAAGCCCATTCAATGGCACAGCAGTTTCATCATGAAGCCACAGCTGCTCAGTCGCTCTTAAGGTTGTGCAGGTGAGCGCCATAGCCAAGTTTGAAGCGATCAGGAAAACGAAGGCGTTAACAAGGGCGACCTCCATCTATGTTCCTCTGCCCCCTTGTCTTTCCCTTTGGCTCACTATTTGGTTTGTTTGACAATGTCCTTGTTTTTGATGGGCGCTCATTCAGAACTTCAATGAGATATGCAGAAGCTGGTTCGCCAAACCATATGAACATGCGCTCAAGGAATGCTTTGATGAACAGCTTTGCAGTCTCAGAGCGCGATAGAGTCGGTTCATAGATGTATCTTCTCCCAATCTTCTTGCGTTTAAGGAAACCCTTCTGGCATAGGCGAACCATCGTCGTCATGATGGTTGTGTATGCCCTTCTCTTCCCGAGGGAGCGCATAGCCCGCCATACATCTCTAACGGATGCGTTCCCGAGTTCCCAGATAACTCGCAAAACATCGCCCTCAAGCTGCGGAAACATGTCCATCACCTTTGAATAAGCGGATGGACAAATATGATGATACTTGCTTCACCAAGACGGCAACATGCCGCGCTTTGCTACGATGTCAATAGTAGTTGGGATGATTTAAAAACTCTTTTGAGCTCGTGAGTTAGCCAAGAAGTGTTAGGGAGCGGTATTGTTGTAGACCTTCAACATGTCACTTAGCTTTGTTTTGTGCCTCACTACAAGCTTTTGAGCATCTCTCACGATTTGTATGCCGCCTGAGAGTAGCTTTAGCCTTGACGCTCCATCCTGCAGGTTGCAACTTTTCAATGGCAGGATGTTGTGCACCATCCTTGTGAGCAACTTAATTAACATGTGAGGTGAGCCTTATGGGTAAGGTAAAGGTGGGTGTCATAGGATGCGGGATGATTTCAGGTATGCATCTTCGTGCCCTCAAATCATTGCCCGATGTTGAAGTGGTGGCGTGTGCTGACATCGTCGTTGAGCGCGCTAAGCAGCGCGCATCTGAATTTGATGTGCCACACGCCCTCAAAGACTATAGGGAGCTTTTGCGAATGGATGAAATAGATGCTGTGTGTATCTGCACGCCGCACGCCCTTCACGCACCTATTGCAATAGAGGCGCTCAATGCGGGCAAGCATGTCCTGTGTGAGAAGCCGATGGCAACAAATGCAAAAGATGCAGCTGCGATGTTAAAGGCTGCACGCAATTCGGGTAAGCTCCTTGAAGTCGCGATAAGAAATCGCTTCTCGCCAACAGTGCAATTTGCTAAGCGCATCGTTGACGACGGTGCTCTTGGCAAGGTTTATTATGCTGAGGGTTCAATAGGTGGCAGAAGGCGCATACCTGGTTGGGGTGATTCGGGTTTCATACGCAAGAGGACAGCCGGCGGTGGCGTAGTGCTTGACTTGGGTGTTTACACGATTGACCTTTTGATGCACCTGCTCGGGCATCCAAAGCCAGTTTCCGTGTGCGCAATCACATCCGATGCCATAGGCAAAAACAAAGAGGCAATTGTTGAGGGTGGTTGGTATTGGGAAGTTGAGGATTTTGAGGTTGAGGATTTCGGGGCTGCCTTTGTCAGGCTCGATGGTGGGACATCTTTCGTTCTCAAGGCAGCGTGGGCTATGCATCTTGATTCGCTTGGCAGCACTTTCTTGCTCGGCGACAAGGGCGGTTTGCGCTTTGAACCATTTGAACTTTATAGGGATGAGCATGGGACGATGGTGACAATATCATTTCCGAACTTGCCACGCTTAGACCCATACTCGGTTCTAATGGCGCAAATAAGCGCATTCATTGATGCGATAAAGCAGGGCAAGCCATCGCCAACGCCGCCCGAAGAGATCATGATGACCAATGTCATTATGGATGCGATTTATGAATCGGCAAGGCTTGGTAGGGAAGTAAAATGCCGTGTGCCAAAGCTTGAGTGAGTTTAGGGCGATGGGTAAAGTGCACATCACTTTGATGCTCCTTCCATTTGCTGTTGCTCCTTAGCAGCTTTTGAGCGCAGTATACGGCAGTCGCCGAGACGCTGAGTGAAACCTATGCGATCAAGGTGTTCAAGGATTGGCGTAGCATACTTCCTTGTAATACCGGCCATGTCCCTGAATTCAGCCACCGTTATTTTGCCGTGCCTTTCTATGTGCTCACCAACAAGCTGCTTTGCGCGCTCTATAACATGGGGATGAAAGACAAACTCTTCAACGAGCACAAGTTGCCCGCTCTCAAGAAGGGCGTGAAAGACTTCCATTGCACTATCTCGCTCGTTCGCGAAGTGCTGCATCAATTCGTTGAGTGACGGCGGTGAAAAACCGGCATCGGCACACAGCTTGAGCATTTCGTTTGCTATTTCCAGATACTGCCCACTGAGTGATGGGGAGTGAGAACTCAGCCGAACAAGCTCACGCTCAATTGTTACATCGCCCTCCTCTTGAAAGCGCGTGAGTAAAAGCTCAAGTGTGGCTTCGTCAGTGACGCTGCTCATCTGTCCAAAAAGCACCCCTTTTCTCATACCCATGTGCAGCGGATGCGCCTCATGATGTGAACGTAGGAGTGATAGCAATTCATCCTTTGCAGCCTTGTAAGAGACTGGTGAGATATAAAGTTCGTCATTGAGTTTGATAGCGCTGCCTCGTTCTTGCAGCCTGTCAAGCAGTTCTTTAGTGCGCTCTTTTGTTATGTGAAGCAGCACCGAGAGTTCTCTTGTGCTTAAACCATTTGCGTTCTCTTCAAGCAGCATTTGGGCAGCATCCTCATAACTGCCAGTTGACTTTCGCACACAGCTCTCCAAGTAGCGTGGCGAGCGCCTGCGATACCTTGGCGGATACGGTTCAACGATTGTGCCACCGCCGATTGTTTCAGCCGGAGAGTATGAGCGTATGACGAACCGGTCGTAGCGCACACATGCCAAGTGTTCATCTGTGCGCAACTCAGCAAATGTGTTTTCTCCGGGAGCAAGCTCATCCCCGGAAATTAGAAAAATTCTTGCGACCCACTCGCCAGTCCCAATGTGAAGGCGCACTGGTGAACCATCCTTTAGCGGTTTCTTCACATTAGGCAATAGGCGCACATTAACGGCTATACGATTGGTCGGCGGAATATAACCAACTTCGGTGACAACATAACCTCGTTCAATGCTTTCTCGCTCAATGCCAGTTAGGTTCATTGCCACGCGCTGCCCAGCAAATGCCCTCTCAACACTTTGCCTGTGAACTTGCATGCTGCGGACGCGGGCTCGGATGCCGATTGGTGATATCTCAACTTCCTGTCCAACGCTCACATTCCCGGAGAAGGCTGTCCCGGTGACGATCACGCCAAAGCCGGCTTTGATAAATGCCCTGTCTATCGGCAACCTGAATGGGCGCTCCATTTCCTTCTTGGGCTTGAAATCTTTCGCCCTCTGTTGGATGAGTTTCACAAGTTCATCCAATCCATTGCCAGTAACTGATGAGACAGCAACAACTGGCGCCCCATCAAGAAATGTCCCTTTGAAATGCTCACGCACATCTTCAATGACGAGTTGCAACCACTCTTCATCAACCAAGTCGCGCTTCGTGATAACAATGATGCCGTCGCGCACATCAAGCAATTGCAGTATGTTGAGGTGCTCAACCGTCTGTGCCATCACACCTTCATCGGCAGCTACCACCATAAGAACCAAATCCATTCCGGCAGCACCGGCAAGCATGTTGTGCACGAAGCGCTCATGCCCGGGAACATCAACTATTCCCACAATCCTTCCATCTGGGAGCCTGAAATATGCGAATCCAAGGTCAATGGACATGCCGCGCCTTTTCTCCTCGGGAAGCCTGTCGGTGTCTATTCCAGTTAAAGCCTTTATGAGTTCTGTCTTTCCATGGTCAACATGCCCGGCAGTGCCTATGATAAAGTAGCCGCATTGCTCACTCGCCATCTCGCTGTCACACCCCATTAGCAACATCTCAACCCAATAGGTCGTCAAATTTCAACTGGCAGACAGTTCAGGGCTAAAGCCAATCCTACCAGTTGTCAAACAGATTATGCAATAATGAAGTGTAGCGTTGCATTTATGCATGGTGATGAACATGGGAGAAGATGTTGCGGGAATGGTATCTCCAGTTAACAGCGTTACGAGGCGGACCGCATTTTACATGGCTGCAATTGTGCTTTGGGTTGTCAGCTTCGTTTTCGGCATTTACCACCTTACATTTCTTTTCACCGCTGTGGTTTCAACATTCGCCCTCAGTTTTCTTTGGGTGAAAGTCAGCCATCTTTCGCTGCGCGTGTCGGTGCGCGGACCAAGCGAGGTGACATGTGGGGATGAATTTGAGCTGACAGTTGAAGTTGCAAATGATAGCAAGTTGATGCGCTCTCTAATTGAGGTGATGCTTCCAAAGCAGCGTTGGCTTAACGCCATAAATGGCTCTCAAAGGATATTGCTCGCCATACCGGCGCATAGGTCAGTATCAGTTGAATTTAAGCTCAAGGCGCTGAAGAGGGGTGTTTACAACTATGACCATGTGTTGATTCTTGTCCGTGACCCGTTTGGGCTGTTCAACGATGTGAAACGCTTTCCGTGCGAATGCAAAGTTGTCGTCCTTCCGAAAGTCGTGAACATTTATGCCATGTGGCATGTAGCAGGGGAAGTGCTAACGGAAGTGAGCTATGGCGATGGTGATGTCAGCAGGCTCGGGATGGAGTTTTATGGCGTTCGCGAATATCGTCCTGGCGACCCCTGGAGACGCATACACTGGAAGGCTACAGCGCACACAGGCAAATTGAGCATCATTGAGCTTGAGAGGGAAAAGCAGGGCAATGTCATCCTGCTCGTTGATTGCGATGTGCATTCGCACTGGGGAAGTGGAGTTAATGCATCAATTGAGCATGCCGTTACTATCGCTGCATCAATAGCTAATGAGCTTCTCTTAGCCGGTGCAACTGTTACGCTTGTGGCTGAGCCGTTTGTCCAATCACCGGGGTTGACAGTTGATGTCCCCCGTGAGCTTAAAACTTTGCTCTATGAACTTGCAGCGATTGAGCCATCCTCAGCGCCGTCTTTGGCGGAGGTTGTCCAAAAGCTCCGTCAGGTTTATGGGCGCTCAGTCGGCATTGTGGCAGTTTGCACGGCACGCACGCCAAACACTGAGCGCATAGTCTCTGAATGTGATGCGTGTGCTATTGTCTATGATGGATTTGCGCGCATCACGCACGGTGTCCACGATTCGGATTCGCAAATCTTGCGCCTGCCTATGGTGTGAACCAACATGCTGAGCAAAGTAAGGTCAGCTGCGGAGATAGATGAATTGCAAGTCCCATGGAAAAATGCCTCTATGGCAATGCCGGCATACGGATGCGCATTTGTAGTGGCTTATTCGGCATTGCTTGCATCGGCTTCAACTATTGACGCACCGCTGTTTGGCAGCACAGCTTTTGTGCTTGGGGCGCTCGGGCTGCTTTCAAACTATATTCGCTCAGTCGGCAGTTCAAAGGGACAGCATTATTTTGGGCAAGCCATGTCACTCACACTTGTTGTCCTCTTGCCACTGTATGGGCTCATCATAGACCCGCACCGTTTTTTTCCACCAATCGTATTTGAGTTTCGTGACTATCATCCGCTCGCTTTGATGACATGGGTGTGCGTTATAACCCTAACAGTCACGGGCAGGTGGGGCAATAACGAATATGCTCCGCTTTCGTTTGTGCTTTTGCCGGCGCTCTCAATGATTGCGCTCTCCGCACCACACAACATCAACATTGAAGTGACAGTTGCAACCCTCTTTATAGTCATCTTTGGCACATTCCTTCTGGCGTATGAGACGACGGTGATGCGCGCCTCAAAGCTCGGCGATGAAGATGTGCTTAACGAACGCTCGCTTATCGGCTTCCACATATATTCCGGGGCACAGTGGAGTTTGGTCATCCTGCTGGTGAGTTCGCTATTGGCGCCTTTGCTTTTGCTCATCAGGTTGCCCATTGCTCCGCCAAATGTCCGTCTGCCATTGCCGAGAAGGTATTTCATAGTCAGCCCCGAGTTCACGATATTCTCACGCCATATGAGCTTGTGGGGCGGTCCAATAAATCTATCGCCAAGGAAGGTGTTTGAAATAAGGGGTGACTTTTATCCGTATTGGCGGGCACAAATTTACGACGAATACACTGGGCATGGTTGGCAGTATAACGAGGATGAAGACCCAATCCCGGCTGAGCAAATTGACTATGGAGTTTATAAGTTCAATGTGAGTATGCCGCCGCATCCGAAGATCGTGAGCGCCACAGTGACAGCGCTTGGGATGCGCCCATCAGTTTTCCTAACACCCGGAACTACCCTCATTCTGGAGGTGGAGGGTCTATTACCGGAGTTGCGCCTCTCACATGGCGGTGTGCTCAGGGCATACAAAGTTGGCTTCTCGCCACAGGTTTACAAGATTGTAGCTGCTATCAACGACCCGCCTCTGGATGCCATGCGAAGTGAAAGAACTGCATACAATGACTTGAGCCGTGATGAACTCTCAAAGTATCTGAGACTGCCCTATATCCCGCAAAGGGTGATAGACCTTGCAAGGCAAGTTGTGTCCAGTGCCAAAACACCGTATGAGAAGGCGATGCTCCTCGCCGAATACTTAAGGAAGAATTATCGTTATTCTCTCTCGCCACCGCATGTGCCTATGGATGCCGATGCGGTTGATTTCTTCCTCTTTTGGTCACGAGAAGGTGCTTGCAACTTCTTTGCAAGCGCGCATGCTGTCATGTGCAGAGCTGTAGGTATACCGAGCAGAGTTATAACTGGTTTCATGAGCGATGAATACGACAGTAAGCAACGCTTGCTCATTATTCGTGAGCGAGACGCACACGCATGGGTTGAAGTTTACATCCCAAAACATGGATGGGTCATAGTAGACCCCACGCCACCATCAAGGAGCCGTATACCGGTGTGGGATATCGCTGCTTGGTGGCGTGAATTGCGCTCACACATAAAGTGGCGCTTTGCTCAAAGGTTGTTCCTCTGGGTCGTTGGATTGCTCGCTGTCATTTCTGCAGTGCCGATGCTGCGCCATCAATTGCGAATATTCAAAAAGAGGTTTGCAGGCATTCGCTTGACACCGGGACATCGCCTTAGCAATTCATATGCCGCATTGGTGCGTGAGCTGTGTCGCCTCGGCTTCAGGTGCGAACCGCACCATACACCGCTGCAGATAGCTTCTGTGCTACGTGCGTATCAGTGCAGTGAACCTATAAAAAGCACCCTTATCAATGCCTCTCGGCTTTTACAACACCTTTCGGTGCTTGCCTACTCCCCGATTGGGTTCAATGAGGCAAATGTTTCTGAGTTTGAAGCCGAAGCAAAAAGGCTCATCTGGCGGATGAGGTGGCATTGGCTCTTGACTTCACTCCGACGATTTCAAAAACTTCTATCGGTTCGGAGAAGCCGCGCACTGTGACCTTCCCAATGGGCTTTAGTTCAACCACACCCTCAACTTTTCTCGCTGTCTGTGCGCATATTAGGATTGCAGCACCTGTCTCCTTAGTCAATGCCTGCAGCCTTGAAGCTAAATTGACTGGGTCACCAAAAGCTGTGTATTGGAATCTGTCAAGCGCCCCAAAGTTGCCTACAGATGCAATTCCAGTGGCTATGCCAATGCCTATTCTTAGCTGCGGGTCTCCCCTCTCAAGCCACCTTTTAGAGAGCGATTCTGCCGTAGCGCGCATTTCAAGTGCAGCCATGACAGCGTTCAAAGCATATCCATCCGTTGGCATCGGTGCACCAAATAGAGCCATTATCTCATCGCCGATGAACTTATCAACGAATCCGCTATGGCGCTTTATCACATCCGACATAACTGTGAAGTATTCAGTCAGAAGTTTTGTGAGCCGCTCAGCACCAAGGCGCTGCATTGTTGCTGTGAAGTCTCTTATATCAGCAAAGAGCACGCTCACCTCTCTATCCTCACCGCCAATGGCTGCCAACTCCGGATAGCGAGCCAACCTCTCGGCTATCTCCCCGCTAACATAGAGAGCAAACAGATTCTTCATGCGCCTATGTTCCCTGCCAACGCTGAAGTATCCCCAAGATGTAACAAGAGCGTATGAGAGGACTATGCCAGCATATACCGGAGAGGCGCTGATGATAATGTTGGCTGAAAAGGATTTCAAACACAGCAATGTCACTATGCAGACCGAAGCTATAGTGGCCAGAAGGGCAAGTAGTGCATTGATTCGCGGAAGCATCCAAGAGAGGAGCACAGGGATGACAAGAGCAAGCAACATAATAAAGCCGTGTGGCAGACGGCGAAAATGTTGCCGATGGACAAGCGTGTGTATTGCGTTAGCCAAAATCTCAACCCCATATGTGTATTGGCTAAATGGCGATGGACGGATATCATAAAGCCCTTCGGCGGTGAATCCAACTACGACAATCTTGCCGGCAAACTCTTTCTTGCTAACCTTCCCCGAATACACAAGATGATATGGCAACTTATAAAATGCATCCCTGCCACCAATGAAATTGACATCCATGAGCCAGTTTGCCCCTACAGTCGGAACAAAACTATCGCCGAGCATTACACCGCCTTTGAGGAATTTGACTTCTTCCCTGTTCAAGTTGAGTGCTGCCCTTGCAGCCTCAATGGTGATGCTCGGTAATACGCGA
The DNA here is from genome assembly GCA_025062195.1 of Armatimonadota bacterium. Taxonomy (GTDB): domain Bacteria; phylum Armatimonadota; class Fervidibacteria; order Fervidibacterales; family Thermosaccharophagaceae; genus Thermosaccharophagus. The sequence goes on from JANXAS010000025.1 coordinate 15,322, forward strand.
AGTCCCCCCTCTTCATTGCTCCCGCATTCAACCGGTGTTCCCAACGGCAACTGTCTATATATGCCTGTTGTGTCTGGGTTTGAGTGGGCTATTCCAATGCCCTTGCATCCGACAAGGAAAGATGTTATTGGAGCTCTAAGTCTCAAATGCGCATCTGATGCCTTTGCCGCAATTCGTTCCATAAAAGATTTATCAATGCCCTGCGGCAGGGCATATGAGAGCTTGCACAGAGCCATCTCAAGCGCTTTCCATTCGTCGCTATTAGCCTCTGCGGGATGTGGTTCATCAAGGCGCAGCACCGGCAAGATGACATTGCCGCATTTGGCTATAGCATCGCTCAATAGCCTATCATCATCTGGGCGCTCTCTATCAGGCTCAACAAACAAGATGTCTATGACTACGGCTTTAGCCAACTTTAGTTGTTCCAAAAGTTTTGCGTGTGTCCTTCGCCTCCATGGAAATCTGCCGAGCTGCCTTATGCTTTTGTCGTCTATCGCAATGATGACTATATCATCAGGTGAAGGCAGTTCGCCGCGCAGCAGGAACCATTGCTTTATAAGCCAATCCTCAAACTGCGGTATAGGTGGCAATCGCAGCAGATAAAGAACACAAACCAAGATGCCGCTTACAATGCCGAGTGCAACGCTGACTCGCTCATATCGCTGTTGCATTGTTGGGGCGCTCAACCCTCTATCACCCTCTCATGCCCTTAGAGTTACAGTGGAGATAGCATATTTAAAGGAAGCCTGCCAAGGGGGTTCTCTCACTGTTCGCCGCCTTGTGGCTTACTCTCGCCCTCCTCTCGCTCAATCTCTCTGAGTTGTGAATCCCATTCTTCAAGCATGCGTTGTGCCCTTATGCCCCACTCGCTATGTGGGTCTTCTTCAACGATTTTGTGAAGCAGTTTCCTCGCATCATCAAATTGCCTCTGCTGCACATACAAGTGCACTAAGCCGAGCATTTGAGATTGCCTATCCCAGAGAGCTTTCCTTTGCTCTTCAAGGCGCTCAAGGTGAAAGATGTATGCGCTGAAGATGCTGAAGGCAATTAGCACGATGCAAAGCACAATCCAACCCCTTTCAAGCAAGTTGTTTCTCCATGCCCTTCTCAGCTCTGTTAAAATCAATTTGTGCAAGGTCGCAAACTCAGCGCGCAACGATGCCAGGATATTTTCGGCAATGCGCATCTTCCTGATAGCTTTTGTGATCCTGCTAACAAGGGCTTCCTCGCCGGAGGTGATTGTTTCTGCACCTCTCGGCAAAAGTGCCGTGACTGCGCCATCAACGACCGCCACATTTGCTTCACCGCCTTTAACAAACGCCCTGAACTTTGTCCCGCGCACACCGAGGACTGCAGCTGGAGTCTCAATTGAGTAATCGGTTGGACGCTCAAGATAACGCTTTATCCACCCCCATAAGTCTCCCGAACGAAATTCAAATCTCGTATTGGGTATGCCAGTGCTCATATCGTCAATTGAGAGCAAAGCAAATTCTGATCTGCCGCGCACATCCACTGTGCTTCCATCGCTGAATCTGAGGAGTAATCGTGCGCCCTCTCCGAGACGCAATTTTGTGCCCTCGCTTAACAGCTGCCGGTGCACCACAGGCTGCCAAGGCGCCTTATCATCAATTTGAAGTTCAACATTGCCTACAGGCTGCAGTGCCATAGCGAAGTGCGGTGGCACCCTATTTACAGCGTAGTAGCTGAAGGTGGCATAGCATGCAAAGACGATTGCGCAGCATGCAAGGAACATATAAAATAGTGTGCGAGCCATCTTCGTCCTATCAAGCTCCTCTCCCCATAAGCGCACAAGGAATCGCTTCCATGCACCTTTCAAATCTTCAAGGGTGGCTCGTTTCAAATCATCCATAAATACCGAGACGAACAGGAGCAAAGCTACAATTGGTAGCCCAGAAAGCGGCAAACGCAGTTCCTCGCAGAGATACAGAATGACCGCAAGCAATGCCCCACCGAGGAGCGCCGAACCGATGCCACCTATGTCTCCGGAAAGTGTTGTGCCACCGATTAGCGCTCCAACAAGTGGCGCAAGTATCCATGTCCAATCGGGCGCAAGTGGCTGTGCAGTCACATTACTTCCGGCTGCGCCGAGCACGCCGACAATGCCCGCAATCAATCCGCTGAAGATATAGACTGGCTCAACCCAGACACGCTCAACACTCACAGCAACTTGGCGGTGTCTTCTTGGGGCAACCCTTGTCAACTCTCGCAGCCAAACGAAATAGAAAGCGAGCACAACAAGTGCCACAACAAGTGCTGGTAGCGGAATGCCATAAATGCTTCCACGGCACAAGAATGCGAAGAGTGAATCTTCCCAGGTTTGTGGCAGCTTGCCGCGAGTTGAGATGGCAAGGTAAAGGGCTAAAGCACCGGTTGTTAGAGTCGTTATCGCCTTTGGCATGGGCACGATGCCAACTGCAACGGCGTTAATTAGCCCCATAAGGACGCCAGCAACGAAGCCGCCGGCAACAGCAGCGCTAACATCAATCGGTAAAAGAAACAAGGCTACAGTTCCAGAGAGCATAGCAGTTGCACCGATTGAAAGGTCAATGCCACCCTGCCCAAGGACGGTATCTACTGCCACAGCACCGAGAATAAGAAGTGAGGCACGAATGATGAGCAAAGAGAGAGCCTCACCACTTGGGCGAAGTATTGCCACCATACCGAGCAGCAGCACAAAGGCGAGCAGTGCAAACCATTGATATGGAGGCACCTCGGCAAGATACCTCGTCAAGCTTGTTCTAAACACAACCACAAGTGGCTGTGCAATGACTGTTGATGATGGTTGCACCGCAGCGCCCTTTAACGGCGCATAGCATCGCCAGCATATAGATGCGCGCACGGCATTATGGGCGCCGCAACTTTTGCAAACTAAAGTCTCCATGCATTTTCACCCACCCATTAATACTACACTTGATTGACACCTGATTGCTTCAATTTCCACATCTCATTTTTCCACACAGCGTAATGCGATGTCTGTATTGGATGCGGTGTTAAATGATATCCACACCTTTGTCGGTTTGGCGCGGCATAATTTGCCCTGACACCGCTTGTGTGGGTCTTGGACGGGGTGATGTTGAATGCGCAAATTGACATTAGCCGATGTTTGTGTGGCGGCGCTCCCAATTGCCCTACCGTTCTTTAGTGAGCTATCACTTATATTGCTTGGTAGCATATCTTTGATAGTGCTCTCACAGGTGCGCATACCGCTACCGTTTACCCCCGTGCCAATAACGCTTCAGACACTCGGCGTGCTTCTTATCGGTCTATCGTTTGGCTCGTTGCGCGGTTCTGTCACAGCTGCTGTTTACATTGTGTTTGGTGCTATTGGTGTGCCTGCTTTTGCTGGTGGTGCTTGTGGATGGAAACATTTGTTCGGTCCAACTGGTGGCTACTTGTTTGGGTTCGTTGCAGCGGCATGGCTTGTTGGACGCCTCGCCGAGTTGCGCTGGGATAGAAGCTTTTGGCTCACATTCGCATCAACCATGCTTGGAACACTCGTTATCTACGTATTTGGGGTTGCATGGCTCTCCTGCTTTGTCGGTATAGAACGCTCCTTAACTATGGGTGTCCTTCCATTCATACCCGGGGACATCATCAAAGCATTAGTTGCCGCTGCTGTGCTGCCGTCTGTTTGGAGATTAATTGGCACACGATGCGGCATCAAAAACGAGTGATGTTCGCGTTGCAAGCAATGGTGGGGACAAAAATTGCGTCCCTCATTTTTACGGTCTCGTTCATGTCCGCCGTTACTTTCGCATCGTTTCATTTGCAACGCTCACGCTATCTGGAAGCGAACATTAACTGAGGAAGTTGAGGGAGCAATTTTCCCTCACTCAACAGCGACGACTTGGCGCACCTCTGGCACACGCTCTTTTAAGTGGTTTTCAATGGCGAGCTGCAGTGTGAATTGGGCAAATGGGCATGCACTGCAAGCTCCCACAAGGCGCACCTGCACGATGCCATTAGCTTCGTCAATGTTCACAAGCTCAACATCGCCGCCATCCATGCGCAGGTAATGTCGGACCTCTCCGAGCGCCTCCGAAATTCGTTCATGCAAATTCTTTTCAGGTTGCGCATCAGCAGATTGGTTTTCGTTCACCTATCTCACCTCGTTGTTTGAATGCATACATTGCCGATGGGTTAAGTTTATCACGCTGAGATGCAAGCGCTACCTTTTAGAGCTTAAATCTTTTAGCGATGCAAGGGCGGTGAGGAAAGCTCTTTGTAAAAAGTTCTCATGGGCAGGATGTCCGCATCGCAAATTGATTTTTGAAATTGCGTTAAAACATGGCTGACATAATGATTGTTGCCATAGCCAAAGCTGCAGCGAACTTGAGAATTGTTCCGAGCACCCTGCCCATAACAGTTGCCTTTGCTATCGCAAGGGCTTCTTTGCGATCCCGTCCTGAACGCAGCTCATATACGAATGCAGCTACAAACGCACCAAGTGTGGCAAATGCGAGTGTCACAAACGCCGAAATGAGCAGCGCCGCAATGATAAACGGCATGACCAATGCAGCTAAGGCAACCAACCATGCACTTAACTTTGCGCCAAGCAAACCGCCGGCAACGGCGCCAATAACTGACCAAAGTATTGACTTGCCCGATGCACCGCTGCGCTTGGCGAAAAACATGCCAAGAGCATTTTCACCACCCTCGGCGATGAGGCAAAGAGCGAGCAAGATAAGCAGTGTTGTGATGTTCATCTCGTTGAACTTCGTGGCGATACCGTAGATCAATGCCGCCCCGAAGATAATCACAGTTCCGGGCATGCCTAACGGAATGGTGAACAAGCCGACGATGATGCAAAGTGCCAAAATCACTTTGAGAAATACCAACATGCTTTAATGCACCACCATTTCCAATCACCAAAAGCTTTTTACCGACTGCGGCTTCGATGTTTTCGCAACGGCATTTTTGGTGCAATCAGTGTGCCTCTAAATTTAATGATTGCAGATGCCATAGACTATTCATAGGGTGGAAGATGCTTTAGCCCGGGAGATGCGATGTAGGCATTCCGCCAATGAAAGCTCTCAGCAAATTGTGTTGCCCGATGCATGGCGGGAGGTTAAATTCCAGATTGTGGGTGTGTGCCAGAGGCGCATGAAATGCGCATTAAAAAGCGCGCTTGCTTTTGTGCGTCCCTGTTCTTGTGTCGCTTAAAATGTTCGCATTGCATAAATCTTTGAGAATGCATTGGAGGGCAAGCTGCAGCTATGGCTCGTCGCAGAGAAGTGCTTAATAACCGAAGCAGTGCTGAAGGGCAATCGGAGCGCACTGCAAGGCAGCCACAGTGGGTTGGTGAATTCATTATCGTTCCAATAGTTTACCTGGGTGAGGTGGCATTGCTCCTCGCTGAAACAGTGAGAGCGATGTTTTCCGAGCGCCTGCGTCTGCGCCAACTCGTTGAGCAAATGGACGAGGTCGGTGTCAGGTCATTGCTCATCGTCCTTTTAACAGTTTCATCAGCCGGCGTTGTGCTCTCACTATACACGGCAAAGGAGTTGGCAACAAGGGGCGCTGGGCACTTCGTTGGTTGGTTGCTCGCATACACAATTGCGCGTGAGCTTGGACCGATGGTGACAGCAATCGTAGTTGCCGCAAGGGTCGGTGCGGCATTTGCAGCGGAGATTGGAACGATGAAGGTGACAGAGCAAATTGATGCGCTGCGCTCGCTTGCTGTTGATCCGGTTGCTTACCTTGTTGTGCCACGAATGCTTGCGTGCATCATCATGATGCCGGCGCTGACTATGCTTGCCGATGTTTCCGGGACATTGAGTGGCATGCTCATAGCGAGCACTGTTGGCGTCCATCCGAACATCTTCTTGGATTCAATCAGGAGCTTCTTAACCGTGACGGACTTAGCCGTTGGATTGATCAAGTCAGTGCCATTCGGCATACTTATCGCCATTGTGAGCTGCCATCAAGGGTTGGAAACGACCGGCGGCGCAATGGGTGTTGGGAGGGCGACAACAAATGCCGTTGTTCTATCGCTCATCCTTGTCTATGTTGCCGATGTGATAATGTCATCAGTGCTTCCGAAGTGAGGCGGAAAGCTTTGGAAAAGAATATCTCAAACGAACATGTAATTGAGCTTGAAGATGTGCATTACTCAGTTCCCGATGGAACGGAAGTGCTTAGCGGTGTAAATTTGAATGTCAAGCGCGGCGAGATAATGTGCGTCGTTGGCGCATCAGGTGCGGGCAAGAGCACGCTGTTGAAATTGATTGCGGGCTTGCTTCGCCCAACATCTGGGAGTGTGAAGGTGCTCGGGGTTGACATAACTTTTCTCACGGAGAGGCAACTAAATGATGTGAGGAAGCGCATCGGCGTGGTCTTTCAATTTGGTGCGCTTTTTGATTCGCTTACCGCCTTTGAGAATGTTGCATTCCCGTTGCGTGAACACACCAATATGAGCGAAGATGAGATCAGAGAGCGTGTCTTTGAACTGCTTGATGCCGTTGGCATGCGCGGCAGCGAACATCTTCTTCCAGCTGAGCTGAGCGGCGGAATGAGAAAGCGAGTCGGCATAGCGAGGGCGCTCGCGTTGGGCCCCGAAATTGTGCTCTACGACGAACCGACGAGTGGCTTAGACCCAATTATGGCCGGCGCTATTAACAGCTTGATCGCTGATATGAGGGAAAGATATGGCGTGACATCGGTCATAGTGACACATGACATACATAGCGCCTTTGAACTCTCTGACAGGATGGCAATGCTGCACGATGGCAGAATACTTGTCTGCGATACTCCCCGTGCAATCAAGTCAAACCATCATCCATTCGTGCAGAGGTTCATTCACTCTGGTGTTAGAGAAGTGTGAGCCTCAAGGCGGAATTTTAAAGTTCGCTGCCATGGGACAAAGGACATCGCAAATTTATATTGAAGGGGTGATGCGCCTTGCGCCGCTACATTGAGATTAAGGTTGGTATCCTCGTCTCGCTTGGTTTGGCTCTATTTATAGCCGTTGTCTTTTTCCTTCGCCCACTCGGATGGTTTCAGCGCGGCGTTCAATTCACGATGTTAGTTAATAGCGCTCACGGGCTGCGCAGCGGCTCTGAAGTTTATGTTCAAGGTGTCAAAGTCGGCACCGTAAGGGATGTTTCGTTTCGCCCAGATGGCAAGGTTGCAGTGAAAGCCGTCGTCCATCCAGACGCACCGATATATAAAGGCTCAAGGTTCGCGATTCGCATTCACCCATTGCTTGGGCAAGCCTATGTGAGCGTTGATACGCCAAAGAGGGCGCGCAAGTTGGTGAGACTGCGCAGCGACGCCACCGTGAACGGTATAGAGCCAGTTGAACTTGATGAGTTAATGCCGAGGGCTCAAAAGCTGATTGAGCATTTGGGTGGGCTTGCAAGTTCTTTTGAGGAATTGATCGGGGATAAGGCATTTCAAGCATCTATACGAAATGTTGCCCGAGAGCTTTCGGAAACAGCTTCAAACTTGCGCAAGTTGACTGGGGATGCAAAGCTCATTGAGGCTATAAAGCAAACGGCAATGCACATTGAGGGCACAACGAGGCAACTTGAAATGCTTGTTAGAGATCAAAGGCTGCGCAAGTCAATTGGCATGACGGCGGAGAATCTGTCCGAAGCCACCGGTGCGCTGAGGCGACTGCTCTCCGATAGGCGCCTGCAGGAGGGCTTGCCTAAACTCATTTCTAACTTAGAGTGCGCCTCTGGCGAACTTCGTTCGCTGCTCTCCGACAAAGAACTTCGTGGAACGCTCGCTAAGGCTATAGCTAACATTGAGGCAGCCTCAAGGCAACTTAACGAGTTGCTCTCGGATAAAGAGTTGAGAGAGGGTTTGCACACATCAGTTGTCAACATAGGTGAAGCGAGCAAGCGCCTTTCCGAGTTGCTTTCCGATAAGGAGCTCCGTGGCAGGTTGAGCAAATTGCTTGACGAAGCTGATGAGCTCCTTCAATCCGGTTCAAAAGGCATGAAGGGGTTTGAAGAGACAGTGGCTGAATTGCACCAGACGATCTCCGAAAACAGGGAGAGCATCAAGCGCTTAACGGCGAGCCTTGCTCAGCTGTCCGAGAACCTGGAGGAGACTTCAAAGACGCTCAACTGGCTTGTGACCGAGGGCGGCGTTGCCGAGAATGTGCGTGTGGCTATCGCAAACCTTCGTGAGTCAACCGAGAATGTAAGGGAGCTCACAGCTAACTTGAAAGAGGTGACATCAAGCGAGGAGTTTAAGAGTGGTGTGAAGCAAGCGGTTGTTGGCGCTGCCGAAGTTACGAAGGCAGCAAGTGAGCTTGCAAAGCGCGGGAGCGAAATTGTCGCCGACATACAGCGCCCGGTGCGCGAGTTGACTAACCTGCGCGTTCAACCGTCGCTTGCAATTTGGCATCTTGATGGCGGGCGAGGTGGAGTAGGTGATGTCGAGGCATTGATCACCCTGCCGCACAGGCGCTCATTCGGCTTGGTCGGTGTGCACGACTTCAGCGGGAAGGGCTATGCCACCTTTCAACTTGGTCAGTTCCTCTCAAATTCGTTAGCTGTGCGAGCCGGTGCATACCGTTCAGAGTTGGGCATAGGTCTGGATTGGCGCTTTAAGGGCGGTCTGTTATCGCTCAATGCTTACGATGCGAGTCACCCGAATTACAATGCTTGGCTTCGCCTGAGGCTGCTTCACGGGCTTTATCTTCGTCTCGGCGTTGAAGAATTGCGTCACGGTGGCAAGTTTGGCGCCGGGCTTGAATGGCGCTTGGGGGAATAGGCAAAGGGTTGCTCTACACCGGGCGCGTCAGAAGATGGCGGCATAATGAAATTTTGATGACATAGCTGAGGGCGGAATTCCTGTGGGGGTGCTGCGCGATGAAGGTTATTCTCACTCAGGATGTCCCGAAGGTGGGGAAAAAATTTGATGTGGTTGAGGTCTCAGATGGCTATGCGAGAAACTATCTCATACCCAAGGGGCTTGCCATGCCAGCGACGGAGAGCGCTATGAAGCAGCGCGAGCATATGTTGAGCATGATGAAGCAGAAGGAGGAGCGGATTGCTGCGACTATGAACCAGTTGAAAGAGCAACTTGAAGGTGCGATTGTTGAAATACAAGTCCCCGCTGGTAGAGATGGCAGGTTGCATGCAGCAGTCACTTCGCAGGAAATAGTTGACCACCTAAAGAGGCAATTTGGAATTGAGCTTGACAGGCGTCAGATAGAGCTTGAGGAACCACTGCACACAATAGGTTTGCATAATGTTCCAGTTGACTTGCATCACGGCGTTAGCGTCAGGTTGAAGGTGCGCGTGATCGCCAAGACCGAATGAGAAAGGCGAGTGATAAAACCATGTCCAGCATTCAAGCAGCCGGTGTTGAAAGGGTTACACCAAACAGCTTTGAGGCTGAGCAGGCTGTGCTTGGTGCAATGATGATTGATAAGGACGCAGTTGCCCAAGTGGCTACTTTGCTTCGTCCCGATGATTTTTACTACGAACATCATAGGGTCATCTATGAAGTTATCTTGCGGCTTTACAATCGCGGCGAGCCGACAGATATGGTGACAGTCATAAATGAGCTCAGGCGGATTAACCAGCTTGACCGTATCGGCGGCTCAGCATACATTGGCACTTTGATTGAGAGTTGCCCGGCGATAGCCAATGCCCCGGATTACGCACGCATAGTTGTAGACAAGGCTACACTGCGCCGGTTGATACTCGCTGCGGCACGCATAACCAGTTGGGCATATGAGGAGCAAGAGGATGTAGATACGGTCGTTGACAGGGCAGAGGCAGAGGTGCTGGCGGTTGGACAGAGGCGGCTCGGAGCGCATTACGAGCCGTTGCAGCGTTTGCTGATGGAAGCATGGAGCAGGATTGAGAGGCGCTATGAGCTTGGCGGCATACTCACTGGCATACCGACAGGCTTTAGGATGCTTGATTATTGGACTGGTGGTTTGCAGCCCTCGGAACTCATAGTTGTCGCAGCACGCCCCGGAGTCGGCAAAACATCTTTTGCGCTATGTGTCGCGTTAAACATAGCGGTTAAAGAAAAGCAGGTGGTCGTCATATTCAGCCTTGAGATGTCAAAGCAGGAGCTAATCCAAAGGATGCTGTGCACATACGCTATGGTTGACCAGCACATAATGAGGCGCTCCACAGTAGCTGACGAAGATTTGGAGAAGCTCTCGCTTGCGTGCCAACACTTATACGAAGCTCCAATATACATCGTTGATTCGCCAGACCTCTCCCCATTTGAAATAAGGGCGCTGTCAAGAAGGTTGCAGGCTGAAAAGGGTCTTGGTTTGATCGTTGTTGATTATCTTCAGCTTGTTAAGCCGCCGAGGAAGGCTGAGACAAGGGCGCAAGAGGTATCCGACATAGCTCGCTCTCTAAAACTGCTCGCCCGTGAGCTGAATGTGCCATTGATGGCGCTCTCACAACTCTCAAGGGCAGTTGAGCATCGTCCCGGAAGAAGACCGATCCTTGCTGACCTGCGCGACAGCGGCGCCATTGAAGCTGAAGCAGATGTTGTCATCTTCCTTCACAGGCAAGATGAGGAAGAGAGAGGCAGGAAGAGGAAAACAACCGGTGAGGGCGCTCAATTGGGCGATGAAAGACCACCTGTTGAAGACATAGAGGTCATCATTGCGAAGCAACGCAGCGGTCCGACGGGAAGATTCACAATGAAATTTGATAAGCGCTACACACGCTTCGCTGAAATTGCCACGGAAGAGGGCGAAGATATCCCCACATACTGAACGGCGCAGATGAATGCAAATTTTAACCGCTCAATGTCTCACCTTACTCATGTAATCCGAGAGCTTGACATCAAATTGTGGGCTATGTTCCTTATCGTGGCATGGTGTGCATACCTTTATCGGGTCAATTCTCGGTGGGCGCGCCCTCTCTGAAGGCATATGACCATGCTCTTTAACTTTGACTGGGTCTTTTAGCTCCACATGACATGAGACACATTCAACGCCGCTGCCCTTGTCAGTCATCGTCAGGCGCTTCGTTTGTATGAACTCCTCTGAGTGACACTTCAAGCAATCCGGTTCTATACGGTGCCTTTTCTTCAAGGTCAGCACTGCAGTTGCATGCTTTGTCGTCATCCAATGGCGATATTCGCTCTCATGGCACTTTGCGCATTCCTTTGGCGTCGTGTATTCCTTTGCGCGCCTGACAATAGTTAACCATTGCGCCTTAAGCCTCTCCTGTCGCTTCCTGTAATAAGCGCTTACGAGCATCTTGATCTCCTCATCCGGAATTTCAACGGACGGTGAATAAGTCGTCATGTTAAGATGGCGCACTTTGCCCCTGTGTATCCATAATCTCAGCAATGGCATTGGAAGCAACCTCTCGGGAAGTAAAAGGAAGTGCGTCTCAAAATTAGTTTGGAACTCAGGGCGGTTAAGCTGTTGCGCGGAAGTGTGAGTGATTATAGCAGTTATGAACTTGCCCGCATCTGTTTCCTTCAACACTCGTTCAATCAATCCCCAATCCCAATAGTTCATGAGTATGACTGCATTGGTGTTGCCTGAGGCTGACTTAACATCATTCATCACTTCATTCCATTTCGCCATCACTGTCCTCTCATCGTTTGATTTTGGTTGAATGCCACTCGTTACGAATGCAACCTTGTATTGTGAGCGACTTAAAACCCACACCGGCTTGCAAATGTCGCTTAGCCCCTCATTGCCCTTGATGTCTCGTGCGAGCAGTTTCATGTTGAGTTTTCTTGCCTGGGAGAGCACCTCATCAATGTAGAACTGTTCGCTTTGCGCGGTTGACACAAGGTCATATCCAAGCATCTTAAATGAGCGCATTGCCACCTCCACCGACTCTCTATCGGATGTGAAATTGCCCGATTCAATCAGAAGCAGCCTCTCACGAAGTTGCGGCGTTAAAGTCAAGCCCTTAATAGCCTGAGCCCTCATCGGAAGGCTTTGAGCCCTTTCGCCTGGGCATCCGCAAAATTCAAAGCGTCCCCTCATTTTTCCCGTGACAAGAATTTCAATGTCAGGTGGGCGGTTTATGATTGCCCTTTGAGATGTGATGATAAAGTTTGCGATGATGCCGATGATCACTATCGTAATTAGAGCGAGCAGCAAGATGTGCGTTGAGCGGAACTTCACGCAATTCACCCCCATAGCGCTGCATCGCAATTGGAAGTGCCATTTAAAATTTTGCTGTGCGTAATGAGTTGAGTAGCGCCGCATTGTATTCGTGACAATGTCATCCCGCTATTTAAAAGCTTCGTTTGAGGAGGCATCTTATCGTTAGGGAACTTCACGGGCGTAAAGTGCATGAGATTGAGAATCATCAACTGTGATTGAATGCTGTTCCGTTACAAAATGTAGCATGGGCATAACGCGTAGGCACAGTCTGTAACAGCTGTGAAGCAATAGCGCAGCGGCGTCTTTGATTCTCTTGATGGCATCACATTTTGTTGCTTGTCTTGCTGCAAACATTTTTGAACTGTGCTGATGAAAAACTTCTTGCAAAGTGCCTTTTCCGATGCCCTTTATACTGCGGGAGAGTTAAATTCCAGATGGGCTGAATGCTATATCATTTTCAAAAACTAAGGCAGCATCAAATCTTTGTATCATTGTGGCTTGTCTGCGATGGCTGTTTAAATTTCGTCGCCGTCAAGCGGCGAGGCTGCACGGCATGATTCTTATCGTTTCGTGATTTAAGCGGTATCATGTTGCTTTAATTCCTTGAATGGTATAAGAGGCATCATAACTTGCGTTATTGTGCGAGTGGGTAGGCAGCTCAATTGAGTTCATTTTGACAAAGCCCTTTTTAGCAAGCGGTTGATAGCCTTGAGGGGTGAGTGGAATGCAGATTGACCTCACTGAAAAAACGATTGAGAGCAAAAGGGTTTATGAGGGTAGGGTGGTAAACCTGCGTGTTGACACCGTTGTCCTTCCAAACGGACGCATCACGACGAGAGAGATTGTTGAGCATCGTGGTGCCGCTGCAGTTGTGCCGATGCCAACACCGGGCACTGTCATATTGATTCGGCAGTTCCGAAAACCAGCTGATGAGCGCTTGCTTGAAATACCAGCCGGAACACTTGGTGAGTGTGAAAGCCCAATTGAATGCGCCCAGAGAGAGCTCGCTGAAGAGATAGGATATCGTGCCGGAAAGCTTGAGGAGCTTTTCTCAATTTACCTTGCGCCCGGTTATAGCACGGAGAAGCTGCATGTCTTTTTAGCAACGGATTTGGAACGAGGGGAAAGACATGCGGATGAAGAGGAGTTCATTGAACTCGTTGAGATGACGCTTGATGAGGCTATAGCGCAAATTGAGGCTGGGAGAATAAAGGACGCAAAGACGATATGCGGCTTGCTCTTGACTTGGTATCGCTTGCACCGTAAAAAGGCATAGTCGGTTAAGTTTTACTAAACTCCGTCACCCACAAGAGGTGATACTACAGTTTGCGGTTCAAATTGCTTCATCGTATTGTGGAGATAAGGTTTATCGTCTGATGGCTGCTCAAATTTCCATCGCCCAAGGATGGGGTGCTGCTTCTCGCAGGCTCATCCAAAGAGCGCTTATGCAGGCACAATGTTAGTATCATCCGTTCTTTGCTACAAGTGTGTTGGTAGACGGCTTTTCCAGAGCATGTTATAAGCTTAGCCCATAGTAGCTGAGGGAACTTGTGTGGGTGAAATCCGCACGCAGATTTTGTGGCAGGCTTTGCTTGCCCTCTTCAAAAACTCGCCGAATAAATTCGGCGCTTAGCGAACATGTCGCAAAAACGAGTGACTGAGCACCAACAACATTTTGGGTAAAGAAAGATGTTATCATATTGCTTCGTCCGTCTGCGCCACTCGCTATGTGAGGTGCTTGTTCAAAGTGGAAACGCACAATGGTCACAGTTCAAAACGCATTCGCCTGATGGTCATATTCGGGACAAGACCAGAATGCATAAAGCTCGCGCCGGTCATTAAAGCTCTTGAGCAGTGTGGCGATTTTGAAGTCGTCATAACTGTTACAGCGCAGCACAGAGAGATGCTTGACCAGTTCCTGAATTTCTTCGGGCTGGAACCTGACTATGACCTTAACATCATGCAGCACGGACAAACGCTTGCCGAGGTGACATGCCGTGCACTGAGCGGACTTGATGATGTGCTCGGCAGGGAAAGCGTTGATATGGTCATAGTTCAAGGTGATACCACGACAGCATTTGTTGCAACGCTCGCAGCATACTACCACCGAGTGCCATCGGCGCATGTTGAAGCTGGCTTGCGCACCTATGACAAGATGCAGCCATTCCCTGAAGAGATTAATAGGCGTTTGATTGGGACTATAGCTGACTTGCACTTTGCTCCCACAGCCAAAGCAAAGCAGAACTTGCTCCGAGAGGGTGTTGAGCCAGAGCGCATATTCATCAGTGGCAACACAGTGGTTGATGCCCTGCTTGAGTGTTTGGAGCGCCTGCCGCCAGTGCACCCAAATTCATTTGGACGGATGTTGCTTGTTACGGCTCACAGGAGAGAAAATTGGGGTGAACCATTAAAACGCGTATGCCGTGCGCTAATCAAAATCCTTGAGCACTTCAGCGATGTGAAAATAGTCTTCCCGATGCATCGCAACCCGGCAGTAAGAGAGATAGCAACAGCGTATCTTAGTTCACATAAGCGTGTTGAATTAATTGAGCCGCCAGATTACTTTGGCTTCATTCAACTGATGAGGCTTGCGCATATCATCGTGACAGATTCTGGCGGCGTTCAAGAGGAGGCTCCCACACTTGGGAAGCCGGTTTTGGTGTTGCGCGAGGTGACGGAACGACCAGAGGCAGTTGAGGTTGGCGTAGCAAGGCTTGTCGGCACTGACGAAAATGTGATTGTGAGCGAGCTTTGCAAACTGCTTTCCGATGAGGATGCCTATATGAGGATGGCTCGCAAGGTCAATCCATATGGTGATGGTAAAGCATCACAACGCATAGTTAATAGGCTGCGTTGCTTTTTCGGGCTATGTGATGAGCACCCGGAAGAATTTAAGCCATCGTTTTGAGTGAATGATGATGCAAAGCGCTCCCCTTTCGGACATTAAAGCCGGAAATGTAAAATCAGGCGCACAACTCACATTCAAAGTGTCAAACCGAAATTGTTTGCAACCTATGAGAGCACAATGCTTGTATCGCCACTTTATTAACTTCAACACCGTTTCGCTTTTACTTGTGCTCTGTGTGCTTTATCTTCTTCGTGCAAATGGAAGTGTGCCACTGCAGCGCTTTGAATACGCTCAAATCCACATGGGAGTAAAGGTCCGTATCGTCATGTATTCCGAGGATGAGCCAAGCGCTGAAACAGCTTGCATTGCAGCCTTCAAGCGCATAGCGCAGCTTGAAGATATCTTCAGCGATTATCGTCCAAGGAGCGAGCTCATGCGCCTGTGCGCGAATGCTGGCGGGGCGCCGGTTAAAGTTAGCGATGAACTTTTTGCAGTGCTTGAGTATGCCCAAAGAATCTCCGAGCTGACTGATGGTGCTTTTGATGTGACAGTCGGTCCGTTGAGCACGCTATGGCGCAATGCGCGCAAGCTTGGTCAATTGCCACCGGAACAAGAAATGCAAAAGGCGTTGAGGAAGGTTGGGTGGCACAAAATGCGCCTTGATGCAATTTCAAAGACCGTTCAATTGCTTGAGCCGGGCATGCTCCTTGACCTCGGTGGAATAGCAAAGGGCTACACGCTTGACCGCGCAATTGAAGTGCTTCGTCAACATGGCATACATAGGGCGCTAATTGAGGCAGGCGGCGATATAGTCACTGGCGATCCACCACCAAACGAAGATGGATGGAAGATTGAGCTGGCTTATGCGCGTGACAGCGGTGATAGTTTGGATGGCGATCGTAAGTGCCGACGCATCATTAAAATCGCAAATGCAGCCATAGCCACTTCCGGCGATACCGAGCAATTCATTGATATTGGTGGCGTGCGCTATTCACACATAGTTGACCCACGAATCGGCATTGTGCCAGCCAAAGAAATCGTTGCAACAGTAGTTGCTTCAGAGGGAATTACTGCCGATGCATTAGCGACGGTGTTATATATGTTTGGTGACATTGAGCGGTTTAAAAGCGTTGTCATGCGTGGGCGGTTCAAGGTTATCAATGCATACCTGTTTAGTGTGCGCGGGGTGGTTAAGTAAGTGCCAAATTGAAGAGGAGCTGTGTGCAACATTGAAGTGTAAGCGGTGTGTGCGTTTGGATCTATAGCGCTGTATTTACGCGGTTAAGCGTTTGTGTTACGCTTTGATGCGATTGTGTTTAGCGGTGCAGATTTGATGCAATAGCTATAGGAGGGATTGAAAGTGCCAGCAGTGGGTGCTGATGCGGAGCTTGAAGAGTATAGGCGTTTGATGGATGTGCCAAAGGAATTTGAAGAGGGCTTTACTCTGAAGACAATTGTTGGGGCGCTATTTGTCGCCTTCGTCTTCCTACCGGGGTCAATTTACCTTTGGCTTGTTGCCGGGCACACTCTTGGAGCAGCCGCGCAATGGGTGACTGTGATTTTGTTCGTTGAAGTTGCAAGGCGTTCGTTTATGGTGCTACGCCGCCAGGAAGTTTACTTGCTTGTTGTCGTTGCGAGCGCTCTCATAGGGACAAATCCGTTTCAGGGCTTCATATGGAATGTCTACCTTCGCACATCACATGTGACGAAGGGATTGGGCATAGCCGATGAGATACCAACTTGGGTTGTCCCGCCAGCTAACTCGCCAGCTATTATCCATCGCACATTTTTCCACCAAGATTGGATTGTGCCGATATTGCTCATGCTATTCGGAAGCACAGTTGGACAGGTGAAAGGATTTAGCTTTGGCTATTTGCTTTTCAGGCTCACATCCGATTATGAGCGTTTGCCATTCCCGCTTGCACCAGTTGGAGCATTATCAGCGACGGCGCTCGCTGAGATAACTACGAAAGAGGAAACTTGGCGTTGGCGCATATTCTCAATCGGTGCAATGATCGGGCTTGCATGGGGCATATTCTATGTCGGTATACCAACACTGACTGGAGCGTTGATGACTCGCCCGTTACAGCTCATCAAAATTCCATTCATTGAACTGACGCACAACACTCAAAATGTTTTGCCAGCAACACCAACTGGCATCGGAACCGACTTGGGTTCATTCCTATACGGTTTTATTGCGCCATTTTGGTCTGTGACTGGTGGCTTCATAGCAGCGCTCCTTACCCTCATACTTAACCCAATCCTCTACTACAAAGGCTTCTTAAAACAATGGCGTCCCGGAATGGACACGATACAGACTCAAACAGTAAACCACTACGATTTTTGGCTGAGCGCAAGCATCGGCGTCTCACTTGCAGTGGCGACACTCGGAATTGGCTCAATGATAGCATCGGCATTCAAGGTCAAGGGTAGCAGCGCAAGGAGAGAGAGGGGCACTTTCGCAGTGCCACCTGGAAGGGGAGATTTCCCAATACCAGTCATGCTTGTCGCCTTCATACTCGCTTCAATGGCATATGTTGTGCTTTGCCGCCACTTAATCCCTTACTTCCACATATGGTTCTTGCTCTTTTTTGCCTTCATTTACACGCCACTTGCCTCATATGTTGATGCGCGCATGATCGGTTTGACTGGACAATGGATCACAATACCATATGTCAGAGAGGCAACTTTCATCCTCTACAGCAAATTCACTGGCTATAAAGGCGTTGACATTTGGTTTGCACCAATACCAATAGCAGATTATGGTGGTGCCGCGCAACACTGGCGCATAGTTGAATTAACTGGGACAAAGTTCACAAGCCTGTTGAAAGCCGTCGTCCTCGTAATCTGCATTGCTCTACCAAGCAACCTTGCTGTGTGGCAGCTCATTTGGCGCTTGGCTCCGATACCGAGTTCCGTTTATCCATACGCCCAAAAGATGTGGCCGTTGTGGGCTTTTTATTCTTCACTGTGGTGGACAGCAACCGCAAAGGAAAAACAGGCGCTACTTCAAGCCGTCAAATTCCCTGTCATTGCAGCATTTTACACAGCCTCACTTGGAGCTTATGGCATACTTTATGCATTCCAATTGCCGATATTGCTCATCTACGGCTTCATACGGGGAATGTCTGGCATACTCCCGCACTATATCTTCGTTGAATTTGCAGGTGCACTTGTCAGGCGATACTACATTGAAAAGAGAATTGACCCAGACACTTGGAGAAGGTATGCCGCGGTGTTGCTCGGTGGTTACTCATGTGGCATGGGCTTAGTTGGAATGTTCTGCGCAGCTATCGCCATCGTCTCAAAGGCAGTATCGCAGTTGCCATATTGATGGAATTTTGGGGAATGCGGAGAGTGTCTGAAGAATCCCCCATAACCAACGCCAACTTTTCATCAAAGTTATAAGGTGACTTCCAAGATAAATGCACCCATTTATGCAAAATGTTGACAAAATGTGTCATCTCACCATGTAATTGGGCTTAAACACCACCCAAAATTTGCATGTCCTGTAAGACAGGCAAAGCCTGTCCGAAGTGGCGGAAAACCGTAACGAAAAATTGCGGAGGGCGAGGCTACCGCCGAGCCTAAAATGAGTGCAAGGATTATTTTTCGGAGGGCGAGGCTATGCCGAGCCGAAAAGATTTTGAAAGAACTCTCACAGCCATCCAAAGACGGCGCTAAGAGAATTCGTCAACGACCATGTGCTAAAGCCCATAGCACGGTTTTGAAAAAGCATGCTTAATTACTCATGCCACTGGCTTTAGCCATTGGTTGATGACGAAGCAAATGAGCGCTGAATTCATTCGGCGAAAGTTTTCCTCTTAGGTTCGTATTTAGCCACGAAGCGATAGCGTAGTGGCATTAAGTTGGTTCAAAGTGCAATGGTATAGTTTTACTTGCACTTTGAACTTAGCATTTTGCACTTGTTTTGACGGCACTCCTCTTCGCTCAAAATAACCGTAGGGACAGGTGAAACCTGTCCGGGAAAGGGGAGGGTGGATTTCATCCGTCCCTATGTCATAGGCGTTTACGCAAAATCATAGAGGGTAGGTGGAATCTGCTCGGAAAAAGAGAAAGTAGGCGGGCTTTATCCGCCCCTGTGAGAAAATGTGGCGGGTTTCATTTGTCCCCACAATTTGTGTGTAGATTTTATCCGTATTTTTGTCATTCCGTGATGCAAAGGCAACTATGCTCTAAATTAAACCATTTTCGTGTTTTTCTCGCCAAATTTTGGAAATTCCCAAAACGAGGTGGTGCATGGTGATGGACATGGAAAAGCTATACCAAGAGAGATTGGCAAGGTATGTGACTGCTATGCGGAATGAGATGCCAGATTGCGTTCCAATTCGCCCATTTGTTGCTGAATTTGTGGCAAAGTATGCTGGATACAATTGTCAGGAAGTAACTCATGACTACCGAAAAGCTTTTGAAGCTACTTTGAAGTGCTGTAAAGACTTTGATTGGGATGCAACAGTGCCAAACATGGTCTATGTCTGGACTGGGTTGACGCAAGCTGTCGGACTGAGGTATTATGCCATCCCTGGGATAGAAATACCACCTGATGTCGGTTTTCAATACCTTGAACCGCCTGAGGAGGAAGCTTTCATGAGAGCTGATGAATATGACCAACTCATTGAAGATCCAACAGCTTTCCTTTACAATGTCTGGCTTCCACGTGTTTCCTATGATGTAGTGCCAATAGGTGAACCAGTCACATATCGCAATAATCTCTCGTTTGTCAAAGGCGGCATGGCAATGCTTAAGTATTTCATTGACCTTGGTGCGCAAGTTGAGAGAATGAGGAAGGAAACTGGAACGGTATCGGCAATAGCTGGCATTTTGAAAGCACCATTTGACATACTCGCTGACAAACTTAGAGGCTATATAGGACTTACGATGGACATGTTCACACAACCTGATAAAGTTCTCAAAGCTTGTGAGGCGCTTCAACCTCATCTCTTTCATGTAGCCCTCACAACTGCCGACCCGAACAAACAAGTTCCTATCGGATTTTGGATGCACCGTGGATGTGTGCCCTTTGTCAATATGAAAACCTTCCATTCCCACTACTGGTCAACCTTGAAGCCAATTATTGAGGAACTTTGGAGACATGGGCATAAGGTTTTGTTTTATGCCGAAGGGAATTGGGATCATCATTTAGACAGTTTCAGGGAATTGCCTGATGGAAGTATCATTTACCATGTTGACAAAGGAGATATATTTACGGTCAAGCGGAAATTGGGGGACAAGTTCTGCATAAGTGGTGGAGTTCCTAACACTTTATTGAGCTACGGCACTCCAGAAGAAGTTAGAGCCTATTGCAGGAAATTGATAGATGAAGTTGCTCGTGATGGTGGATACATCATGGACGCAAGCGCTATCATTCAAAATGATGCGAAGGTGAAAAATATAAAAGCAATGACCGAATTCACCAGGGAATATGGGGTTTATTCTCGTGGGCGCTCTTACTTGCAAGAAAATAAGGGGGATTCTTTGGTTAATCCAGGGATCACTCCAACATCAAAGACGCGTCCCGGAGTTTGTATCCCTTGGGAGGAGAAGCTAAAAGAAATCAAAGAAATCTCTGGGGATGAGGGACTTTTCCGAAGGATATGGGAGGAGGTTGACTCACTCGGATATACATACATTTGGCAAATATTGGTGTCTTTCTGATGCAATATTGAAGTTGCCACCTTGGATAGTGGGAGTGAGATGGATGAAAGTGCCAAATTTCTTGGCTAAATTATCCAGTTCATTTTTGTTTGCCATCATAGTTTCAATTATAACTTCAAATTGCCATTCAGCCACTTTCATTGTTGAAAATGGGCAATTAAGGTTGGGGTTTGGCGGTGATGGGAAAATTCGGGAAATTTTTGGAAAATCTTTGGGGGAAGATTATTCGGCTGCAGTTGACATCCCTGTTGCATCCATTACATTACTGGACGGGAAAAGAGTTGGGGCAACTTGGGCAATTTTGGAGGGCAATGTTCTAAAATTGCGCTTTGATTCCTATGGCTCTGCTTCGCTCAAGATTGAATCTAAACCAGAAGCAATAATTGCTGAAGTTTTGTCATTAGATGTGGAGAATGTGGCTCAATTATCATTTCTGCAATTTCCGGTGAGAATAACGGAAAATGTTGGGAACATATTGGCAACAGCTTGGGATAAAGAATTTGGCATTGTGTTTTTGGGGTTGAATTTGAAGACACATCCTACTGCAATAAAGCTAAAAGATGCTGCATTATTGCAAGCAAACGGCTATCGTCAATTTGGATTCGTTGGGTGTTCTGTGGCGATAGTCGGTGCGCCAACTTCACAGCTTCGTATGGCAATTTATCGTGCAGCAAAGGCAACTGGGCTTCCGGCACCTGAATTTAATGGGAAACCAATCCACTTGACTGAGGAGAATCGCCGTTCTTACCTATTCACGAATGTCACCGAGGCGAATGTTGAAAAGTGCATAAAATACGCAAAGGAAATGAACTTTGGTCAGATTATGATTTTTCAATGGATTTGGGCGAAAACATCGGGGCATTTTGAATTTAACACATCTGCATATCCAAATGGGATTGATGGGTTAAAAACTGTGGCGTCAAAGATTAGGGCAGCTGGGCTAAAAGTAGGCTTTCATGTTTGGGCATCAAAAGTCCACAAAAACGACAAATATTGCACACCAATCCCGGATGGCAGGTTGTGGAAGAAGGCTAAAGTGACATTGGCTAAAGATATTGATGAAAATGACGATACAATACTCACGAAAGAGCCTCCTATTGGTTTTTATGGCGAAAAGGGTGATATTGCCGAAGTTTGGCGTGATATACAAATTGGTGACGAAATCGTTACATACAAATGGCTCAGTTTAAAGCCACCATACGGATTCTTTGGCTGTAAGCGTGGCGCAAATGGCACAAGACCATCAGCGCACAAAGCAGGCAAAGTCATTTATCAACTTGGAATTGACGATTGTTGTCCCGGATACATAATTGACCAAGAGACCGATTTAATTGATGAGATGCATGAAAGGCTTGCTAAAATACTCAACGCCGTCGGTTGCGATATGATTTACTTTGATGGTGGTGAAGATGTTCCGCCACCAATTTGGCATTATGTGCCGAAATTTGAGCTATCGCTTTGGCACAGGCTTGAGCCAAAGCCGATCGTTGTTCAGGGGACAATAGTTCAACACCATTCATGGCACATTTTCTCACGGAATTCAACTGTTGATATACGGAAGGAGAGGAGCAAGGAGCATGTGGACAATTCCGTCAAATATATGCTAAGAATGCGCGAAAATCTTCTACCTGGGGAACTTGGTTGGTTTGGCATATTTCCGCCACAGGGAAAGGAAGTTGGGACTCAGTTTGACGAAGTTGACTACCTTTGTTGTAAATCCTTAGCTTATGATGCACCGTTCTCAATAGAGATGCCGATTGAAATGCTCGAGAAGAACCCGCTTTTCCCCTCAATGGTCCGTCAGATACGGATTTACGAAACGCTGCGTTTAAAGCGTTATTTCAAGCCACAAGAACTTGAGCCATTGAAGGAGCCTCAGGTTGATTTCACCATTTTCAATGACGGTAAAAGATGGCGTCTGATCAAGTTGCGCCAAGTCAATGGAATTAATGTGGGGGATTTTCGCCTTTTTATCGGGAAGATTGATGGAAAGGTTGTTGCATACTTTTGGAACGCTATTGGCGAAAGCGAAATTGAGCTAAAGTTGCCCCAAATCAAGTGCCACCTTGTTGACGATTTCGGAAAGACTTTAAAAATTTGGCGAAAAGATGGCACAATCATCCTGCCGCTTGAGCCAGTGCGGAGATTTTTGGTTTGTGAAGGGTTAAGTGAAAGAATAATTGAAGATGCGTTTAAAAGTGGGCAATCTAAGAGGATTGTTAAGATTTTCATTCAAGCTGAAAGTGGGAAATTGTCCGGCAGAATGAAGTTAGGGAAAGAAATTGGCGTGATTGAGCCGATGGCACTCGGTGATTTTGTGACATTTGTTGGGGATATCAGGGTCGGAGAAAAGTATGATGGAGACTTTGCCGAATACGAGGTTGAAGTGCCAGTGAATGGTGTCTATGCCATTTGGGCAAGATTACGCTATCCAAAGGGTGGTGATATGTCATTCTGGCTCTCAGCTGGCAGTGTGACAGAAAATTGGCAAATACTTGGGAATAGTGGTTCTGAAGGTGACAGATGGCATTGGGATAGCCAAGGCTACGGCTTGGCATGCAAACCTGGCACAAGGTCAGTATTGCTCAAAGCAGTGAAGAAAAGAATTAAATTCCGCATTTATCCAAGAGAAGGTTCTGGCGGATTGCACAATCCACGCCTTGACGCTATTTGCATCACAAACGACCTAACTTATGTGCCAAATGATGAGGATGCAAAGGCAATGCGAGCAAATTAAAAGTGGAGGTGAGAGTGATGAAGCAACCGATTGAGCCTTTTGAGCTTTGGCGCGAAATAGTTCATTTAATGACGCGTTATGGGCTGCTGCTTTGTAGTGTTGGGTCGGATGGAAAGCCGAATGTCATGGCAATTGGGTGGATGACCGGCGGAATAGTTTGGGATAAGCCAATTTTGTGTGTATTTGTTCGTCCAAGCCGTTACACTTATTCGCGCTTGGAAGAGGTGGGTGAGTTTACCGTAAATGTGTTGCCGCCAGAATTCAAAGATGCCATTGAGTTGTGTGGGACTGTCTCTGGAAAAGATGCGGACAAATTTGAAAGGACCGGTTTGAAGCCTGTGCCAGCTCAAAAGGTCTCTGTTCCAATAATTGAGCAGGGCATAATCCACTATGAGTGCACAGTTGTGCACAAAAATGACATTTTGTGCCAATTTTTGTCGGAAGAAATTGCCCGCTATGCCTACCCAAGTGGCAATTTCCATCGCGTATATTTTGGCAAAGTTGTTGCATCTTATGCCCTTAAGGATGCGGTAAAGGCGTTAATTTGAACTACACAAATATCGCTCTTAATGTCATTAATAGTCACCAGCTGGTGTTTTCGCTCTTTAATACGAACTTTGTTGTTTAAGTTCGTAGTTAGCCACAAAGCGTTAGCGAAGTGGCGTCCTAAACTCTCCCTTGTCCTTTGTCGCGCGTTCCATTTTTTACGGCACTCCACTTCGTTCCGTGCCTTGCTACGAATCAAACCAACAGGTTCGTAGGTAGCTGTGAAGCGTTAGTGGAACGATGTCAAAAACCTATTTAAGTTCATGGTTAGCCGCGAAGTGATAGCAGAGTGGCGTCAAAAATATCTTTTGTCTCGTGTCCTATGTCTGGTGCCCCATTTTGATGGCACTTCGTTTTGGTGCGTGCCTTACTACGAATCAACAAAATTTTGATTAAAGAGCACCTACGAAAGATTGGCACACCGATAGGCTTGCCCTGCGAATTGATGGGAAAAGATTCGGCTATAAACCAACAAATTTGATTAAATAGCGGGTTTATAGGGGGCAGATGATAGTCTGCCCGATAAATCACCCGGTGAATAACAAATGATGTAAGTGGCTTGACAACTGCCTCCACATTTAGCTGCGTAACTTCTAACTTCAAAAAACGCTCTTTACTTAAAATTTCGCTTGTGCTATTTTATCCATGCCATTGGCTTTAGCCATATGTTCTGAAGGAGGCGGTCTAATGAGCCGCAAGGCATTCACACTAATTGAGTTGCTCGTCGTCATTACCGTTATTACCGTCCTTGCTGCTTTGCTTTTTCCTGTCTTTTCAACAGCGAGGGAGAAAGGACGACAAATGACCTGCCTAAACAACATTCGACAGTTGGGCATGGCTTCGGTCATGTATGCTCAAGATTGGGACGATTGGTATTTGCCTGCTTGCTTGCATCCCGACATGGATGCGACTAAACCTGCCATTGCCCTTTGGTTTCAACTTGTTCAGCCTTATCTGAAAAACTGGGATTTGATCAAGTGTCTATCGCATGGTGGTGGCGCAGGTTACAAGGGCATTGCTGGTAGTTACGGTTACATTTGCTCTGGGACCTCTGATGACCCCAATGACCCTAACTTTTCAGGTCTCCCTCGGTTTGGCACACTCGCTCAAATTCATAATCCCACCCAGATGATTTTGTTTGCCGAAATTCCATTGGCAGGTTGCCGTGCTTGCCCAGAATATCACACTCACACACCACTTTTGCACATGCACTTTTGGGCACGACCTGTTGAGCACACAAGGCATATGCAAGGCGCAAACTATGCTTTTTTGACGGTCACGCCAAATGGCTTCGCTACGAGATGACATTGCACCCACGAAACATGTGGAAGAACTTGCCTTGATAGTGATAGGAGATGCCAAGTATCTTGGATTCTATACAACAGCGTGTTTAACTCGCAAGCAACTCGAAAGCTTGGTAAAGCAATTGATGGCGGGGGATGGGAATGTAAAGTGCGAAAAGGCTTACGCCAGCACCGTTTCATGGCAACTCGTTTGCGTTTTTCGGCAGCAAGCAAAGAAGCAATGGATGACTACCAGAAGCAAAGGGGCTTATGCCTGACCAATTTTGGCGCATTGATTTGGAGACTCAAAATGGCGAATTAATGCCAGTTATTGAACAAATACTCAAAACACAATCATAACTAAAACTCGTAAGGAGATGCTAAATGATGCGTTTTTGGCTTTTTGCTATTGCCGCCACTTCATGTTAGAATTTAGAATTAGCAATCGCCAATAAAACTTGCAATTGTAGCAACAACTAAATGCTTTCAACATGAACTCTTGTAACCAAGTTAACATATAAAGCTACAGTGCCTGAAATTTCAAAGGGAGCAAAAGCTGTGGAACTGTAGCTGCCCATTCCCTTCAAGGCTCAATAGGGGTTGAGTTACCGGTTGCAGTGAAGGGAATAACGAAACTGGCGAGTGAAGAATGCACAACGAACTGACGCTGTTTGCTGCGAATGTTGTTGGTGAGCGAAGATTCGGCACGCCAGTAGGCGTGCCCTACGAAACGACAGAAAAATCGTGGCAGAAAAACTGTGACGGAAAAACCGTGGAAAAACTTCGGAGGACGAGGCTACTGCCGAGCCGAAAATTTGCTTCATCCGCCTGTGAGGATTTAGCACGCCAGTAGGCGTGCTCTACGAGATGATGGAAAATTGTGGGGGAAAAATCGTGACGGAAAAATTATAGTGGAAAAATCGTGACGAAAAATTGTGGCGGAAAATTGTGACGGAAAAATTGTGGCGAAAAATCGTTACGAAAAACGGGTGTAAAAAACGGGCGGAAAAATTCGGGTGGAAAAACAGACGGAAAAATCGGAGGGCGAGGCTACCGCCGAGCCTAAAATTTGAATGTCCTGTAGGGACAGGCGAAGGCTGTCCGAAATGACGGAAAACCGTAACGAAAAACTTCGGAGGGCGAGGCTACTGCCGAGCCGAAACGATTTCAAATATTGTTTGTGACCATTTTCTCCGGCTATGCTATGGGCTTTAGCCCATAGTCGCTGACGAATTTTTTAAGCGCCCTCTTTAAACGGCAGAATTCTTTCGCCGAATAAATTCATCGCTCATAGATTCGCCATCAACCAATGGCTAAAGCCAGTGGCATGGCAGCAGAGCAAAAACAAGCTTTGTAGCAAATAGCGTTTGTGAATTTTTGGGGCAGAATTTTGTCCGCCTCTTAGGAACGATACCAAATGCGTGAGTTCTAAGGTTTTTAAATTTCGTCGTCGGCAAGGTGCTATGCTACATTGTGGAGTTTTTGTTTCCTGATTCAAGGATGGGTTATGTTGCTTTGGTTTCTTGAAGTGGTATTACCCATGCCGCTGGTTCAAGCCAGCTGGTGATGGCGAAACTAATGAGCGTCGAATTTAATGGCGACGATTTTTAGCTGTCTAAAGATGGCGCTCAAAAACTCGTCATCAGCTGTGGGCTAAACTCTATAGCATGGTTGTGAAAGATGTCCGCAAAGAATTTCGGTAAGGAGCGAAGTGCAAAATTGACTTGCATTAGGGATTACACTATCCACAAGGGGGGTGGGGAGTATGTGCGTCTTGAAGGCGCTTGGGACACTATCTCCAGCGTTAATTTGCTTTACTCTCGTCACAGTTGCAAATGGGCAGGGTGAAAGGCTCTTTCCATTCGTCTTACCTTGGGATGACTCATCGCTGAGTGTGACGAACTTGAGCCATTGGCTTCATAAGCCTGCGGGCAAGTTTGGGCATGTGAGGGTAGGTAAGGATGGTCACCTTTATGTTGGCAATGAACGCATACGCTTCTTTGGCGTCAACTTGTGCTTCGGCGCTTGCTTCCCAAGGAAAGAGGATGCCGAAAAGATTGCAGCGCGCATGGCAAAGTTCGGGATCAACGTCGTGCGCTTCCATCACATGGATATGCAGCAATTCCCGAATGGCATAAGGCTTCGCGGTGTCCCTCACACGAGGGAATTTGACCTTGAGGCGCTTGACCGCTTGGACTACTTAGTAGCGCAACTGAAGCGCAACGGAATCTATGTGAACTTTAACTTACTCGTATCACGCCCATTTGTTGCAGCCGATGGACTCCCACCTGAAATTGAAAAGCTTGATTGGAAGCAGCGGCATGTCGTTGGCTTCTTCTATCAGCCAATGATTGAGTTGCAAAAGGAGTATGCCAGGAAGCTGCTTACGCATCGCAATCCATACACTGGCATGACATACGCCGAAGACCCAGCAATAGCATTTGTTGAAATCAACAACGAGAATGGACTTGTGCACGCATGGCTTGGTGGCACTGTTGATAGATTGCCCCAAGTTTTCATTGACGAATTGCAGCGCCAGTGGAATGAATGGCTCAGGAAACGCTATAAGAGCACTCTTGAACTCAAGAAGGCGTGGGGAGTGAAGGAGGAGCCGATCGGAAACGAGATGTTAGTCAACGCCGATTTCTCCGAGGGCACAAAAGGATGGATACTTGAAAGGCATGCAGGTGCTGAGGCGACTGCAGAAGTTGTTACTGATGATGTCCCACCATTTGCGGGCGCACCGAAAAGGGCGCTAAAGATAACTGTGACAAAGCTCGGAACAGAAACATGGCATGTGCAATTCAACCAGCCGAAGTTGAAGGTGGAAGCTGATAGGCCTTACACACTCACATTCTTTGCCAAGTCAGACAAGCCGAGGCAAATAAGCGTCGGCATAAGGCAGGCACATGAGCCTTGGGCTGACTTGGGCTTTAGAACGACTGTCAACCTGACGACGCAGTGGCAGCAGTTCCGCTTCATATTCATGCTCACTGATAGCGATGATAATGCGCGCTTGGACATATCACAGCTTGGGCAAGAGTTGGGCACATATTGGATTGCTGGGGTATCACTCCGCCACGGTGGTGTTGTCGGTATAGTTGATGGTGAAAGCCTTGAAAAAGGCACTGTTCAAATCTTTTACCGAACTCGTCTTGCCGAAAGGACAAGGGAAGCGCAGCTTGACTTCATCCGCTTCCTTTGGGAGACGGAGGACAGATACTGGCAGACGCTGTATCACTACATTAAGGGCGAGCTTAAGGTAGAAGCACTTGTTATTGGCACAATCGTTGGATGCAGCACACCAAACATGATGGCGAAACTTGACTGTGTTGATACTCATGCCTACTGGCAACACCCAATATTCCCGAAGCGCCCTTGGGATGCTGAGGAGTGGATTGTGCCAAATAGGACGATGGTTAACGCTTTGGGTGGGACACTGCCTGGGTTGGCGATGAGGCGAGTCTTTTCAAAGCCACATTGTGTGACCGAGTATAATCACCCGGCACCGAACACATATTCAAGCGAGGGTTTCCTGCTCCTTGCAGCATACGCGGCATTGCAGGATTGGGATGCAATCTACGCATTCAGCTATTCTCACAGGCGTGACAATTGGGACATAGGGCGAATTCCCAACTTCTTTGACATTGACCAACACCCAACCAAGATGGTGACTCTGATACCAGCAGTTGCAATGTTCATGCGTGGTGATGTGTCACCGGCTAAGCAACAGATTATCGTCCAACTTGATGTGGAGCGAGAGATACAAGAGCTTCGTAGAGCATGGGCGTGGAGTCTTGTGCACGCTGGCAACCTTGGTGTCACATCTGAGATGACACTCATTCATCGCGTTGCCATCGCCACCGAAGGAATGAAGTTGCCAAAGGACGCACTTACACCCGAAAGGGTGAAACCCACAATCACACAAGCCAAAAAATTCATCTCCGACACCGGAGAACTTATTTGGGATTTGAGCGAGCCGAATCGCGGCATCGTTACAGTCAACACTTCAAGGTCAAAGGCGGTCATAGGCTTTGGTGGTGGCAAACGAATCGTGCTCGGAAGCGTTACCATTGAGCCATCACAAACGATGCAGGACGGTTGGAGTGTAATAACCCTGACTGCAATTGATGGTGACTTTGAAACATTGCGCAAGGGTAAAGTGCCATTGCGCGCTATTATCACAGCGACTGGCTATGCCGAGAACAAAAATATGGGTTGGAAGGAAGTGGCAGGTTACCCGCCAAAGTCAAGTGTGGGAAGGAGATGGGGCGAGCCACCATCACTCGTTGAAGGGGTTGGCGCTCGCATAACAATTCCAGTGAATGCAAGCAGAGTTGAAGTTTGGGCACTTGATGAGAGAGGGCAAAGGAAAGCCAAGTTGCCAGTGCAAGCCGATAGCAGCGGAAATACCATCATCACCATTGATGCACAATGGCAGACGCTCTGGTATGAGGTTGTCGTGAAGTGAGGGTAAATGGCATTCAGGGCAAGTGGACATCTTTTTGGTTTGTTGATTTATAGGTTGTCTGCAGTGTGTGGAGGTTGCGTGGATGAGGTCAATTCGCAGGGCAACAAAAGTGCGTTTGGCAAGGATGGATGATTTTGGGGCGGTGAAGGAGTTAGCGGACAAGCATCGGCACGAGCTGGGTTTTGTGCGTTTGTCGGTATTGGAAGAGGCTATTAAAGGGGGGCGTGTTTTTGTTGCTGTTAATTCGTCATCCGTAATAGGCTTTGTTCATTTCCGCTGTTGCAAGGATGGTCACGCAACAATTTATGAGATTGTAGTTGCACCTATGTGGCGCGGCGTTGGTGTTGGCAAAGCGTTAGTCAATGCCGTTATTGAGGAGGCAAGGAGGGAGGGTTGTTCAACTCTGCGTCTCAAATGTCCGATTGACTTGCCATCAAATGGCTTTTATCACCACATTGGGTTCCAACGGGTGAGAATTGAACAGGGCAAAAAACGTTCGTTGGCAGTTTGGGAACTCGTGCTCAACTTACCTTGCGCACCTTCGTGGCAGTTTTTCGTTGGTCTGACTTCCGATGCATCTCAAATCCGTGCCCTTGTCCGTCGCTTCTTTGAAGGTTACAATCGGCAGCCACCCTTCAACCCCTTTGAGCGAATCATAGTTTCAGCACTCGCCGAAAGAACAACACTTCGGCTTTTAAAGTCCTGGCGGTTGGGCGATTCATCTGTCCTCAATTGCCAATTTGAAGTCCCAAGCCCCAAGTCCCTGATGTTTGACAGCGGCGGCTACCAAGTTCAAATGGGCAAAATCGGTTACGACGAACTTTGCAGAAGGCTGCAGGAAATCTACGAACGGGAAACTTGGGCAGACTTTTATGTCCTGCCCGACCATGTCCCAACTTCACGGGATGCTGACTTTGAAGTTGAGTGGAAGGTGAAGGAAACGCTGACTATGGGCGAACTGTTTTTGCGCCGGCTTTCCAACCTTTTCTCCGTTCCGCAAAACTCAACCCACGCCCCTCGCCCCATCGGGGTCGTGCACGGACGAACAATCCAACAGGTCATTTACTCAGTGCGGAAATGGCACGAACTGGGCGTTGACTACATCGCTTTCGGAAGTTTCGGAACTTCAGGACCGAACGGAAGCGTGAACATGCTTTCAAAGCGCTCCCTAAAGTTGCTTCGTGCAATCGTTGAAGAAGCAATGGCAAATGAACAAAAGTTGCACATTTTCGGCATCGGCAACCCAACTTACTTGCTTAAACTCCACGAAAACAACATCATCCCAACGAGTTTTGACAGCACAGGCTGGTGGAAGGCAGGCGGGTTTGGGAAAGTTTTTTTCCCAAGCAGTCAGCAATGGCACATTACGCGCAAGTCTATCGCTATGTCACTCAGATTGAATGCAAACGGTCATGATTGTCCATTTTGCCTTGAGTTAACAATTTTACGCCGTTGTCGTTGGAGTCGTGTGCTTCACAATTTAGTTTCCTTTGCCGAGACAGTTCAGAAGTTGACGATGGGACAGTGAGGCTTCTACTGAACCCGATTTTTGGCTCATCATGAGATTCACCCTCCCAAAATCGTCGTTGGGAGGGTGAGGCTCCTGCCGAACCAAAAAATTGCCTTTG
>JANXAS010000026.1 GCA_025062195.1 Armatimonadota bacterium
TGAAAGCGTCAAAGTGCAAAGCGATTTCGCAACCTGAATCCAAAATCGCATGGTAAAGCGATGGCGGGTAGCCGCCAGGATAAAGCACACACCATGTTGTAGTGATGCCCAAACTTTTCACAACTTGCAACAACTCAAAACCTAAGTCTGGTTCGTTGCCATCAGTATCGTGGGAGATTAAGCCGACAGCAGGGGCACCGTTTTGCCAATACCAAATCATTGGCAATGGCAACCCTTTCTGCTGCGCAGCGAAGAAAATCGCTTGCAAAATCAGCACCCTTAACTCATCTGCAATTGGTAACCCGAAAAACACGAATGCTTGGTTTCCTCTCACTTGTCCTGTGTCCCTTGTCCCTCGTTCCATAACAATTCGGTCTTTTCCCCAATCCAACACATGCCCGTCCTCGGTTTTCAAGATACCGTCGTCAAGGGGAGCGCTGCCGTCAGGTGCGGACTTACCGTCTTTTGTGACGGGAATTCCTTGCTGAATTTGAACGATGGAATGCATCAAATCGGGAGCGATAAAAATGACAAGACCTTGACCGAACTTTCGGATAACAATGGCATCCCCAAGGATTTCGCCATTTTTGTCCACAACATGGGCAATGGCTTGCCCATCAGCATTCATTTGGACGACAGTGCCACCAAAAACACGGAGTGATGATTGCAAACCATTGCCAATGGGATGTGAAGTCACAAACCTTAACCAACCTTCATGCAACTCGCCGATACAACGAACCCCTAAAATTTCCTCAAGCCCGTTTGTTGCACCAATAGCAATTAAACATCCGCCTTGCCGCACAAACCATCTCAGTTTCGCTCTCTCCCCGGAACTGAACAATTTTCTCCCAGAAATTAGGCAAATCGTTGCTTTTTTATGGTCCAGCTCTTGAGGCGTCGTCGTAAAGTAGAATATCCCTGCATGAGTTAATACTTCAATGCAGTAACGGTTGGTCGGTTCGTCGCCGACGATTAACCCGAGCATTTTATCAATTAATCACCCTCTTCTGACCGCTAACAACTTAGAAAATATTCAATAAACTTTTGCCATAATTACGCGAACCTGAAATCCCTCAACTCCGTCTGTATCAAACAAAACTCGCAGGCGATTCCGCCCAGGTCTTAGCCTTATAACCCCACCCTTTGGTTTCACTAATTTTTCCCCATCTTTAGTCAAAATTACGCACTCGTGGGGCGATTTATACAACAACTTATCACCTGCTCTCAGTGACACAGGGAATATCACCCTTTTCCCATTTATTGAGATAGAGAAGCTTCTTAATTCCTTAATCTTTCCCTCAACTTTATTAACAGTCAGTTCAAATATCAATATGGCACTCTTGGCATCTCGCCTGCAAATCAAATCCCACTCATTTTGCCTGCCATCCAGGGCATAAATTATGCGTGGGTCATCATATTCCACGCGCAATATTTCCCAATTTATTTTTCTTTTCGGCGAAATGCCCTTTATCGGTCTGCCCGTGCAGATGAAAGTCAATTTTGCCCTCGCCTTCTCTGTTCCTTCAGGTTTACAGGAAAAGACAGCCATATTTTGCCCACGATTAAGTATAGGTGTTGTTCCTGTTGTAGTAATGTAAGCGATTAATTCCCCATTTTCCCTGTAATGCTTGCAATTTGAAGGTGATTCAAATTCAATATATTGCCCGCTTTCAAGTGTCACTGGAAATTCTATTCTCTTGCCATTAACCGATATTGCTGGGTTGGAAAACTTTAGCCTCCTTAGTGGCAGTGCCTTTATTGGGGAAATATAGCAAGTTATAGACTCATTTTGCGGAACATTGTTAACATATATGTTCAACTCATTAACCGCATGTTTGACAAGTGGCGAGCGATAAATTTGGTAAATTCCAAAATATGGCCATATAAAATCCCCATGCCTTTCTGCGTCTCTTTCCCGCAGGAGCAACTCAAAATACCGCCAACCAACAAAATCCACATCAATGTAATGGTCATCATAAGTGCCATGATAATATTGTGGCATATCTCTAAGCTGAAAATTGAGCACTTGCCCTTTACCATCGCCATAAATCCATACTCCAAGCGCACCATACTTTCGTGTGTCAATTGGCGGCAAAAATGTCCTTGTTATTCTCGCCCATGAGCCATTTTTTGGAGCACCAAGATTCTTCACGGAGATATAGCCACAAATCCCCCCAAATTTTGATTCCTCTTTCATCGGCTTAAATTCGCATGTTACCCCCTTTGCAGTGCCTGTAACTTTAAACCCACTATTTTCCGAAAAATCTGCCAAAATAATGCTTTCAGGAGCATCATACGGCGCTGCAGAATAGAGTGCTTGTATTCTAAACTTGGCATGTTGCTCATCAAATGGGTTATTTATGGCTAATTTAGTGGCCTCTCCCAAGTTTGTGACCTTTTTCACAATGTATTCTGTTGGCATGAGTTCCCATGAACCATCCTCAGCTTGTATAAGCCTAAATTCTTTGCCAAATTCCCTCAGTTTAGCCCTTACATCTTCCGAGAAATAATTTGCAAGGCGTAGCCTTTCATATCGCCCAAGCATTACCAAATATTCATCTTGGCGTGCATTCCACGGACGACTGCCAACAGTTACTCCCTGCAAAGATACAGGCACATTGTATCCTAAGGCTTTACAGCAAAGATATTCCATTTCATCTGGAGTTTCTGCGTCATAATCTTCAGTCGGACCGAGTATTACCCACCATCCGAGTTGTCCTGGCAAAAGATGGAATCTTTCATATTTCTCCAAATCTTGGCAATGAATATCCACAAACCGCTTCAAGCCCCAGCATGGATGGTCCCATGCCCCAATACATGAGTGGAATGTCCATGAGTGATAGCCCCATTCGCTCGCTTCAACCCTTACCGGTTTTCTGAATCTTTTGGCAATTTCTGCCCTCATTTTTGACACGCCATGCCATCCGCCAGGCATACCCTCAGCACCATCTTGATAAATCAGGTCAAATCCACACTCATTCACTATATCAGCTATTCTTTGGGCAATTTCGTCAACAAGGCTTGAATTCTCGTCTGGATAAAAAGTGCCATAGTATGCGTATAAATAGTGCACTTTTGAGCCTGCAGGATGAGATGAAGGTTTCGTCCCGAAAGCCCCTCTCTTGCACCCGAAAAATCTGTAAGGCGGCTCTTGAGAATATCCAGAGTATTGCACAAGTTCTTCGTCAATTTGCAACACATTGCCTCTACTTGCATATGCCCAAATCGTGTCCATATCCTCCGGCTTCTCTTCAACATATATAACATCATCTTTCTCACTAATTTCCCTGGAAAGAGTGAAAGTTTTCCTTTTTGCCAACCTTTTGTCAGGAATTGGCGTCACATACGGGTCATGTGGCGATATGCAACCTGTCAGTGTGTGCAGCCCAGCTTTTAAGCCAGCTTTGTGTATTTTCTCCACGACTTTTTTCAAACCCAACATGCCGTTTGGAAAAAAGTCCTTCCTCGGCTCATAGTGTCCATAAGAACTTTCCCAACCAATGAAATGAATAATGTTGATTCCAGACATTTTAGCAACTGTAATCCAATCAGATACATTCTGTTCGCTAACAGATGCAAATACATATGAAAGCTTATTTTCCTCGGCATCAAGCGCGAAAGGACCTCCAAGCCTTGAGTGAATTAATCCCTCATTTTTTACGACTTCCTTTAACACATCCCTAATTTGCTGCATTGGCGCTGCAACTAATGCAACGCCCGCACCAATAAAGCCGTATTTTTTGAAGCAAGTTGCCGATATCGTTGCAGGTCTTCCACCGACAGTAACATTTGTTTGCAGGTTTAACGCCCTAATACAAACACCAAATTCATCGTCTGCCGCCATTCCAACTATGTGACTTACATACTTTGATGGTTTTAAACACAATGTGGCAAATTTTATTTCATCGGCATTTCCAGAAAAATCCGAAATTTTTATGGAAAAATATCGGTCTTTCTTCCCAATCTTCGCCCTAAGTTTCGCACCCAAAAATTCAACACTTAACTCGCCATCTTTCTCAGAGAATGCCCATGATGATGGGAGGAGAACCTTTCCATCCACATTTATTGTCACAAATGGCTTCGCATCGGCACAATTCTCTTTGCCGCTCTTTTTGTCAATTATTGACACAACTCTCAGCGATTCATCAATCAATATTCTTGCCATTTTGTTCTCCAAAATTATCTTACCGTCTAAGAAACCCTGTTTGGGTTGAAGTGATAAAGCCAACATAGGTGCCACAAATGATGGCAAAATTATCCAAATAAACCTCATAAGACCCACCTCAAGATTTTTGTCTATTCAAACCCAATAATCCCAAAATTTTCTGCCTCAAGGAATCCTCCAATAACTTGCGACCATGTGCTCCATTCTGTTCCATTAACGCACCTTTGCCTGCACAAATTTGCCCGCCTCTTTTCACCAGTTTTTGGCATTTTACCGATTGCTTCCCAAGGTATTGCCATCTCACAAAACCAATCTGTTTTTCCAATTGATGTGGCGCTTTTCCAATTAGCATTCCATCTTGGGTCATCATTACCGTCAGCTGATGCCCCATCCCACCTAACATTCTTCGGGTTGACTATAAAGTGACGATAAGGTTTAGGTGATGCTTCCAAACTAATCAACAACTCTACACAATCTCCAAGCCAAATTTCATCATCATGCTTTTCTCCAACTATCTTAATCTTTTCTGGGAATGGTTCTTCACATCGGAAAGCAACATAAAGGTAGCGGTCGTCGTAAGTTATCCAAGCTGTTGTCTTAGCTGATGGTTTAACTTTGGAACTCCCCAGATTTGTCACAAATTCCTCAAAAGGCTTCAAATTCTTCCAGACGGTATCATCAATTTTTCCGTCAATTTTTGGTGGTTCTTCATTTGGACGGAGCCTTTGGACTTTAGCCTCGCGTTTTATCAGTGATTTAGCAATTTCTTCCCTCATCTTTTTCTCAGCCGACTGTAGCATTTCACGGATATCAAAACCAAGTGGTCTTGCCTCTTCCAATTTTTTGCGAGCTGATTGAACTGCTTCATATGCACCTTGCGGGACAAATTTATACCATTTCGCTTTATCCTGAGTCCCCCACCAGTCAAGCCTTTCACTATAGCACCAAACATATTCATCAGTTGTATAAAGTGCCCAATAGACATTATGTTCAAACCACTTTGCTCTTTCATCTGGCGCTAAGTAATGGCTCAACCTCCCCCATTTCAGTTCAAATGGGACAAGCCCAAAATAAAAGTCCATATAAAGTGCAAATCCAGCTTGAACATGAATTGCATATTTTTCCCTATTCTCTGGCGATATTAGTGATAATGCCCTTTGGCGCATCAAGTGGTATGCTCGGAAATACTGCTCTGGTGAGTTATAGTAGTAAGCCGATTCGTTGCCGTCAATTATTAATGTTTTTCCGCTTATTGCATCAAGCATTCCGTTTAAGAAGGCTGGGAGCAATCCATAACTATGCCTTGATAGACGAGACATTGCTTCTTTCGCGTCTTCCACATCAGCCACATCTCCCAGGATACTTCCCCAAAAGAAGGTCAAAATGCGCAAGTTTGGGAATTCATCTTGAATGGCTTTCATGAAGCTTGCACCGCATTCACGAACCCTTTCATAATAGTCAGAAAACAATTTAGCTTTTGCATTTGGCAAACTTGGGTAATGCCATGGATTTTCGCCATACGGTTCTGGATCAAAGCATATTCCCACTAAACCGCCAACTCTTGCCACATGTGCAATTAACTTAGCATTTTGCTCAGCAGCACGCCAATCATCCTCATTAAACCAATCCCAACCCTTTTCGGCAGTCCCCCACACAAGCGCAAAATTTTCCCTAAACCTTTCAAACTTTGTCGCTTTAAGGTTTGCTATATCAGCCTCATACTCTGCCAAAGTTGCCGCCGACTTTCGGAAAATGTGTGCTGGATATGTTTTCCAACCACCTCTCAGCCTTATCACAATCCCGTCAAAGAATGGGCAAGTCTTTTCCATTTCACCTATGTTTTGGCGCACAAAGTCAGTGTATGGGACACACCAACCATATTGAATGAGTTTCTTCTTCGGTCGCCCAAACTGCGCAACGGAAATGCCCAAAGTTAGTGCAAATATGGTTATGAGCGCAATTAGTAACTGCTTCATGGCTATCACCCCTTTCAAGGCGATGCGAGATATTACACACAATGAATTATTTGCAATCCATCACAAATCCACGGTAATGCCGTTCACGATTTTCGCCCAACATTCTGGCAGAACCTTGTTTTTTCGCGTCTTATTGTGGACTTTCGGCACCACTTGCAGCAAACTCGCCAGAGCATAAAAGCTGCCATTTTCACTTAATCGGGACAGGGATTTCAATCTCCGCCAGATCATAGCCACCCCAAGTCTGACCCCTTGGGCGCTTCTTGGCAAAAACCCTCACATAACGGGCAAATATAGGGCTGAACTGTATGCGATATGTAGCTTTCCATGTTACCCAAGGCAAGTTACTTTGAGAATAAACTGTGCGCCAACTTTTCGGATTTTCTGGGGCAGATTCAGCCACATCAATTGTGAAGTCAGCGGCATGTATTTTCCAACCCCAAAGAAGATTCACCTTGTCAATTCTGACTAATTGCCCTAAGTCAACGATCAGCCATTCTTCGTCACTCTTTTCAGATTTCCAACTTGTGTAATAGTTACCATCAACAGCAAGCTCTGGATGTTCTCCAGAGGATGCCTGCACCTTCTTCCCTTTTGCAATGTTTACCATTTTAACGCCTATTCTGACGGAGTTTGATGTGCTCCTGTTACCCTCATTGTCATATGCAACGGCAGTAATAGTGTAGCATCCGGCGGGCGGATTTTCCCAAACAAATGAGAAGTTTTTTCCCAGCAAATTGTTAATAGCCCCTATTTGCATCTCATTTGCGAAAAATTCAACTCGTTCCACTTTTCCGTCCCTATCAATCCCGTATCCTTCAATGTTCACAGGTCCACTCGTAAACCATGCGGAGCCATCATCACGGGGAGAAAAAAGCCCAATATGGGGGGAAGTTTTTGCCCAAGAAAATGCGGGCAATTCCTCCAAAGTTATGACCAAATCATGTGACATTGTGAAATTAGCCCATTCAACTGTTCTTCTCGGGTGAGGGCATCCCCACCAAGGCAAGGCATACAACCAAACTGGTGTATATTTGCCGCGAATTTTGTCTGGATTTGGGATATCGTCACACTCAGTAAGTGCGATCATCTTGTTCGGGTCAATTTCAGACATCATTTTGAAATAGTCCAAATAGCGCTCGTCATCCCCACGAACATCCACACCATAAATATCAATGCCAATTATGTCAACATAATTTGAACCTGGGTAAAACCGCCGTCTGTATTCAACCGGTTTCTTCTTCCTATCACCAACTCCAGTGCTGTAAACCCAAATGAGGTTGTTCAACTGGCGCTTATTCGTGAAATAATTGAACATAATTCTCCATAGTTCTGCAGTGTTTTCTGGTTGATTAGTGTCTGTCCACCAAAACCAACCACCATCAATTTCGTGTAATGGGCGCCACAGAACCGGGACATTTGCATTTTTGAGCACTTCAAGTTTATCCGCTGCCTCAGCCAACTCTTTCATCAACTGTTGGTATTCTGAGGTGCCCGGAGTTACAACCCGCCCAACATCTACTGGTTTCTTGCGCTCTCGCTTCCATGCCGAATCACCATCAAAGAACCAATGCCAGTGTATGGTGAGGATATAACCGTAACGGATGGCATGTTGCACAACTTCGTGTGGGTTGCCAAGCCATCGCAAGTCACGCCCCCAGACAGCACCATGCCGACCGGTTTGTTGAAAGTCATCCGGTGTGTGGGGGTAAACATTATACCCACTCAAAACTTGCTTGCCGTAGATTTGCTTAAGGTAACTAAATACTTCTCTTGCTGCTAAACTGAGGTTTGGATTAACTGGTTCATAAATTTGCTTAGCGTTTTTGCAAAGGACAGCGATATAGTTGATGAGCAGAATAACGGCGCCTGTTAAC
This sequence comes from Armatimonadota bacterium, assembly GCA_025062195.1. Taxonomy (GTDB): domain Bacteria; phylum Armatimonadota; class Fervidibacteria; order Fervidibacterales; family Thermosaccharophagaceae; genus Thermosaccharophagus. The sequence goes on from JANXAS010000026.1 coordinate 8,019, forward strand.
AAAACATATTTCCTAAATTTCATATCTTCTCACCTTGTCCACAAGCCCGCTGCATTGAAATGGAGAGCTTTTTGAGGAAGTTCAATCACCTCATCAGCACGATACCTTGACGCGTTATGTCATTCCAAAAAATTAAAGTAACACAGTATCAATACCTATGAAAGCTTTCGGAAATCTGTCATCCAAACCGCAATGTGAATCACGAAACAGCGATAATTTTCACCGCTCTTTGCCAAAAACTTCGTTAGTTAGGTTCGTAGTTAGCCACGAAGCGTCAGCGTAGTGGCGTCAAATTCGTTACTTTACTCCTTTTCTTTGCCCTTTCCCTGATGGCACCGCACTTAGCTCCGTGCCTTACTACGAACAAACAAACTTTCATCACTCCGAGGGCGAGGCTAATGCCGAGCCAAAACTCACTTTGACAGCACTACGCTTCACTCCATGCCTTACTACGAAAGCCTGCCCAAAACATTGCCTCAAAATCATGAGGTATTACCAATCCCCATGAAACAGCGAAGAACTTGATTTGGCATAAGCATTGCCCGCTTCTCACCTTGCCAAAGTTCAATCTGCTATCACCCTATTACTCGGCTCAAGCAATGCCAGATGCTTCAAGCTGAGCGACTATTGATGCGCACCGTTCGCATAAGTCATCATATGTCTTGTCCTTTCCAACACTTTCCTGGCGCTGCCAACACCTTGCGCACTTATCCCCGCTTGCCATTGTGATTTTGACCCTCACACCCGGAAACTCCTCTCCAACAACCGCGTCCTCTGGCGCTAATGATAGCTCATACAACCCAACCTGTGAAACAATGAAAAGTTCGGTCAATGGCGTCTCAAACAGCTTTAGGAATTTCAACACCTCATCTGATGCATAAATGTCCACTCTTGCCTCAAGCGGGTTGACGACCACACCCTCCCTCTTAGCGATTTCAAGCGCTCTATGAACGTCGTCTCTTAGGCGAAGTAGTTGCTCATACCGATTGCTGAGCTGTTCATCCAACCATTGCTCCCTTGCAGTTGCCCAAGATGCAAGCGCAACACTCTCTTCCTTGCCCTCCCAACTTGGCAGGTGCTGCCATGCCTCTTCAGCAGTGTGGCTTATCATTGGGAAGAGCATCCTGCAGAGAGAAGAGACAATCTCAAACAATGCAGTTTGAGTTGAGCGCCTTTGATGCGAATCTTGTGGCATAACATAGAGCCTATCCTTAATCACATCAAAGTAGAAGGCGGATAGTTCAGAGGCGCAAAAGTTCTGCATGGCTTGGAAGGCTCGGTAAAATTCAAACGCCTCAAAATGCTTCGTCACATCAGTGATGAGTTTATGCAGGCGGTGAAGGATATATCTGTCAAGCTCGGTGAGCTTATCATATGGCACCGTGTGCTCATTTGGATTGAAGTCATAAAGATTGCTCAGCGCAAACCGAAGTGTGTTTCTGAATCTCCGATATGCATCAACGAGTCGCGCAAGTATATCCCCACCAAGGCGCACATCCTCAAAGTAGCTTGAGGAACAAACCCAAAGCCTGAGCACATCCGCACCATGTTTATCAATGACTTCAAATGGCGAGATGACATTCCCAAGCGACTTGTGCATTGCCCGCCCTTGCTCATCAACGACAAATCCGTGCGTTATAACTGTGCGATATGGTGCAACACCTTTAGTCGCAACCGAGATCATGAGCGACGAGTTAAACCATCCTCTGTGTTGGTCACTTCCCTCAAGGTAAACATCGGCAGGAAAGCGCAACTCACTTCTCCCCTCAAGGACAACACGGTTGGTTGAACCCGAGTCAAACCAAACATCAAGTATGTCCGTCTCCTTCTCAAATTCGTCACAACCGCATGTTGGGCACTTAAACCCATCGGGCAATATTTCGGAAGACGGCTTGACGAACCATGCATCTGAACCTTCCTTCCGTATCAGCTCCGCAACTGCCTTCACAGTCTCCTGTGTCAGTATGTCTCTCTTACAACGGCAGCAGTAGAAGATGGGTATGCCAACTCCCCATGCCCTCTGCCTTGAAAGACACCAATCGGGACGAGCTTCAACAGTGCTCCGCATCCGCCTGTAGCCCTCGGGCGGAACCCAATTTACCCTTTCAATCTCTTCAAGGCATTTCTTTCTGTGCTCATTGTGGTCAACGCTCATAAACCATTGAACTGTGGCACGGAATATGACCGGCTTACGGCAGCGCCAACAGTGCGGATATGAATGAACGACAACTTCGCTTTTTAGCAGTGCGCCAACTTCGCTTAGCCAACCCGTTACAAGTTCATTTCCCTCCTCAACATCAATTCCGGCGAGCCTTTCTCCAGCCTCATCAGTGAAGCGCCCAAGCTCATCAACCGGGCTGATTATTTCAATGCCCTCGCGCCTGCATATCTCAAAGTCCTCTGGTCCGTGCCCCGGTGCGGTGTGGACTAACCCTGTTCCCTGCTCAAGCGTTACATGCTCACCGAGTATGATTGGCGATGGACGCCCATATAGCGGGTGCGCAAAAGTTACACCCTTAAGTTCATCGCCATATAGCCTCTTTGTGACCTTGAATGATTGAAAGTTCAAAACCTCCGCCACAACGGGTAGCAAAACATCGGCGATGAGATAGTAAACGATACCGCCATCGGCATCCTTAACTTCGGCGACGGAATACACAAACTCACCATTTATGGCTATTGCCATGTTGCCCGGTATCGTCCACGGCGTCGTCGTCCAAATGACGGCATAGCATTTTTCCTTCGGCAAACCATCAAACAATCCCTTGGAATCTTCAAGCAGCTTAAATCGCACATATATTGATGGCGATTCTTTCTCATGATATTCAAGTTCGGCTTCAGCGAGAGCTGTGACACAATGCTTGCACCAGTGAACTGTTTTTAGGTTGCGGTAGATGTAACCGCTTAGGTATAGCTCACCGAATATCTCAACTATGCGCGCCTCAAACTCGTAGTCCATCGTCAGGTATGGATTGTCAAAGTCGCCAAACACACCGAGCCTCTGAAATTGCTCATTCTGCACCCTTGTAAAATGCATGGCATAATCTCGGCACCGCCTGCGCAACTCAGCCTTTAAATCCTGCGGTATCGTCTTTCCGCGCACCCACTTGCCTTCCTTTATCATCTGCTCTTCAACAGCCTTCTCAATTGGCATTCCATGATTATCCCATCCGGGAGTGAATGGAGCACAGTAACCGCGCATGGATTTGTATTTGACGATGACATCTTTAAGGACTTTGTTTAGAGCGTGACCGATGTGAATATCACCGTTTGAGTATGGAGGACCATCGTGAAGAATGAACAGCTCATTGCCTTTATTTCGCTCGAGCATCTTGCGGTATATCTGGCGCTCACGCCAAAAGCTTTGGATCAGCGGCTCACGGTGGGGCAGGTTAGCCTTCATTTGGAACGAAGTCCTTGGAAGGTTCAAAGTCAATTCGTAGCTGCGACCCTTTGAAGCCAACATTTCATCACTCCCTTCTTACGCTTCCGCTCGGGTTAAAAAGCCAACACAAAGATTGCAACATAAGCGTTGTGAGCGCTCTATTTCCTAACATGAGCTCAAACTCACAAATCCAAGTGACCTTACCACGAATAGCAAAATAGTGCGCCCATTTTTCTTCCGCTTCATCGCATTATAACGCTATGTTGCGATGGCATGAGACATACTAAGTTTATGGGTTTATGGTGAGCGGATGGTGGAAGTAAGAGTGAGCGGAAGATAAAGGTGGGTATAGGCACACATCAGATTCGGGAGAGAGGAAAGAGATGGAGAAAGAAATGAATTGGGGAGATGGTTGGCACGCTGATGGAACCCTGATTGACGCAATTGAAGTTAACATGAATGAAATTGTTTCGGAGCGGTGCGGCGTATTTGGCATTTATGCACCCGGTGAGGATGTGGCCCGCATAACTTTCTTTGGGTTGTTTGCGCTACAACACCGCGGGCAGGAGAGTGCTGGCATAACCGTATCAAATGGCGATCGCCTGCTCACATACAAGGGCATGGGTTTGGCATCGCAAATCTTCACAGAGGATGTGCTTGCAAGGCTCAGGGGCTACATTGCCATCGGTCATAATCGCTACTCAACGACTGGCTCAAGCGTCCTTACAAACACACAACCGATTGAAGGCAGACACCGTGGCAGACAATTTGCAGTCGGTCACAACGGCAATATTGTAAACGCCTACGAGATTCGCAGAGAGCTTGAGAGGATGGGTTTGCTGTTTGAAACGAGTTCCGATACAGAGGTCATCGTGAAACTAATAGAGAGCCACGAAGAGTTTGATTTTGAATCGGCGGTGGTATCTGCACTGTTGCGATTGAGGGGCGCATTTTCTCTTGTCATCATGACGGCGGATAAGCTGCTTGCCGCAAGAGACCCTTGGGGAGTTAGACCGCTATCACTCGGCATCCTTAACAGCAACCATTACATTGTGGCATCAGAGTCGTGTGCGTTCAACATTGTGGGAGCAAGGTATGTCCGTGAACTGCAGCCGGGCGAGCTTATAATCATTGACGAAAATGGGATAAGGGAGCTGCGCTACCGAACTGAACAAAAGCAAGCCTTCTGCATCTTTGAGTTCGTTTACCTTGCCCGCCCGGATAGCTACATGCTTGGAAGAACTGTTCATATGGCAAGAAGGCGTATGGGCAACCTGCTCGCACAAGAGCATCCAGCAAATGCTGACATAGTTATACCAGTCCCGTTGAGCGGGGTGCCAGCGGCGATTGGATATGCTGAGGTCTCAAGGATACCTTATGCGGAGGGCTTTGTTTACAACCGCTACATACAAAGGACATTCATTCAACCCGACCAAAGAATGAGGGAGATGGGTGTTCGGCTGAAGATAACCCCGATACGAGAGGTGCTTGCTGGGAAGCGAGTCGTCGTCGTTGAAGATTCAATAGTTCGTGGCACAACGATAAAGAGCATTGTCTCAGTGCTCCGTGAAGCCGGCGCAAGGGAAGTGCATTTAAGGGTAAGCTCACCACCATACCGCTATCCGTGTTTCTATGGCATAGATACTCCAACCCGTCAGGAACTGATCGCAGCACAGGTTAAAGACATTGACCAGATAAGGGAGTTTGTCGGCGCTGATAGCTTGGGTTACTTAAGCTTGGAGAACTTAGTCAAGGCTGTGGGCTTAGCAAAGAAATGTTTTTGCACAGCTTGCTTTGATGGGCGCTATCCGATTGCGATACCGAGGGCATTGCGTCTGACAAAGTTCCTGTTTGAATGCGTGGAAAAGGAGCGGCAGCCTGCCATGCTGCAATCTGATGGCAGTTAGTGGAAAAACCGTTGCAAGATAGGAGATGAGCAGAACATACGCCAGTGTGAGATTGCCCCTCCAATAACATTCCGTGCATAGAGCAGTCCATGCAAGTATTGAGGAGTCAGTTTGAAATGGGCGCTAAATTGCTCCGTGCGAAATTTAAATGGAAATTTCGCGCAGGGCGTTTTTGTGGGGGCGGTTGGGGGCTGGTGCTCCTCCGGGACTTCAAATCCCGTGCAGCGCTGTGAGTGCAGCGCCGGGTGGGTTCGATTCCCATTCGCCCCCGCCAATCAGTTTTATGATCGGAAGGTGAGAATATACCTCGTGGATAGAGACCACCCCCTAATACTTGACCAGAGATTGCAAGCTGCGCTGATGCATCCTGTATGGAGGTGACCCCTAAATGCGCTACAGGCGTTTGGGGAAAACCGAATTGAGCGTCTCCGTGATAGGCTTTGGCGCGATAAAGCTGCCGCAGGTTGACACTGAAACAGCAATTGAGGCAATAAGGCGAGCCGTTGACTTGGGCATCAATTTCATTGACACGGCGCGCGGCTATGGCGACTCTGAGAGAAAGATTGGGATGGCAATTAAAGGGCTTCGTGAGAGGGTAATTGTGGCAACCAAGACGGCGGCGAGAACGGCTGATGGCGCAATGCGCGACCTTGAAATGAGCTTGAAAGAACTCGGCACGGATTATATTGACCTCTACCAGCTGCACAGCGTCAGCGACCAAGAGACATATGAGCAAGTTATGTCCGGGGGCGGCGCATACGAAACATTGTTGAAGGCTAAGGAAAAAGGGTTAGTGCGCCATATAGGGGTGACGATGCACAGGGCGCTTGAGACTATAAAGCAAGCCATCACTTCAAACTGCTTTGAGACAATCATGCTCGCTTACAGCCCACTTGATCAAGAATGTGTCGGGAGAGAAATAATACCGCTCGCACACAAGCACGATATGGGCATTATCATCATGAAGCCGCTTTCCGGGGGACAGCTGCGCAGCAGGCTCAACCCATTGCCGAGCGATCCGCCTGAGAGGGACGAAGCTGTATTTGAGTCGCTGCGCTTCATCATCTCAAACGAGATGGTGAGCACCGTCATCCCGGGGATGACATGCGCAAGAGAAGCCATTGAGAACGCATGGGTTGGAGAGGCACCGCTCCCTATGACTGAGGAAGAAAAGCGCAGGTTAATGGAGGCGATAGGAAAGTTGCGCAGGAGTTATCGCTATGGGCAGATGTGTTTGAGGTGTGGTTATTGTCTGCCGTGCGCCCAAGGAATACGCATACCGGATGTATTTCTCGCCTATGACATGTGTTATGGCTATCCGGAGAACCTGCGCCACATGGGGATAGACCTTTACATGTCGCTTGAAGTGAAGCCGAGCGAGTGCATTGAATGCGGCGAATGTGAGGAGAGATGCCCAGCAGGGTTGCCTATAAGGCAAAGGTTGAGGGAAGTGATGAAGGAGCTTGAAAGGGCTATCGCTAAGTGAGCTGCATCGGTGAGTGCGAGATCTGTGCTTGGACTGTTAGCTTGATGGCATCATCTCCACCTGTGTTAAGGGGAGCTTTGTCGGGCATTTCTGAGAGCATCTTGAGTGTAGGAACTTTCACAAAATCTTAACACTCAATCGCTGCGCCGAATCCGCTTCAACACGCAGTCAAAACATCCCCAATCTGACAAAATTCTCAAGGGCGTGGTGGCGCCCAACCCCGCAAAACCAATCACCAAAAGACATGCCAAAATCTTTGGAATTTTTCGGTGGCGCCTCTCACGCCATATCAGTTTTTGAGGCGGTGCAATGCGCCACAAAACGGCCCACCAACAATTGCTCCACAGCTTTACATCCAGCGCATGCGCGCTATACTTTGACTTGGTGTTACGAATTTTAATTTCGTCACAAAGGGAGACTGAGGAGAGATGGGATCGGACGGATGTGCTTCGGGAGACTGCCGCATAAGGATGTTCAAACGCGAAGGCCGCCTTGCATCCTGTAATGAAACGAAGGCATCAACACTCTGCAAGAGGTGCCTCATTGAGCGACTCACAAAGCCGATCCCGGACAAGCTCCCACACCCAATTTATTTGCACTGCGTAAAAACCAACGGACTTCAAAGCTTCACGCTAATAGAGCTTCTGGTCGTCATCACCATCATTGCTATCTTGGCAGCAATGTTGCTGCCGGTGTTTGCGCGCGCTCGTGAGAAAGCAAGGTCAGTCGCATGCTTGTCTAATTGCCGTCAGATCGGGATCGCCCTCGCAATGTATGTTCAAGATTACGACGAGGGTTTTCCGCTAACTGAGCCACACGAGTATGCTGGCTCTCATGTCCCTGTCGGTCCAGGCTGGCTAAAAAGCTGCCAACCTTATACTCGCACAACTTTACTCCATCGTTGCCCCTCTGACACAAGTTCGCTTTGGGATGATGACGACCCAACAACTCGCCCAACATCATATGGGCTGAATGGCTATTTCCCGCCAGACCACCCACCATACTTTGGAATACGGCTCAGCCAAGTTGTTAATCCCTCTCAATGCATCATCGTCGCTGAGTTGGCTGATCAAGTCGTGGACGACCATTTTGTTCCTGCTGCTTGGGGCAATCCGACGAAGGTGCCCGAGTTTGGTCCCGGTTCTGAAGAGCACGAGGCTGAATGGGATGACGAAAATGGCGAACCTAAAAGCCTCGCAATACGAAGGCATCAAGGCGGTGCCAATTATGTGTTCGTTGATGGACATGCTAAGTGGATGCAGTTCCATCAAACATGGAGGCAAACTCCGGGCTACCCACCCAATGTGGATTACTATGACCCGCTACACCCTTAGGAGGTGAGCTTATGGTGCGCCGTGGCTTCACATTAATTGAGCTGTTGGTTGTGATTACAATAATTGCCATCTTGGCAGCAATGCTGTTCCCAGTCCTGTCAAGGGCAAGGGAATCGGCAAGGAGGACGAGATGCATTTCCAACCTCAAGCAGATCGGGATGGCTATGCAGATGTATGTTCAAGACTATGATGAACAGCTTGTGCCTTGGTCGTATCCAGATGTCCAAAGAGGAGCATGGCGAATCGGCACTTATGGTTGGCAGGAATTGATAAAGCCTTACCTTGCGAGCCGAACATACACAAGGACGACAAACCCATCGGGGACAACAGTCTTCCAATATGAGGATCTTTTCTGGTGTCCGAGCCAGAAGGAGGAGTCACGCATGATGCTGGGGCAGGCAATTTCATATGTCTCATATGGCATCAACGGAAATGTTTCTGGCTTCGTCATCGCTTCCAACGGCAATGCAGCTCTCGTCCCGCCGCCACATATCGCCAAGATTGCCCAGCCTGGCGATGTCATGTGGGTTTGCGATTCGCCGGGGCATGTCGTTAGGCGGTCAAACTGCAGCAGCGATGTAGCGGATAGACATTTTGAGCACGCAAGTGTGGTCTTCATTGACGGGCATGTAAAATGGTTGCGAAAGGACAAAATATGTTCGGCACAGCCGCCAGAAATTTGGTGGTATGACCCACAGTAAGTCACAAGGGGGTGAGAATAAAAATGCGGCTCGGAAACACAGCTAAAATGTTGTTCACCGCAGTCTTTGCACTCGCTTGCTTTAGCGCTGCCAGAGCGCACTTCCTTTGGGTTACAGTTGACAATTACAACCCGAAGGTGGGTGAGGCTGTCACTTTTCGCATCGGGCTTGGTCACGGAGATGAGTTCCCCAAAAGTGACATCTTGATTTCAACCGAACCGTTTGTGGAAATTGTCAAACCAGACGGCAAAACATTCACCGTCAAAGTTAGCCCGGATGAAGCTACAAAGGAATGGGCGGGCAAGTTTATAGCGGAGCAAAAGGGCACATATGTCATCCACACTTGGTTCTATGCGCGGCGCCGCCAAGAAACACAGGCAAAAGAGGCACCTCAGAAACGAACGGAACAAGAGGAATGGAAGCAGCTTATAAAACCGTTCACACCAAAAGAAGGCGAAGGCTTCCCTGTTTATCCGATTGGCGTAATTTCATCACCCTATGACCCCAAATTGAGGCGCCCACCACATCAAGGTCGCTACTCACATGAAGTCTGTCAAATTAAAATCCAAGATGAGTTTACAGAGGCACTTATGGGAATTGAGCGTGCGTCACATTTGATTGTGCTCTACTGGATGGACAGAGCACGCCGAGATGTCCTCGCTTCAAGGACACCATGGAGCGATGAAACCTTTGGCGTATTCGCTACGAGGTCGCCGAGCCGCCCTAACCCGATAGGAATTTGCGTCGTTGAATTGATTGAGAGGAAGGGAAATACACTTTTCGTAAAGGGGTTGGACGCTTTTGACGGCACGCCAGTAATTGACATAAAGCCATTCTCCTTCGGCATTGATGCAGTATTGGGCAGCAGGGGACTATTTGGAGGAGAGATGCAAAGCCAACCCACCGGTTTCCATATGGTCGGTTTAGCCCTCTTGGATGTTGAGCAACCGTCAATGACTGTGCTGAGACGACCACCACAGCTTCTTTTGCTCATGCTTGACAATTTTGCGAGGCAGAAAGTCAATTCAGTTGCACCACTTCTTGTGATGTCCGATGGTTTCCCTACAAGCACTGCTATTTACGCCACCTATCTCGGAGCGAAGCCAACCAACGGTGAAGAGTTCCCCATCAAGTTAGCAACGACCGAATTTGGGTTAGCTAACCTAAAACTTGACCGAAGCGGCATTTGGTTAGTCGCTTGCCAGAAGGATAACGCCAGAACTACCTTAACATTCTTTGTGCGCAATAACAAAACCAAGGGGGTGCGTTGAAATGCGGCGTGGCTTTACATTGATTGAGTTGTTGGTTGTAATAACGATTTTCGCCATATTGGCGGCAATCTTGTTTCCGGTGTTTGCCCGTGCCCGTGAAAAGGCGAGGTCAACTGGGTGTATAAGCAACATGCGCCAACACGGATTAGCCTTCCAAATGTATCTCGCAGACTATGACGGCGTATACCCACCATTCCCTCAGTGGAAATCTCGCCTTGACCCATACATGAAAAACCAAGATATGTGGAAATGCCCCAGCCGCCCACAGCTGCCTTGGTATTACGGACATGGCTATAATCTTGGCTGCCCACCAACCATAAGTGGTTGTGATAGCACTCCCGGCTTCCCAGAGAGGCACGAGGCTCAGATAGCCAACCCGGGTAACAAAATTCTGGCGCTTGAATGGGATAGGTGTAACTCCGGACCGCCCAACGGACCTTATGGGACATATCACGGTGGCGCAACAGGCTTTTGGTCTGTCTGCCGAATACACAATGACGGTTCAAACATTCTCTTCGGCGACGGACATGTCAAATGGATGAAGCCGGAGCAGTTTCATAGCACTACATGGAAGGAAGATGGGAACGGCAATCCGCTGCCGCCGCCCGGTCAAAGCCAAATACAGGTTGTGCCCGAAAACATTTGGCGCAAGTTCTGGGACACATCACACGGCTGGTAAAAAGTCACCTTTCGCTAAAGTGACTTTCCTTGCAGCTATCAAGAAGGCGGTGTGAGCAACCATCCTATCCTCTGGACGAAGCCTTTCAGGGTTTGGCTTGTAATGGCGCACGAGTATCTCACAAACTTCAATGTCAACCAATGGCAGACGCTGCATCACCCTCAGCGTCTCACAAATCTGATTTGTCGTCGGAACAAGTATTCCAATTGAACCACCTGTCGCTAATGCCTCAAGAGATTGTTCAAGGTATTCCCAGGGCGTGCGCACATCAAGGAAAACAGCATCAACATCCTTCTCGTCAAACCCGCTGGCAATATCTCTCACCTTGAACTCAACGCGATGCAACAATCCGGCAAGTTCCAAGTTCCTTCTCGCCCTCTCAGTGAATTCCAAACGCCTCTCATACGAATAGACCTTACCATCATCACCAACAGCGGAAGCAAAAAGGAGGGTTGATGCGCCACTTCCGGTGCCAGCCTCCACAACTCTGCATCCGGGAACGATGCCCAGGCGAAGGATTAAGTAACCCATCTCCTTCGGGTATGCAATTTGCGTTTCTCGCTTTATGGCGTGCATGACAAGGTCATTTGGTGTTGGGCGAAAGGCATAGCAGCGATAGCCAAGATGCGTGCTGATAGCGCACCCGGGAGCTTTCCCGATCAATTCGCTTAGATTGATCGTCCCCTGGCTTATCGTAAACTTTCCGACGGAGACTTTCGTCACCCACTTGTTTCCGACTTCGTCAACGAGCAACACAACATCACCGTCTTGGAATGGTTGGCTATGCACGCTACAAACTCACCTCCGGGCGAACTCACCCATATTGAAACTATGTCCCGTTATCAAAATTGCCCTTTGCTCAAAAGTTTGTCGGCTCGCAGTAAGGCACGGAGCAAGCACAGCGCCGTCAAAGTGAGTGCAATGTGAAAGGCAAGTAAAATGATAACATCGCGCATCGCGCCAATTTAACGCCGCCGCGCTTTCGCTTCATGGCTAACTAAGAACCTAACCAACAAGGTTTATAGTAAAGAGCGAAGTCACTTATAGCACTGCCTGATTTATCACAGCAGCATTGTGAGAACAGCTTGTGAAAGGCACTTCATGATTGCTCATCGCACGCTCTATCCGTCGCTTGCGATTTGCTTGTGCTCAGCGAAGTTCGTCAAACTTGTTTGGTGGACGAAACCGAACAGCTTCCTTGGGGGTTCAGCAATGGGCGGGGATGGAAATTGTAAATTGGATGGTGATTCAGCAGCTCTCATTCCAGTGCCACAACTCAGGGCTTGGAGGAGAGCTTTTGCCTTTGGTGTCCTAAATGGGGCTGCATTCCAACTTGGCTTTTCATTTTCACATCCATCAACTGTGCTCGTCACATTCGCAACGCGCTTGACCAACTCCGAGCTTGGAGCAGGCTTGATTGGGACAATCGCCGGCGCTGGATGGTTTCTCCCACAGCTGTTCGTTGTCAGCTACATTGAATCACAACCCTACAAGATGCCCATTTACAGGCTCGCTTCAACTCTCAGGCTGCTCAGCTGGGCAATGATGATGCTTACCACGATAGCATTCTTCGGGGCTTCAAAGATGCTTACGGCGATCTGTTTCTTCCTCTTCTACGCCTTCTTTATGCTCATGGGTGGTGTTGCCGGATTGGCATTCATGGACATCGTTACAAGGACAATACCACCAAGAAGGCGCGGTGCATTCTGGGGCGCAAGAAACCTTTTTGGTGGATTGCTCGGAGTTCTATCCGGTCTAATCGTCAGAGAAATACTGGCGATGGAGAGGGCACTCCCATTCCCAAACAATTATATGCTCTTGATGTTATTCTCACTCATCTCGTATGCCATTGCATTTTCGCTTTTCATGGTCATTGATGAACCACCGGATCTGCTCACACAGCCAAGGTTAAAACTCATCGGCGAATTGAGGGACTTGTTCAAGCTGCTTCGTGATAATAGGCAGTTCAGGCTGCTCATACTCACACGCCTCATTTTGGACTCATCATCAATCGCCGGACCGTTCTATGCCACATTCGCAATTAGGGTTCTTGGCGCCCACGATTCAGTCATGGGCACATTCCTCATCCTTCAAACTATCACAGGCTTGCTCTTCACACCGTTTTGGAGTTACATAAACGATGCCAAAGGGTGCGCAACTGCAACACGAGTATGCATTTTCCTTCTGCCGATTGTGCCGCTTATGGCTTTTGCAATTAGCGCCGTTAGCGTCATAAGTGGAAGCGGCGATTGGATGTTAACTGCTTGGATGATAATTTACGCTCTCATTGGAGCAATATCATCGGGACCTGGAATTGCATTCACGAATTACTTGCTTGAGCTTGCCGAGACAGAGCGTAGACCGCTTCTCATTGCTTCGTTTAACACGATTGATGGCTTGGTCATGTTCTTCCCAATGCTTGGCGGCTTAATTGTTCACTCAATTGGCTACCACGCTGTGTTTGGGTTTGCAGCCATAAGCGCTCTTTGCGCCATCGTCATCGCAAAGGGGCTATTTACACATCGCGAGCCATAAAACCAATTTGCACATCGCCGTTGTTTTAGCCACGGTGTGCGAATGGCGTCATCGTTTCTGCTCCCGGTCACTTGATTAGAGACGATGCCATCACCTCTCGCACCTCAATCGCAAAAGCGCATCATAGGACAAGTCCGCTAACTGCGGAACGCAATCTCACCATAAGAGGTTCGGAGCATAAACATATGGGGAGGGGATTTAGTCCCAAACAAATTTTTCGCTTTATACTGCAAAGTTTGTTGGTGCTTGGTCATCCACGCCGTTGGCTTTAGCAAGTGGTTGATGACGAATAAACGGAACACCGAATTCATTCGGCGAAAATTTTCTCCCCCAACGAAGGAATCAAGATGGAAAATTGGGGGGCGGCTACTACCGAGCCGAGAATTTTTCGCAGAAAAAATTCGGAGGGCAGGGCTACTGCCCTGCCGAAAATCAAGACGAAAAATTTGGCAAGCCGGTAGGCTTGCCCTCCGAACTGAGGAAAGATTCAGGAACAATCTTTGTCGGCTAAGTTCGTAGTTAGCCACGAAGCGTTAGCGAAGCGGCGTCAAAAATCTGCTTAGGTTCGTAGTTAGCCACCAAGCGTTAGCGAAGTGGCGTCAAAAATCTGCTTAGGTTCGTAGTTAGCCACCAAGCGAAGGCAAAGCGGCGTCCCAAATTATCTCTTGTCCTGCGTTCCATTTTTGACGGCACCCTGCTCCATGCCTTACTACGAACCAGCTGGGTTTTATCACCCCTATAAGAGGCGCATTACTAACCCTGAGGGGACTTTCGGATAAAAGTAGGTTGACTTTGGCGGAAGCCGTTCACCGAGCTCCGCAGCAAGGCGCAGCTGAGTTATAACTATTGGGCGCAGCAAAATAGCGACCGACCTCTCATCGCTTGAAGCTGCTTTAAGTGCCTCCGTCACATCTTGAGTGTATGAGAGGAGTGGCTCATCAATTGCTCCAATGGAGTGCCTCGCCATCGGGAGAATGAGTTCATGCAACACCACTGTGTTCACACCGGCATTAATTAACTCTGACCTTCCTATCATTTCACCGGGACACAACTTGACCAATTCATGAGTTGACGCGCGCAGCAGAAGCGTTTCATTCCCATATGAGATAACGAAATTGACCACCCCTTCACCATCAGTTAGCTGCTGGAAACGCAATAGCGCATCTTGAACGCTCATTCGCTCAGCATAGCCATTTTGCCAAAATGTGTTTATAAGCCACCTTACAAACCTATCGCGCTCATTCGGCGATGAGAAGTGCAACAGGCGATGCGTCGGCAATATCGTAATTTGCCCATAGAGATTAGCCAACGCCACACCAATGTAACATGCCGGATGACCCTCACTCAACCCGCCCTCATAGCGCCATCTCTCACGCATATATGCGATGGCTGTCTCATACCTGTGATGACCATCGGCGATGAGAACCCAAGAGTCCTGTAAGGCTGACTGCAGCTCTGATAGCCAGACGATATCATCAATCCGCCAAATTGAATGTAAGATGCCTTTGTCGTCCATAACAGATAGCCAAGGCTCTCCACGGCTTGTGCCGCTCAGCAACAGCTCATCAATGTCTTTATCCTCATCAACGAACAGCGCATAAACTTGCCCCATCTCAAGTCTCGTGGCTCGCAGCAGCATTAGCCTATCAAGCTTTGAAGCCTTTGTAGTCATCTCGTGTGGGCGCACAACCCTCGTTGAATACTCCCGTAATTGCATTGCTACGATGATGCTCCACTGCTCAACCGTATTGCCATTATCGTCTTTGAAAAGCTGCCTGTAGGGGTAAACGAACGGTTTTTGTGACAGGACAAGTATACCCTCACTCAACCATCGCCTTGCAATAGCACCTGCCATTTCGTAATCCTCATTGGTGCGCTTAATCTCCTCGCAGGCTTGTCTTGGAAGGAGGATGTGAACTATGTTGAACGGGTGGGAGCGTGCGTATTTTTCCCTCTCCTGAGGTGTCATCACATCGTATGGTGGCGCAATGACATCTTCAAGTCTCCCAACTCGCTCAATGTTGTATGTCACAGGTTGAAATGGCTCAACGAGTAAATCTTCCCTCCGCAACAAGTGACAGTCATCCTCAGCGTCTGTCAAATTGAGTTCATTGTCACTGATGCCTGCCATGCAACCCTCCCCCTACAACGACAAGTTGGTCAACTGGCTCTTTTATGATTCGTTCTGATATAACTTCCCTTGAAACCTCAACTCCGTTCTCGCACTTCACTTCGTAGATGACTTCCTTCAAACCCTCCTGTCCCTTCCTTTTAATGATCACCTCGCCACCTGGCAAATGCGGCACGAGCTTTCGCTCCTCTTTGAATGGCAATCTCTCCTGCAAACGCTGCTGATGAAATGTGACAACAGTGAGCAAAGGCTTGCCCGGCTTGATTAGAAGCAGCTCACCTATCTTCAATTTGTTCAAGTCTCTGCCACCATTCAACCTCTGCAACTCGGCAAGGCTTATGCCATACTTCCTTGCGATAGCTATCGCAACTTCACCTCGCTGCACCTTATGATATAAGGGCTTTTCACCGCCTTCAAGCAAACGCTTTAGGGCTTCATCCTCCGAGTGCGCATAAATCTCCACAGGTATGCCCGCCACTTTGACTTCCACCTTCTCTTTAAAAGAAGCCTCCTTAATCAGCTCTCCGGCATAAGATGCAAACTTCGCAAAGTGAGCTTTCAATCCTTCAATCACATTGCGAGCCGATTGTTCATCCTTGAGAGCCAATATTGGCTTACCATCCACGAGTATCGCCCCTGCTTTGTAGCTCAAAGTCAAATGCCTAAGGAGCAACGAAGCTAATTCTCTCGGCATCAGCAACTCTACTTTCCCACGGGGCATTTGACGCTCGCAGAGAACCTCACCGCCTTCAACCTCAATGAAACTCACTGGCATATCCCTGTGCAACCTTCTTGCCTCATTCAAAGCCATATTGAGCGCATGTTGATAAATGCTCTTGCTGCCAACCCAACCTATAACATTGCCCTTTACGATGACTGCATACGGCTGCCGTGAACGCCATTGCACAGCGATAACAACTAACAGCATCGCAATGACTGCCCAATAAACGAGGCGTTCAATACGGTGCATCCTACACACACCCCACAGTTAGGGGAAAGCATATGCAGCTTCATCAATGGCGGAGTAGCCATCAGCTTACGCACGGCTTTGTGAAATCACCTTCTGCTCTTTATTTCCTGCTTCAACAACTCCAGACACTGCTGCAACTCCTGATCCTTTTCAATTGGTTTTCCTGCTGCCCTCCTTTGCCCCCAACCATTCCAAGCTTCGTCCCAGAGCTTGCTCAGCTCCTTATCCTTCGGATTTAGTTGCAACGCCCTTCTGAGACAAACAAGTGCGTCCTCAAACTGTTCAAGCTTTATGTGCTCCCTTGCCCTCTCCTTCCAAACTTCAGCGAGCGATGCATCCTCAAACTTTATCTCCACATCCGGCTCTATGCCGCTCTTTTCGGTTATGTCATATCGGCTGGGTGTTAAGTAACGATGTGTTGTGAGTATTACACTGCCACCGTGCTTCAATGGAATGGCAGTTTGAACCGAGCCCTTGCCGAATGTGCGCTCACCTACCACCTTACCGAGCTTTCTGTCTTTGATTGCGCCTGCCACTATCTCACTTGCGCTTGCGCTCAGCCGATTGACAAGCACAATCAACGGCACATTTAACCCGGCATAATTTTCAGGGCGCGCCTCATAAACATCCTCATTGCCATAGCGGTCTCTAACGATGACCACAGGACCTCCCTTTACAAACCTGCTTGCAACAGCAACAGCCGCATCAAGCAAGCCACCAGGATTATCCCTTAGGTCAAGTATTAACCCGACAACCTTCTCGTCCTTGAATTTGCGCAACTTCTCGGACAATTCCTTCTCGGCAAGCTTGCTGAAGTCAAGAAGGTGTATGTAACCGACTTTCCCAACATCGGTCTCAATTACACTTGCCTTAAGCGTCGGCACTTTTATTCGCTCCCTGATGAGCGTGACATTAATCGGATGCTCAAATCCTGGTCGCTCTATAGTGAGAGTTACTGGTGTCCCCTTTGGTCCCCGTATGAGCTTAACTGCCTCACTCAAAGTCATCTTATCGGTTGGCTTTCCGTCAATCGCCTTTATTCTATCCATTGGCTGCAAGCCAGCTTTGTGAGCCGGTTGCCCAGGGAAGACGGTGACGATAGTTATCCTGTAGCGGTTAGTAGCTGGGTCGGGTATTTGAGCGAGCTCAGCTCCTATGCCTTCAAACTCGCCCTCAGTTTGTATTTCAAACTCACGCTGTTCTTCGGGCGTCAGAAAGCGAGCATGCTTATCGTCAAGCGCTGTCAGCATGCCTTGAATTGCCCCATACACCAACTCTTTGTCCTTCACATCACGGTTGTATGTGTTGCGCTTAATGCATCTGTATGCCTCGTCAATGTGTTCAATTGGAGCAATGCTTGGAAGGATAGCACCTGCAGGTGAGACACCACTTTCAGGAAGACCGGCAATCAAGGAGCCGAACTTGCCAAACTGCGCACTCAACCTACCTATGCCGAAAGCCGCAACGAGAGCAAGGATGATTAAGACAGCTTTCCATGCCTGCCATTTGTGCATCGCACTCAACCTCCAGCATCGGTTGTGAATTTGTCATCAGCATTGCCTCATATGGGCAGATACAACTCAACGACAATAACCCAACGGCATCCTGGAAGCTCACAAACCACTCGTTCAATTTAATTGTGTCCGCCACGCCACAATGCTGCGGCGCTAATTGAACCGCTCTCTGAGAATTGCAATTTCATTCACTCCACCGTGAATGGGTTTACAGGCGTCCCATATCGCCTCACCTCAAAGTGAAGGTGAGGCCCTGTTGACAGCCCAGTGCTACCAACTGCAGCTATGATCTGACCGGCTTCCACAGTTTCGCCCTCCGAGACATACAACCTTGAGCAATGGGCATACAAAGTTGCAATGCCATTGCCGTGATCAATGATAACAGTTAAGCCGTAAGCTCTTCTCCAACCGCTGAAGACGACCGTCCCACCTGCTGCTGCTCTTATCGGAGTTCCATAATCTGCCGCTATGTCAATCCCAGTGTGAAAACGCACAACCTTGAACACAGGGTGAACCCTATAACCAAAACCGGAGGTGACCATCCCAACGACCGGTCTTACAAATGAGCCTCTCCAAGGCACCGCTCTAACATTACCCCTTAGCTGCAAAGCGCGCAACATGCGCTCAATGGCTGCCGATTCCTCTTCCCACTCACGCAGGTAGCGTTCATACATCATCCGTTCCGATTGAACGGAGCGCAAAATCTTTTCCTGTCTCGCCTTGTGAACTTCCATTTGTCGCTTCTGCCTTGCAACTTGCTCTTGAAGCTGCCTCAATCTCTCCTCTTGTTCCTCAAGCTCACGCTGCTTCTTTTGAAGCTCATCAAGCCTTTGCTCTATGTCTCTTATCAGCTGCGAATCGCTTGCGATGACTTTGCGCAGGACATAAAGCCTGCTCGCTGCATCCATCACATCTTTTGAGGAGAGCAAGAGTGACACATAAGCAATAGGCTCCTGTTTATATATGCTGACGAGCCTCTCACGAAACCTCTCTCTATCGCTTGCGAGTTTGTCCGAGAGCAGTTTCACATCCGCCCTCAACCTGTTTACGCGTTGCCTTACAAAAGAAAGTTGACCGCTTAAGCGGCTATACTGCTCCGTAGCCGAGAGCAAACCTATCTGTATCTGCTGCAGCCTATCCGAGATTGAGCGCTCCTTCCTTTTAACCTCGCGTAATTTTCTCAGCGCCTCTCTCTTTTTGCGTTCAAGCTCGGCTTTCCTCGCCCTCAGCTGCTTCACCTTTGCTGGCAACGGTGTCTTGCGCTGCGATGCTGCTACATCCTCATCCATCATCATTGTAAGCATTATTGCAAGCATCAATATAATGCATGCAATCGCCCTCATCCACACTCACCCGCCTCACAGCTTGCTGCGCCATCTTACGGGTGCTATTATGGCTCTTGCAAGGTTTGTTGCCAAACATTGCACCGTGCCGCCTTACAATTAACTATGCTAACGCAAACGCATAGTTGGTATAGTCGGGCGTGTGATAACATGCGTGATGGTAAAGTGGTTTGTGGATAAAGCAATTTCTAATTTTGCGGTGAGCTATACCATTTTCAAAAATGCAGTCTCATTGCTTTTCCCAATGGTTATTCCCTATCGTCTACAAGGCAACACTGCATCATTGATGCTTCTGGATGACCGTAGCCCACAATGGGCAAAACTGCGGGATGAAAGCTTCTGCCATTTCACAACGCAAATAGCGACACAGTGAGGCGCCCCGACAAAAGCTTTCGTTGATTTTGATGCGATGAACAGGATGATAATGCCGCATTAACTTCTTGAATGATATTGATATTGGCTTCGTAGAGGTGAAGCGCATGGGAAAGGATACACAATGTCAACAACCAACATACGTGTGTGCGAACTTAAGGCTTGTATTCATCGAGACGACTGTGTCATGTAACTTGGAATGCTCACATTGCCGTCGCACCGCTACATCCCCTACAGACCTACTCTCATTGAATGAGCTGGTTGTGCTGACACATGAGCTTATTGAAGTTGGTGAGCCTGTCGTTGTCCTCTCCGGCGGTGAACCGCTATTGCGCGGCGATATCTTTGAAATCGCGGAAAGCATCGCATCCTCTGGTCTCACCGTATGCATGGCTACTAATGCCACGCTGATTGACGGAGCCGTCGCCGCAAAGATAAAGGCGAGTGGCATAAAGCGATGTGCCGTAAGTTTGGACGGAGCAACGGCACAGCTGCATGATGCTGTTCGTGGCGTTGCCGGTGCATTTGAGATGGCAATAGCCGGCATACGAAACCTCATCTCGCACGGTGTTGAAGTGCAGATAAACATGACGCTAACAAAGAGCAACACAGCCCACCTTAAAGCGACTTACGAACTTGCGCGCAATATCGGAGCAATAGCTTTCCATGCCTTCTTGCTTGTTCCAGTTGGGTGCGGCGCAAAAATTGCAAGTGACGAACTTATGACAGCAGAAGAATGCGAGAGAGTTCTCAACGAGCTATGCGAACTCATGGCGATGGATGAACTTCAGGTTAGAGCCACATGTGCGCCTCACTTTTACAGAATAGCCATGCAGCGCGGTATACTCCAAGGCGAGCGCAAAGCGACATCCCGCGAGCACAGCGAAATAACCCATAAGGCACTAAGGCACCTTTATCGCTTCACTCGTGGCTGCTTAGCTGGCAGCGGCGTTTGCTTCATCTCGTATAATGGCAATGTCATGCCATGTGGCTACTTGCCGCTGTCTGCGGGCAACATACGAAAACAATCATTCTCTGATATTTGGCGCAACTCGGAGTTGTTACGAAGGTTGCGAGATGAAAGGTTGCTTTCCGGTAAGTGCGGGATGTGCGAGTTCAAGCTCATATGCTATGGGTGCAGGGCAAGGGCTTATTTTGCAACTGGCAATCTCATGGGCGAAGAGCCATTATGCGCATACGAGCCGGCTACCTGTTAAATCATTTCAAAAACCAATGCTCAATGGGCATCATGAGGAGGAGAAGATTCTCGCCCGAAGCAAGTGCTCACCCTTCCATTGGTTCCATTGCCTTCCCAAGTAAATTGCGTCCCTCGCCTTACCAAACCCGCACAATCTCAACTCCAGAATGCGTTTGATACCGCCTTAGCCTTTGAAGGCGGTGTAAGGTATTACCGTGCGATCGGCACCGGAACTGAGCGAATTACATCCTCAACGACTTTCTGCTGCGTTATTCCCCTGAGTGTTGCACCGTGCTGGAGTATGAGGCGATGACTTAAAACTGGGATGGCAAGCTCCTTTATGTCATCCGGCAGGATGTAGTTTCGCCCATGCATTAAAGCCCATGCTTGACTCATGCGCATCAATCCGATTGAGCCTCTTGGGCTTGCACCAAAAAGCACATCTTGATGTCGGCGGGTCATTTCAACGAGCGTGACAATGTAATTTCGCAACGCCTCAGCTACATGCACCCTAAGGACAAGCTTCTTCAGCTCAACAATTTCGTCGGGCAAAAGCACTGGCTCAACTGATTCAATCGGGTGACCATGTTCTTGGCGCGATAGGACATCAACTTCTTCATCATGCTCAGGGTAGCCCATCTGAACTCGTATGAGGAACCTGTCCTTTTGAGACTCCGGCAATGGATATGTGCCGCGCTGCTCAATCGGGTTCTCAGTCGCTATCAGGAAAAATGGGCGCGGCAACTTGTGCGTCACACCGTCAACTGTAACTTGAAACTCTTCCATGCATTCAAGCAAGCTGGCTTGTGTGCGCGGCGTTGCCCTGTTTATCTCGTCAACTAAAACGATGTGTGCAAATATCGGCCCCGGACGGAAGACAAACTCGCCGGTGCGTTGGTCGTAAACGGAAGTCCCGGTTATGTCGGATGGGAGCAAGTCTGGTGTGCACTGTATGCGCTTAAATTCACAGCCCGACGCCTTAGCCATAGCCTTTGCAAGGGTTGTCTTTCCGACGCCCGGTATGTCCTCAATCAGCGCGTGCCCGCTGCCCAACAGGGCTGCTGTCACAAGCTTAATCGCCCGTCGCTTACCCACAATAACCTTTTCAACCTCGGCTATAAAATGTGAGAGGCGCTCCATAGCAGCTTTGCATTCGGCGTCCGAAAGAGTTGCAGCCATAACTCACCACCTGATGATCAGCGCATGCAGTTGTTTACACCGCAACGATACGCTAATATGAGTTTGCCGTGATTTAATTTGCTAAGCCATTTACCGCACCGCTTGTTCAAAGGTTACAATTTTTAACTGTCATCGGTGTGGCGAACATTGAAATGGTGCGCAGTCTGCAGCTGTCATGAAGCAACAGCGAAGTGGCTTTAAAATCTGTGCCAAACGAATCTGATGGCGCTCAACTTCGTTTCATGCCTTACTGCGAGCATTGGGCATCATTTGTGCTTCGCTCACTGCCAAAATGACTGTCGGGGAAAAGCCCCGACGATAAAGTTAATCGGGACGCTGCCATTTGATGGCGACACTACAAAGCTGGTAGTGACACCTAAGAGTTGATGCGAGTGCAATGCAAGTGCAATTTGAACCACAAAATGTGGTGTTGCCAATTACACGCAACGGCTATTAAATTCCGTCGGATGCAAACCCTGATGTTAAAGATGTGAGGTGGTGAGGGCGATGCATTACACCCTTGGACATCAAATTGCTTTCGCATGTCAAAGGTCAATTGCGCTTGCGTGTTTGTCTATGTTGGCATTCCTTTCCACAGCGATGTGCACTGATGAGCTTCTCACCAAGTTCGTTAACCCGCCGCACGAGGCAAAGCCACACACATGGTGGCATTGGATGAATGGCAATATCACAAAGGAAGGTATAACGAAAGACCTGACTGAGATGAAGCGTGTGGGGCTTGGTGGCGCACAGGTCTTCAATGTTGGCGAAAGGATCCCCGAAGGCACTGTGCAATTCATGAGCGAAGAATGGCGCGAGTTGTTCAGGCATGCTGTTGAGACTGCATCAAAGCTCGGCTTGGAAATTTGCATCCACAACTGTGCCGGATGGTCAAGCAGCGGTGGTCCTTGGATAAAGCCAGAACACGCTATGCAAAGGGTGACTTGGAGCGAAATAAATGTTCAAGGTCCAAAGCGCTTTGATGGGCAGCTGCCACAACCACCAACAACAGCCGGCTTCTATCGCGACATAGCCACCCTTGCTTTCCCGACACTGCACGGCGAGGGCGTGAGCATCCGCGCTCTCTCGCCAACGATAACGGCGAGCACAAAGCCCTTTGATGCCAAGCGCATAATTGATGGGCGAGTTGATACTGTTTCCGTCCTTCCACTCCCGGTAGCCGGGCAGCCACAGTATGTCCAGTTTGAGTTTCAAAAGCCGATCAGAGTTTTTGCCATAACGCTGACAATGGGCGCCGGAAGACAAAGCCATTCTGGAGAAATACTCATCTCCGAGGATGGCAAATCGTTCAAGCGTCTGCGCTCATTCTCCATACCGAGAAACCAACGCTCAATAACGCTCGCCATAGATGCACCTTACGACCACATCTACAGGATTGCATTCACACGCCCGGATAGTCAGGCAAAGCAGATCGCAGTTGCTGAGGTGAGCTTTGAACTTTCATTCCGAATTGATAACTGGCAAGGCAAAGCAGCCTTCACTCGCATGGACAATCCGGCGCCGGATACTCGTGCTGTTCCCGAGGGCTGCATCATCAAACGCAACAGTATCATTGACCTCACATCAAAGCTATCACCGGATGGACATCTTGTGTGGGATGTTCCCGAGGGCAATTGGACAATATTGCGAATTGGCTATACGCCAACTGGGAAGACGAATCATCCAGCACCACAATCTGGGCTTGGTCTTGAATGCGATAAGCTCAGCAGGGAGGCGCTGGATGTCCATTGGAAGAATGCTATTGCGCCATTGCTTAAAGATGTGGGGCGGCTTGCCGGAAAGACATTCAAGCATGTCTTGATTGACAGCTACGAAGTTGGCTCGCAAAACTGGACGCACAACTTCCGTGATGAATTCAGGCGAAGGCGAGGCTATGACCTTCTTCCCTTTCTACCAACACTGACTGGCAGGGTCGTTGACAGCTTGGATATCTCTGAGCGCTTCCTTTGGGACTTCCGAAAGACGATAGCAGAGTTGTTTGCCGAAAACTATTTTGGTTACTTTGCCGAGCTGTGTCACAAGCACGGTTTGCTACTTTGGGTTGAGCCATACGGCAACGGACCGTTTGACGACATAACATGTGGCGGCAAGGCTGATGTGCCAATGTGTGAGTTCTGGGTTGGCACCGGCGTTGGGACTGGAAAGCACATGAATGCAAAGCTTGCAGCATCAGTCGCCCACACATACGGTAAGAAAATTGTTGCGGCGGAGGCATTCACAGCCTCTCCTGAGAGGGCAGGCTGGCGAAATTACCCGTATGTTTTGAAGGGGCTTGGTGACTTCATGTTTTGCAGCGGCGTCAATAAGTTCGTCTTTCACCGATTTGCGCACCAACCTTGGCTTGACAGGAAGCCGGGCATGACGATGGGACCTTGGGGCTTTCACTTTGAGTGGACAAACACTTGGTGGGAGAAAGCGCCCGCATGGATAACCTATATTTCACGCTGCCAATATATGCTCCAACAGGGTGTGCATGTTGCCGATGTTTGCTACTTAGTCGGTGATGGTTCGCCAACATCAATAAGCTTGAGCATGCCTACACCACAGGGCTACGACTTTGATGCGTGCGATGTTGAAGTCTTATTCAAGCGCATGTCAGTGAAGGATAAAAGGCTTGTCCTGCCCGATGGCACTTCATATGAAGTGCTCGTCCTGCCAAATGAACAAGTGATGACACCAAATGTGCTTAGAAGGGTTGGCGAGTTAGTTAAAGCTGGCGCGTGGGTCATAGGACCAAAGCCAACTCGCTCACCAAGCTTGATGGGTTACCCTAAAGCCGATGAAGAGGTGCGATTGCTTTCCGAAAAGATATGGGGCGATTGTGATGGGAAGACGATCAAAGAGCATGCATATGGTGCCGGAAAAGTTATTTGGGGCAAAAGCATCGCTGAGGTGCTTGAACAAAAAGGCATCAAACCAGATTTTGAGTTTGAGGGAAAGATTTTTGGAACGGCACTAAATTACATCCACAGAAGGGTTGGCAACACCGACATCTACTTTGTGGCTAACATGAGGGAGAGATTTGAAACCGTTGATTGCACATTCAGAGTCAGTGGCAAGTTGCCCGAACTGTGGCACCCAGATAGCGGAAGGATTGAGCGTGCACCAATTTTCTCTCTGTCTGATGGAAGGACGAAGGTGACGTTGACGCTTGAGCCATACGGGTCGGTCTTCGTCGTCTTTAGGCAACCCGTTGCACGCCCAATTGCGATAACGAGGGTGCTTAAAGACGGTCAGAATGCACTCATGCCAAAGCCATTGGTCATTGGAAGGCTTGAGATTGTGAGAGCAATCTATGGCGTCCTTGAGGACCCGAAGAGATGCATTGATGTCACAGAGCATTTGAGGAAGTTGGTGAAGAACAACACGCTGTTTGTTGCGGCATCAAACGAGATAGCTGGTGACCCAGCATACGGCATAGTCAAAAAGATGCGAGTGGATTACACGATTGATGGGAAGCCGCACACAGCCATAGTCAACGAGAACGAGATTGTTGAGTTACCACCCAAGGCGATTGGCATCGGATCGATGCTCAGGCTGCGAAGCCTACCTCAAGGTGCAATTGAATTGCGGGCATTTGAAGCTGGAACATATGAGCTGCATACGACTGAAAGGAAAGTGCTAAGAGCAAAGTTTGCCAATGTGCCAAAACCGATTGAGCTAATTGGACCTTGGGAAGTGCGCTTCACTCCAAACTGGGGCGCACCAGAAAAGGTCATATTTGAGGGGCTCATTTCTTGGACGGAGCATAGCAATGAGGGCATCAAGTATTACTCAGGCACCGCAACATATGTGAATGAGTTTGAGTTGCCAAAGGAACTCATAGGAAAGGATAAGGCGCTTTACCTTGACCTTGGCGATGTGATGGTCATTGCAGCAGTAACACTAAATGGGCGAAACCTCGGCATACTGTGGAAACGACCATTCCAAGTTGAGATTACCGATGCCGTTAAGGTGGGAAAGAACAGGCTCGAAGTCAGCGTCACAAACCTTTGGGTGAATAGACTTATTGGCGATGAGCAACTGCCTGACGACAGGGAGTGGAACCCAGACGGCAGTTTGAAAGGTTTTCCAAAGTGGATGCTTGAGGGCAAACCGATGCCCAAGACGGGAAGATACACTTGGACGACTTGGCGCCACCACACTAAGGACTCGCCACTTATCCCGTCAGGGCTGCTTGGACCTGTAAAGATACTCATTGCTACAAAGCGCATACTACATTAGGCATCCCGCACGCAATAGCGAGCACCAACAATGCATTCCTTAGGATGAACGAGTAACGAGTATTTATCGGGGTGGCCATCTTCCGCCCATACAAAACAAAAAACAGCTACATAACCCCTATGAGTAAAGAGCGCGCACCGTTTAAGCTACTTAATCACAAACTTTGAATAACTGTCCGAGGTGATAAAATTGAGGTGGGAAGTTAGCAACCGCCCATCATACTCACTGCTCAAAATTTCGCTTGAGCCTGGTGAAGCATTGGTAGCCGAGCCTGGCGCAATGGTCTTGTATCGTGGCGCTGTTTTAATTGATACAGGTGCAAGAGGCGGCATAGCAGCAGCACTGTTGCGAAGTATGTTTGGTGGCGAAAGTCTGTTTTTGAACACTTTTAGGGCTGAGGGCGAATCCGAGGTTTGGCTTGCTCCGAATCTCCCAGGAGACATACACTACCTGCCACTTGATGGCAACGGATATATCATACAGCAAGGCTCTTACCTTGCGCATCATGGCGATGCTGAAATTGGAATTGCGTGGCGTGGCTTCCGTGGCTTGTTAACCGAGGGCGAGTTAATCTGGCTGCGTGTAAGAGGCTATGGTGGTGTTTGGGTGACTGCCTTTGGAGGAATTGAGCAAGTTAACATTAATGCGGGTGAAAAAGTCATCGTGGACAACTTCCATTTTGTAGCAATGGACGAGGACACAACACACTACATAAGGACATTTGGTGGAATAAAATCATTCCTGCTTGGCGGTGAGGGTATTGTTGTGGAAGTCCAAGGTCCAACTAACCTATGGCTGCAGACAAGGCACATTGCTTCACTTGCCAATGAATTGCTCCCGATTTTAAGGCGCCACTTGAGGAGGAGTTCTTAAATCTCATCAACGATTTTGAGAAGATCGCCATCAGCGTAATGTGCACATGAAATGCGCAGCAAAATTCTTCTGCCACTTTGAAAGGATGCTCATATCGTATTGTTAGAGAGCACTTATTGGCATTCATTATCCTCGGCTGTTCTTTACTCAAAAGTTTGTTGGTTCATAGTAAGGCACGAAGCAAAGTTTGGTGCCGTCAAAGTGAGTGCAAGGTGCGGAGTGGAAAGAGCGCAATTAAAATGACAACATAGCACTGATTTTACACCGCTTCGCTTTCGCATCGTAGCTAACTACGAACCTAACCAACAAAATTCGTAGTATATAGCGTCCTCGGCAAACTGAGCTATTGCTTGTGCCTTAAACCGAAAGGAGGATGCGTCTTATGCGATGGGGGACATCTTTGTCTGTTGTTTTGGCGGGTGCTTTATTCGGCATCCTTGCAGCATCGCTTAGCAAGCTTGGCAACCCACCAAACATGGGCGTATGTGTTGCATGTTTCCTTCGCGACATAGCTGGCGCACTCGGATTGCATAATGCCGAAAAGGTTCAATACATGCGCCCTGAAATAGTTGGCTTTGTGCTTGGCGCATATATTTCTGCCATGCTCTTTGGCGAGTTTAAGCCGAGGGGTGGTTCATCGCCATTATTGCGCTTTGTGCTGGGAATGCTCCTTATGTTTGGTGCGCTTGTCTTTTTGGGCTGCCCGGCAAGAATGATGCTTAGGCTATCAGCGGGCGATATGACGGCAGTGGCAGCATTAGTTGGTTGGATTGTTGGGGTTTACATTGGCGTGCAATTTTTTAAAGCCGGCTTCTCCCTTGGCGCAGCATCAAAGGTTTACAGCTTGAACGCGATCGTGCTTCATCTTTTCCTTGTCACAATACTTTTGCTTAACTTGCTTATCCCAAATATCTTGCGCTCAAGCATTAGTGGTCCAGGAGCAATGCACACTAACTGGCTTATTTCGCTTTGTGCAGGATTGCTCATAGGGTCACTCGCACAGCGCGGGCGACTGTGCTTTGCGGGCGGTTTTCGTGACCTCATCCTGATCGGCGATGCACATTTATTTTGGGGTGTAATCTCATTTTTCATTTCGGCTCTAATCATAAACATCGCTTTGGGGCAATTTAATTTTGGTATTTCAAATCAACCGGTGGCTCATTCAGCCCATATATGGAATTTTGCGGGTATGATGCTTGCTGGAATTTGCGCTGTCCTCATAGGTGGCTGTCCTCTTAGGCAACTTGTGCTTGCTGGTGAAGGTAACTCCGATTCGGCTTTAACAGTCTTCGGGATGCTCTTTGGTGCAGCACTTGCCCATAACCTTAAATTGGCTGCAACTCCTGATGCACAGGGCATAATTGGCGGTCCCTCAATTCATGGCAAAGTTGCTTTGCTAATTGCAATTTGCGCAGTCATACTCATAGCGAGCATAAGCAGAGAGAAAACAGAACAATCTTAGGCAAAGGCATATTTTAAAAGCCCTTAGGAAGCTATGAAACAAATCTAAATATCCTCAGAAATAAGGCAAGTGAATTTGAAATGCCACTTCACTATTTCTTTGTGGCTAATTACAAACATTGCAAACTGCTAAAATGAAGCAGTTCATGAAATTTGCCCGAAAATATGTAAGATGGACACAAAGCAAGGTCAGTTGGCTTTGACTTTTGGGGTTTATTTTAGCCAAACTTCCAGTGGCAGCTTGGGTTATACTTAAGGATGAAGGTGACGGCACAGAAAAACACTCAATAGATACCTTCGGCTAAGATGGCGAAGGGAATATTATGAGATTGATGAAGGCACTCTTAACTTCAGTCCAGACAGCAAAATATTGGCATATTTGGCAAGGAATGGCACGAAATGGTTCATAGTTGTTGATGGAGAGGAAGTTAGGGAATATGATGGCATCGTTAGTGAGAGCAATTTAGTTTTTGATAGCCCAAATCGTTTCCATACTTTGGCAATTCGTGGAATTGAATTCCTACTTGTAGAAGTTGAGATTGTTGGAGAATCCTAATTGTGGAAATTGTGGAAATTGTGGAAATTGTGGAAATTGTGGAAATTGTGGAAATTGTGGCTAATGTCTTTAAGCCATTTCAAGAAAGGGTGATAGTTTATGCTGCAAAGGGAAGCAAAAATAGAGATAGAGATTGACTGTCGTGGATTACTTTGCCCAGAGCCAGTGATTCGTGCTCGAAGGGCACTTGAAGCAATTGAAAAGGGCAAAGTTATCGTGTTGGTTGATCCTGGCGCTCCAAAAGAGAATATTTCAAGAATGGCAAGAAGCATGGGTTATGATGTTGAAGTTGAGCCAACTGAAGATGGGTTCAAAGTCATCGTCAAAAAGAGTGGATAATTTTTGTATTATTTGGGTTTATTACCAGCTGCAATTGAACTTCCTGTATGATAACTTAGCTATTGCGATTTTGAAGGAGCTTTGTGCCGCCAAACTTTACAATGTGCTTTCACCGTGTTTGTGTTAAAATTGAGTGCTCTTAACTCAAAAGTTTGTCGGTTCGTAGTAAGGCACGAAGCAAAGCGTAGTGCCGTCAAAAATGGAACACGGGACAAGGAACAGGGGACAAGGGACATGAGACAATTTAGGACGCCACTTCGCTAACGCTTCGTGGCTAACTACGAACCTAACCAAAGTTTGTAGTAAAGACTGAGAGTGAAATTAAGTCAAACAGAAGTGTATAGCAGTTTTCACTTGCCATCTCACAATACAGGAAGTAACGGGGGAAAATGCCATTAAAAGTTTTTTGCAAATAGAATTCTTATGCCACTTTAATTTCACGAAGGCAACATGCGAGGTGTTATGATGAGCAAAGCAGGTGCAAAAGTTGAAGTAATTTCGGTTGAGAGGCGGGCGGAGATTGCGATAACGCCGAGAGCCTTGCTTTTGAGTGCGATCCTTGCGCCGCTCAACTCATGGTGGCTTGTGTATACCGAGATTGTCCGATACGCTGGTCACCCAACAACAACATCGCTTTACTTCAATGTCATTTTCACAATCACATGCTTGATTGCTTTGAACGCTATCATAGGGCGCATCAGACCAAACTTAACACTCAAGCAAGGTGAATTGCTCGTCATCTACACATTGCTTTCGCTTAGCTCATGTATGGTTGGGCATGATATGTATCAAGTGCTAATTGCCTGTCTTGTCCATCCGTTTTGGTTCGCCTCACCTGAAAACGGTTGGGAATGGCTTTTCTTTGATGCGCTTCCAAAGTGGATGATGGTCAGCGACAAAGAAGTGCTTCGTGGCTATATGCTTGGCGGAGATACGCTTTACAAGATGCAGTATCTTCGCGTTTGGCTGCCCATCGTCCTTTTGTGGACTGGCTTCTTCATGGTTTTGCTGGTGGCTATGATGTGCCTAAATGTCATTTTGAGGAAGCGTTGGACTGAACAAGAGAGGCTTTCATTCCCGATTTGTTATGTGCCAATGGAGATAACTCGTGCAGGCTCGGCAATCTTCCTCAGCCAACGCTTTTGGGGTGGCTTTGCACTCTCCTCGTTCATTGATGTGCTCAACAATCTCGCTGAGAATTTTCCGTCGGTGCCACGCATCAACATACGCACAATATTCCTAAACCAATATGTGACCGCAAGACCCTGGAATGCCATCGGTTGGACGCCATTTGCCTTCTTCCCATTCATTGTCGGCATCACATACTTCCTTCCACTTGACCTTTCATTCTCCTGTTTCTTCTTCTACTGGTTCTGGAAGGCACAGCGAATTATCACTGCTTTCCTTGGTTGGGATGCTTATCGCCCATTGATGCCATACATCAATGAGCAATCTTCCGGGGCATACCTTGGTGTGGCTGCGTTCGTCTTTTGGATAGCAAGAGGTTACTTTAAAGATGTGCTAAGGAGGGTAATTGGCATCACATCAGGCGCTGACGATCATGGTGAACCGATGTCATACAGAGTTGCAACTATCTTGTTCATCATCTGTTTCATCATCTCTGTTGCCTTTTGGATCGCTGCCGGGATGACGCCATTGATAGCCGTTGTCTTTTTCATCATATACTTTTGCCTCTCAATTGCCGTAACAAGGATGCGAGCTGAACTCGGCTCACCAGCACATGACTTGCACTTTGCTGGTCCAGACCAAATCATCACGCGAGCACTCGGCAGCCAACTTATTCCCAAAAGGGTGCTTGCAGCATTCGCTATAACTTGGGGGTTCAACAGGGCGTATCGCTCACACCCAATGCCACACCAACTTGAGGGCTTTAAGCTCGCAAGGGATGTCGGCTATGATTACCGTAAGCTAATGTATGCTATGCTCGCTTTTGGACTATGGGGTTCACTCTGCGCCTTTTGGGCATTACTGGATGTCTACTATAGGCTCGGAGCTGCATCGGCTAAGATAGTCGGACCTTCGGTTTGGTTTGGCTGGGAACCTTATAACAGGCTTGCCTCATTGCTTCGTGCTCCAACGAAGCCAGACAATGTCGGGACTGCCTTTGTTGCGGTTGGGTTTGCTTTCACAATGTTCCTTATGAGCTTGAGAGGCATGTTTTCATTCATGCCATTTCACCCAGTTGGATTGGCTGTCTCTTCAAGTTGGGCAATGAATTGGATGTGGGGAGCGATAATGCTCGGTTGGATTGTGAAAGCTTCAATACTGCATTTTGGCGGTCTGCAAGCGCTGAAAAGTTGGACGCCTTTCTTTGTGGGATTGATCATGGGCGAATACATTGTTGGGAGCATATGTAACATTATGGGCATAGTCCGAAACTGGAAGATCTATCGCTTCTGGGGTTGAGCTTGCTTGCACAATTTTTCTCTTCCGAAAACGGTGAGCAAGCTTTAAACGAGAGGGCGAGGCTCTCGCTAAACCAAAATAGGAGTTGCGCAGTTGAAGTGTGGGTGGATGGAATCCGCCAGAAAATTTCGGGCAGGTTTCACATGTCCCTACATCTCGCTCTGTGCGCGGATGAAATCCAACGAAAGATTTTGAGGCGATATTGTGGGAAGGCTTTCGTCTGCCCCTGCAAAATAATTTTAACTGCTTAAGTCTTGCAGAAATTAGCCAACTAAAGTCGGTGCTCAAATGTTCGCCATCAACTATGGGCTGAAGCCTACAGGATGGATTAGTTTGTGACAGAGGGCAGGATTACACTCCCGCCGAAAGAATCCAAAACAAATTTAAGCAAGCTACAGGCTTGCCATCAAAGAGGAGTTGTGGAAGATGCGAAAAGAAGAAGCTATTGCTGGTGAGATAGTTCGCAGGCTTGAGGAACTTGTCTCTGTGCCAACACCGACTGGTCAAGAGGATGCATTAGTGCCATACCTTGTTGAGTCTTTGTGCGAACTTGGCTTTGATGTGACGGAGCAACGGATAAGCATAGGCAGAAAAAACATCATCGGAAGGCGCGGCAGAAGCCGGCTGATGTTTTGCGCGCACACCGATACAATCCCAGCATACACTCATCCAACACCCTACAAACTCCGTTCATTCGGCAGCGAACTTATTGGAAGAGGCGTTGTGGATTGTAAAGGATTGATTGCAGCATTGCTTGTTGCATTGCGCCTCAGCGAATCTCCGTGCAATGTTGCCTTCGTTGCCGATGAGGAGAAAAGCGGTCTTGGTTCAAAGGAACTTGAATTGCCTGATAGTGTTAGGGCTGCAGTTGTTCTTGAGCCAACCGACTTTAAGCTTGCCATAGCTCACGCTGGTGCAATTGAAATTGAAGTGACTACATTCGGAAAAGCAACACATGGCGCATTACCACACACAGGTGTGAACGCTATTGAGAAAGCAATTGAGTTGATAGAACGCTTAAAGTGCCTGCCAGCTTTGCAGAGGCGACACGAGCTATTTGAGGATGCACCGCTGTTCACGCTCGGCATCATAAGTGGTGGCTGCGATGTCATGGTTGTCCCAAACAGGTGCACATTCCAAGTTGACATGCGCATATTGCCCACAGACGATGCACAAGCTGTCTTAGAACAGATACGAGAGATTATCTCTGATGCCCAATCCGAAATGAGCGTCCTTGACATTTCGCAACCAGTAGTGCTTGACTTGAATGATGATGTTGTAGCTTCGCTTGTTGATGCATTTAAAAGGGCGCACGAGAATTTGTGTGGCGAGCCATTGAAATGCATCGGCTACCATAGTTGGACAGATGCGGTCAACTTGATTGAGAGAGGCATTTGTGCGGTAGTTTATGGTGGCGGTAAGTTACACAGGGCGCATTCCGATTGGGAGAGCATAACGATTGATGAGCTTGTCATGAGCTGTAATGTGTATCGCTGCGTAATGGAGTATTTTGTCGAGACGCAAAAGTGAGAGCATCATTTACGCCATCTGTTGGGCAGGCTTGCATTTAGCTATCAAACACTAATGGATACGGTGCAATTGGGGTGTGGCATCGCGCTTCAGCCATGCCTTGCTGTGAGATGGCAAACATCTGTGTAAAAGCAATTTAGAGGATTGCTCTTCACTCAAAAGTTTGCCGGTTCGTAGTAAGGCACGGAGCAAGGCGGAGTGCCGTCAAAAATGGAACAAGACACAAGGGGCAATATAGGACGCCACTTCGCTATTGTTTCGTGGCTAACTACCAACCTGCTATTTGGCTCGTAGTAAGGCACGCAACGAAGTGGAGTGCCGTCAAGAAAGTTTTTAGCTTGGCAGTAGCCTCGCCCTCTAAGTGACGAAAGTTTGTTGGTTTGTAGTTTGTAGTAAGGCACGAAGCGTAGTGCTGTCAAAGTGAACATAGAGTGCAAGGTGCAAGCAAAATGATAACATTGCACTTGCAACAACTTGACGCCACTTCGCTATTGCTTCGTGGCTAACTACGAACTTAACCAAAGTTTGCCGGTTCGTAGTAAGGCACGGAGCGAAGCGGAGTGCCGTCAAAAATGGAACACGGGACAAGAGACAAGGGACAATTTAGGACGCCACTATGCTAACGCTTGTTGGCTAACTACGAACCTAACTAAAGTTTGTAGTGAAGAGCATATAACTTTACTTAACTGGAATCGCATTAAGTGAGGTGGTTATGATGGGACGAAGGATGCCAGCAGTCGCCGGAAGTTTCTACGAAGGGACCGCGGAGAGATTGCGCCGCCAAATTGAGAATTGTTTCCTTCACCGTCTTGGACCAGGGAAGTTGCCCCCACCCGACAATGAAAGACGAACTGATATGCCAATAATTGGCTTGGTATGCCCGCACGCCGGCTATATGTATTCCGGACCGACAGCAGCAAGGGCATACTTTGCAATTGCATCTCAAAGGACACCTGAAGTAGTCATCATCATCGGACCCGACCATCACGGCTTAGCTGGCGATGTCTCAGTATACCCTGAGGGTGTTTGGGTGACGCCCCTTGGCGAAGTGCTAATCGCATCAGATGTAGCAAAGAGGCTTGTTGAGGCATGCCCGATCGCAGATGAAAGCGAATTAGCACACAGATATGAGCATTCGCTTGAGGTTCAAGTCCCATTCATTCAATTTTGCTTTGGGCAATCTGTGCCGATTGTGCCCGTCATGATTGGTCACCAGACAAAAGATGTAGCGATGACGCTTGGTGATACAATCGCACAAGTCATCCATGATACCAATGCCGTCATAATAGCAAGCACCGATTTCACCCACTATGAGCCACAAAGCCAAGCCAAGAAAAAGGACGAGCTTATCCTGAAGCGAATTGAGGCGATTGATCCTGACGGTGTCTTTGATGTCGTGCGCAAGCACAGGGTGACAATGTGCGGGTATGGTCCGACTGCCGCTTTGCTTTACGCCTGCCGAAAGCTCGGCTGCGAGAGCGCTAAAGTGCTCGGCTACTCAACCTCTGGTGATATAATCGGAGACTACTCTCAGGTCGTTGGTTATGGTGCTGTGGCAGTGTTTAAAGCCGGCTATGAACCATCATCGCTGCAACTTGATTTCGTTGCACGATAGCGCCCATTAAACAATCTTCAAAAACTTAAGGTGACATCCAACCCATGTAGCGCAGCATTTTCTCCACGACTGTCTTTTAAATTTCGTCGCCCACAATTGGCACGCTACACTGTGAGAATTTTCGTCATCTCACAATTCAAACAGCAGTCATGTTACTCTGATAGGACTTACACAGTTGGGATAAATTCATCAGGTAGGTTGAGCCAGATAAGTTCGGATAGCATCCCGAATAATTGCAGCCTTCGCCTTATACCAACTCCGCCCTGCCCGTAAGCGACAAACCTATAGCTTAAAAAGCCCTCACTTTGTAGTTTGCAGAACAATCCATGGCTGGGCAATTTATTTTAGGCATGGTTTTTTTCTCACCTCAGGAACCCAAACTGGATGAATGGTATGAGTTTACTTGAGGTTGAGGAATGCTTGGGAAAGAAAGCAAGATGAAACAAAATGCAAGGGATGTGGAGAGATAAAGAAGAACCCTCCAAAAGAGCTCTCTTTTCCAAAGCTGCCCTCTTTATTTCCTTTCTTCCTTCCCTCCTTGACTCTGCTTCTTGTCGCAAAACATAGTAGCACATTTTCTTTGGGATGTTAAGACCCAAGAGGGCACCAATTTGGCCATTTTTAGCGGCAATTTTGGTTTCAGCTTTTGGTTTATCCGAACCATCATAAAAGATGGTGTTTTTGTCTCTCTTTATCAATCACTGACCTATCAATGTCAATGAAAGTTCGCAAGGGAAAGTCACAGCAGGTCGGTGAAACATTGAGGATAGATGAAATCTCTTCGGTAGTGGTCAAGTTGTATTCCACTATGAACCAATATGTCGCTAACTCGTGGTAAAAATCAGTTTTGGAAAAAGACAAACTCTTGCGAACATAACAGACAAGCCTTTGCCTAACAGTATTGAACCATCGTTCTATGTGCTCCAAATTCCCACTCCTTTTCTCAACCTGTTTATGTGTCCCCTTCAGAAAAACCAAATTATAGACTTCCCAAAACCACTGAAACTAAGACAATGACATATTATACCATTTTAAAAAATCGTCGTTATGTAGAGCGGGATTTCATATCCCGCCGAAAATTTCTTCGGCGCGGTATAAAACCGCGCCCTATAAACAGCAATTTTTCGGCATAAGCAGTGCCTTCGCCCTAAAACATTTTACGAAAATTTTTTGAAATGGTATTACAAAGGGATTGACTCCAAAAGACTACTACTCGTCTCTTTTCACCTGTCTCCAATGACAAAAGCCACAATTTGCTTAGTCCTACTGCAAAGGGCTGCCCATAACCACCTTCTTTGCTCTTTTTCCCAACAAAACTTTCCATCTCATCAATCTCCAAAATGTCCCTCTCATCAGAAGGCAAAAGGGTCTGAGAAATGGAGGGAAGATTCGGGACTTTTTAAGCCATTTGACTAAAGTCTGCCTTGAGACACCAAAATTGCGCTTTGCTCTTATTACAAACTTCGCTGGTTAGGTTCGTAGTTAGCCACGAAGCGAAGGCGTAGTGGCGTTAAAAACCAGAAAGAGTTAGACGGCAATTTACTTCGTTCTGTGCCTTAATACGAACTCACAGCCACCAAGTTCGTAGTTAGCCACGAAGCGAAAGCGCAGTGGCGTAAAATCTGTGCAGAGTGCAATGTGCGGGGTTCAATATTGTTGTCTTATTTTGCACTTAGCACTCCGCACCTTGCACTCAATTACGGCACTTTGTTTTGCTCCGTGCCCTACTACAAACCAACAAACTTTTGAGTAAAGAGTGATGCACTTTATTGCCCTCATGCTAAGTCTCCCCCGATAGGCTCTTAAGATTCCTTCCTTTTCCTCTTCACTATAGCGAACTTTAGGTTGAAAAACTCCATAGACTCCACAATCCTTGCAGTGATATTTTGGGTTTCCATATCGGTTTTGACCGTTACTAACGGTATTTTGCTTCCGCATCTTCTGCATTGATAATTCATCTTCTTGGTCTATTTTGTCATAATACGAGCATCCTTTGCTGAGCTTTGATGCCATTAATGATAAAGCATCACTTGCCTGTTGCTCACTACCAGCCAGCAAACAACCTTGACTGTCCAAAGTTATCCCAAATTCACTTTCCATTCTTTCAGTGTCGGGATCACTATCCCTCTTCATATCACTCTGAAAACACATCAAAATGTAAGCCACCCAATAATCTGTATTGTTCTGCGCACGGGTATCTCAATCTTGTGCGTTAATAACAGCATTAGGATTAGGGATGATAAAACCACCGTCAAC
The DNA here is from genome assembly GCA_025062195.1 of Armatimonadota bacterium. Taxonomy (GTDB): domain Bacteria; phylum Armatimonadota; class Fervidibacteria; order Fervidibacterales; family Thermosaccharophagaceae; genus Thermosaccharophagus. The sequence goes on from JANXAS010000026.1 coordinate 45,326, forward strand.
CTTAAGGATATCAAACGGCATATTTAGTTGAAAAGGCACAAAGTTATTGTTGTCACCCACATCAAATAAGACCTCTACATATGCTTCCTTCATGGCTGCTTTAAGAGCCTCTTTTTCTCTTTCTCCAGGCATCGGAACATCTTGCCCATCCCTTAGCCTATCATCGTCCACCAAAGAAAATCTGCCATTTTGCGTTGGCTTTGGAGAACCTGGTTCAAGAGTTATTTGGAAGTTATGTCCAACATTGTTCCCAAGAACATTTGATGAAGCCCTCGTTTTTTCGCCTGTAAAGGTTCCAGGCATATTAACTGAATCATTGAGATTTTGGTCTGTTGTGCAAGTGTAGGTTCCAGTGGCAGCATCATATTGGAC
>JANXAS010000027.1 GCA_025062195.1 Armatimonadota bacterium
ACATGGTAGTCTGCGAAGATGTAATTTGCCCCATCATTATGCTTTGGTCCGATGCGTCCGCCACTGCGCATTGGTTCAATGCCCCAACGCGGGTTGAAGAAGACATGAGCCACATCACGGCAGGCGGAAAATGCGGCTTGCACTGTTTGCGAAGTTGTGGCTTCATACGGGCTCCAACAATCCGCATCTGCCATCAATACCATCTCACTCGGCCATCTAATCATGAACAGAGCTTTTGGTGTGGTGTTGTTCCATCCACCCATCACATCCGAGTTTGCCGCCCAACCAGTCTTCATGTGAGCAAGGACTGTTGAACCCAAGCCCCAGAACCCTCCTTGCACTGGGTAGTTTCCTGAGCCGCTTGGGCAACGCCAAACATCAATGTTTTTGATGTAAGGCTGCACAGCCAAGTAGTAAATGGCAAAGTGATTGGATGGGTAGCGTTCATCGTAGTCCTGAACATACTGTGCAACGGCTAAAGCAATTTGCTTAGCATGAGATAAACAGGCGGTCGCCCTCGCCTTCTCCCTCGCCCTTGCGAAAACTGGAAATAGTATCGCTGCCAGGATGGCGATTATGGCAATCACCACCAGCAGCTCTATCAGCGTGAAGCCAATCAGATTGCGCCTCCTTAAAATCAGTGTCGCTTTGCTGCGCATTGTTTATCACCCTCCCTCATTCATGAATTTGAACGCCCACACACCCGCTATTCAATATAGTAAGAACCGATGTGAATGTCAACGCCTGATTGTGCATTCACCTTTGATTGCACAATTCATTTTGCGCCTCCTTTACCGCATCTTTTGTTTTAGGCTTGCCAACTGCAGCGCACACTAAAAATTGTTGCCACAGTTTTGCCCTGCCATATGGAGGTTCACCTGAACCACCAATAATGAATTGATGCATCATTGATAAATTGCAAATGCACTCCCCAGCAGCGAACGATTCCAGGCATAGTTGTTCGCATATCGCTATCATTGACTAAGATTAACTAAAGCGAAGCCCTCGTCAACATTTGTTTAGAGCGTCTTAAAGGCACATGGAGCAAATCGCACTGCAGGAGGGCAAAGCCATTGCTGAGCCGCGCATCTTTTTTGGCTGTAGCTTTCTTTGCGCTCGCAGTCAGGCTTGGCTTCGTTACCGAACAAAGTCTTTGGATTGATGAAGCATTTACGGCAAGCTGGTGCTGCGAGAGTTTACCGAAGATGCTCGGGCGAATAGCCAGTGAGGATCGTCATCCGCCATTGTATTGTTTGCTGTCGTATACAATTGTGCGCCTAACGGATTGTGCTTCATGCCAATTTGATAGCACTGGCAAGTGCGAAATTTCGTTGAGATTGGTCTCTGTCGTCTCTGGCGCTGCGCTAATTTTTGTCGTGTCATTAATCGGGATGCGCATCGGTGGCATTGCATGCGCTTTGCTATCTGCAAGCTTGCTTGTGCTCCATCCCGGTGCAATTCGCTTTTCGCAAGAGGCGCGCCCATACATGTTATACACCTTCTTATCGGCGTTTGCGTGCTTGCTTTGGATTGAAGCTTTGAATTGTGGAGACCGGCGGTCAGGAACTGCGGGTAAATGCGACAAGATACGGCTGTCAAGTGTTGTGGCTTTTTGCATTGTAAGTTTGCTCAGCCTATATTCGTGCTACATGGCATTCGTGCCTTGGCTTGCAAGAGTGCTTTGTGCTGGTGCACAACTTAGACGACGGCACAACACCGCCTCACTCCACTTGCTGGCTGCCGATATTGCTGCTATGCTTGCACTGCTCTTTTGGCTTGCCTTCGTCCTCTTGCAGCCAAATGTGATGGGCACAAAAGTGTCACCAACTGAAACTGGCGTCCAAGTAGTTGCAGCTTTCTTGATGAATGATTTTGTCGGCTACGAATATGGCTTGAGTCAAAGTGCATCATCCGTTCTTACGCTCACACTTATAGCATCCATCACCTGTGCAATTAGTGTTGTTAGCGCTGTATACATGTCTCTTAGGAGCGTCACTCGCTATGGTGAAGGACAAGACAGGGAAGCACTGATGCTGATGCTCACATGGTTAGTTATACACTTGGCTTTGTTACTCATAGCGCCATTACTTATCCATGAGTTTAACCGTTGGCAACGCGTCATTGATGGTATAGTCCCGCTATCACTTCTGCTCGCCTGCAACGCTGCAACTGCGCGCTCGGCTTTAAGCTCACTACACAAAAGGCTCATCGTAGCCAACACGAGATTGACGATTGCCATTTTGCTTATACTCCATTGCATCGGAACACACAGCCAATTTAATGACAGTCGTTATTTTCGGGAAGACTGGCGTGGCGCTGCACAATTTGCTATGGCGCACGAGCGGGAATTTGAATTCATCATCCTCAATGCGCCTGTGGGAAGCTTCCCCTTCAAGCTCTACTATAACGGGCAGAGGGAGTATAAAGATGCGCCATCGCTTGTTACAGAAGCTGAACGGGCAGCTGCAACTACATGGCTGCGAAACTTGCTCAATAGGCACAGACGCATACTCGTGATTGAGTGCAGGCTATGGCAGGTTGACCCGACTGGTTGGCTAAGTGCGCAGCTTCAAAGGATTGCAACCCCGAGATTGACATGGCACAGCTCAAAGATCAGTGCAACAATTTGGGAAGTGAAAAGTTTGGGAACGGGGATTAGGGAATCAACATCACAGATAGTGCCCTGACAGATAATCAGCTTCGCTTTTTGCGCTACCAAGCCAAGTTCAATGTTGAGTGCAAGGTTCTGAATTCAAAGTTTGCTTCAGAGTGCGGGGTTACCGCCAAGCCAAAAATGGGTGCGAGGCGAAAAGTCAAGGTTCGTTTCCGCAGGGCGAGGCTACTGCCGAGCCGAAAATTTTCCAGCAAAGAAAAAATCGTAGGGCGTGGTTGTTGTCCTGCCGAAAGAAATTCGGCAAGCCAGTAGGCTTGCCCTCCGAATGCCTTTTGCTACAAGCTACAAACCTTCCCAGTGCTTTGGTTATCCATGCCACTGGCTTTAGCCAGTGGTTGATGACGAAGCAAATGAGCGCCAAATTCATTTGGCGAAAATATTCTTCGCCCTCTAAAGACGGCGCTAAGAGATTTCGTCAACGACTATGGGCTAAGTAGCATGGCTGTGAAAAAAGCGCATACCAACAGCGTTTGAAGTAAAGAGCGAAACTGATTATCCGACAGGTAATGCCTTGAAGAGAACAACCGTCAAACCGAGAAGTAAATTGAGCGGTGGCTTTCATGAGCTGTTAAAAGTTGGCGCACCGGCAGCGAGCAAATCGTGTATGGTGCTAAGAGTTTATAGTAAGGCACGAAATGAAGTGTAGCGCTGTCAAATGTGTTCAAGGCGGATTCTTAACGCCGTTTCGGTGCTTCACAGCGGACTACGAATCGCGTATCATTCGCAATGTTTGCACTGCTGCCACATTGGGTGGCGCACTCTCCAAGGATGCTCAGCCTACAATTGAAACTGTGCCAGCTTTATTTCTGACCATCACTTTGTCATAGGAGTTCATACGGAGATGACCAAATCCAACTTTGCCATTAGAATCGCCAAAGCAGTGGCACCGATAATGGTGTTAACGCTGCTTGCAACATTTTTGCTTCGCAGGCAAATCATCTTTGGCGAAGCATTGTGGTATGGCGACATACTCACATTCTTCTACCCAGTTAGGAGCTATGTTGCCGAACGCTTGCTCAACCTGCAGGTGCCACTTTGGCAGCCGTATTCCAACATGGGCATAGCTGCGCTCGCGGAACCGCAGTATCAGGTCTTCTACCCGCCACTTTGGTTGACATTGCCCCTGCCAACACACTACGGCATATCGCTCGTGCTATGGTTGCATATCCTTCTCGCTGGGTGCATCTTGTATGTCTTCTTACGGACCTGCCTGCGCTTGAAAGAGACGGCGGCACTTTTTGGCGCAATTGCATATATGCTCAGCGGTTTCATTCAGGGTCATATGGCTCATTTGATCCATGTGCTCGCATATCCATATCTGCCGCTGTTGCTCCTGATCGTGCACAAAGCGCTAACGATGTTTGCGTCCGGAGAACTGGGATTGAGCGTTAATGAAAGGCGAAGCCGAAAAATCATCTGGGCGATAGCTTGCGGTGTTGTCATATCCTTGCAAGTTCTTACAGGTTCGCAATTTGCATACTACAGCATCATTGCCGCAATCGCATTCAGCGTCTTCATTGCTATTGATGTCAAAGTGAGCTGGCATCGGTGCATTCTATTTTGGCTCCCCGCAATTGCGGTGGGCTTGGGAATATCTGCATTGCAAACCATGCCATCAATGGAGGTGGCAATGTTCTCGGCAAGAACCGCATCATTCAAATTCGCCTCCGACGGTTCTCTCCCGCCGCTTTACTGGCTCATATCAAGCACGCTGCCAAACTACTACGGCACATTTCTAACAGGCTTCACATTAACCGGGGTGATTTCCCCCGAAGAGGCATTTGCATTTGTCGGGCACTCAACAATCTTGCTGTCGCTCATTTGCGTTATGGCTTTTCTCAAGCGCAACCGCTTCGCCATATTCTTCGCAGCAATGGCGTTGGCATCATTGATCCTTTCATTCGGAATTTATAATCCACTCTGGAAACTGCTCTCGCCAATTGCATCTTTTATGTTCAGACTGCGTTGCCCATCAAGGTGGCTCATCATATACACGCTTGGAATCTCTGTCCTATCCTCAATTGGGCTGCATAGTCTTTTGGAAGGGCTGGGGAATTTGGGCTCGGGATCGGCGAGTGGGCGCAAGTTGGCGCTCTTCCGACTGCTTTTCATTTTTGTGACGCTCTATGCTGCTTGCCTGACGGCAGTTTTGCTGCTTCATTGGAGACGGGGGCAAGATGAATTTTCGCTCTTGCTTGATTTGCTTTTGCTCGCTCTGCTTTGGTGGTATGCGCTTCTAATTATGCGTTGGGCAATGAGGGGCTTCTCTAAATTTGATGCGTTGCTGCTCACGCTCGGATTAACCTGTGAGTTGTTTTTGCTTTCACTCGGGATGCACTTCTCTGTCGGTGTCAAACACGAACTGATTGAGCGCCCTGCAAGTGCTGCTAAGTTCGTTGGCGAACATGAGCGATACTTTAGTGAGCGCTTCGCTGTTGCGCCAGCTGTGCTCGCAAACGGATATCTTCGCGCCGAAAAGTTTTCAAACTTTCAAGATGCCATCACAAGGGCACAAATTGAATTGCTCAAGCCCTCACTGAATTTGCTCGCCCTGAGGCGCGCCGTTGATACAGAAGGGGAACTGCTCTCACGCCCGTTGTGGGCATTGTCATTTGTTCGTTTTAGGGATTTGTGGCACAGTAATAACGAGCATCTTTACAGGTTGGCTGGCGTAAGGTGCATCATATCAGTCTGGCAACGCAAAGGGCTGAAGTTAAGAGGTAAGACCAAGGACGGTATTTTCGTCTACGAAGATGCCAAGGCGTTGCCGTTGCTCTACCCCGTTGAACACGCACACATAATGCGTTCAACTAAGGAGGCAATCAAACTTATTACAAGACCTCACTTCAATCCGAGGGCGGAGGTGGCGCTGTTACCCATGGGCAGCATTAAAAATATCACCGTTGGTGAAGACAGCGCTCAAGCACCCGCCTCACATGCAGCAAGCAGCAACAAATTTAATGTGAGGAAATGGGAGTATGAGGTTTGCGAAGTTGAATGTGATGCCAAGCGTGCGTGCTGGCTAATATGGCTTGAGTGTTTTCATCCGGGTTGGAAAGCATTCATTGATGGGATGCCGACAACTGTCCATTGCGCCAACGGAGCATTCATGTCGGTAAGAGTTGAGCCAGGAAGACACAAAATAATATTCGCCTTCCTGCCAACGAGTTATTTGGTGGGGGCATTCATCACGCTGTGCACAGTCTCTGCAATCTTTGCCATCATGGTTTGCTATGCGGTGCAGCGAATCGGTAAGAAACCATAATGGTGGCTCAATCGCTGCCGGCTACAAGGTGATTACCGCATCTATCTGCGAATCCTTTACGAACTGCATGCACATTGAGGCGTCAAAAGGTGAGGATGCTTCACAATGGTTGGGGTTCACGGCTAAAGGCTTGATAAGGTTTTGCAGCTTATGAAAAACAGTTGAAGGGGGAGATGTATTGTGCGATTGCAGTTTTGGCTTGTGTCAACCACTTTGCTGCTGTGTGCCATTATGAGCACAGCTTTTGGGGCAACGCTTGAAGAGGACTGCGACCCATCATTCAATGTCGCTGCGCAATTCTTGCCGACGAACCAATGGGCTAAGGGGACGGTCTTTAAGGCTGTGTTGAATCAAAATAGCAATGCCACTGGATATGTCGTCACTATAACCGCAACCAATGCCGCTTTGAACAGGCTTGACGGGAATGCACAGCGCCGCATTGCAGCAGCTCAGCTGCCGAAGGAAACACAAATTAAGCCGTGGCGGCTAACAATTCAACGAAGGGACGCAAAGGATAAACATCGCATCGCTGTAGTTGTGAACGGCGCGCCGATAATCATCGCCCATGATGATAAGTATTCTGGCGGGAGAGTGTGCTATGAGGCAAGCAACGATATGTTCAAGACGGAGCCTCGCTACCAGCCGATTGAGCCGGTTTGCTTCATGGACGATTTCATGAGGAGAGCTGAGGAACCATCAGCATGGGAGACCGTAAGTGGCAACTGGTCAATTGGGCAGACGCAAACATTGCGCACGAGCGTTGGTGCTCCAGAGCCATTGCGCACGGCGAACGCATTCGCTTATTATGGCAAGCCGACCGATAAGGCAATTGCGATTTCCACAGTTGGCTATTGGTTCTGGGACACCTACACCGTTGATGTTTCAATGCGCGCTGATGGTGATGGTGCTGTCGGGATAATCTCATGCTATCAGGACAGCAATAACTACATCATGTTTCGTTTGGCTTCACGACATAGCGCAAAAAGAGCTGAGCTTGTGAGCATCGTTGATGGGGCTGAGCGGGTTATGTCAAGCGCCCCTATCGGTTATGAGCCTAAGCAATGGTATCGGATGACGATGCGATTCAATGAAAGCGTTGTTGAGGCATTCGTTGATGGCGTAAAAGTCTGTGAGGCAAAGAGACCGCAGTTCATTGAGGGCAATGCTGGTTTGTGCATCATCGGCACTTCAGCATGCTTTGATGACTTTGCCGTAATGCATTGGGATGGCTCGCAGGAGCTGCTTCCAGCTTCCTATGCAAAGATTGCCCAAGGCTTTCAGCGTGAGGAGACAATGGCACAGTGGGCATCGCCAATTGGGGACTGGGTTAAAAGGCAATCGCAAGATGGCTCAACCTACTTGGAGCACCGCGGTTTGTTCTTCGGAGATGTGTCTGTGAGCATACCAATTGGCTTGAGAAGCTCAACTGGGGAACTTAAAGTTAGCTTCATACCAAGCGACGCTTTGAGCGGACAAGGCTCTTCATGCACTTTGCGTCTTCACGGGCTTACCTACGAACTTCTGGTGGATAACAAAGTGAGCTCAAGCGGTAAGCTTAACATAGATGCGGACAGTTTGAGTGATGAGTTGGGATTTAAACTCATCGGTGAAAAGGTCAGCGCATGCATTAACGGGGGAGAAATCGCAAAAGCTCAGCTTGGCAAGCGCTCTCGCGGCTACAAGCTCGCGTTAGTGGTAAACGGATTCAACATCCAAATAAACGCAATCAGGGTTTGGGCGACAAATGTCATTGACGATACATTTGCCAATGCACCAACACTTTGGTGGGCATGGCGTGGTGAATGGTCAACTGCGCCAAGATGGGCATGTGACCCATCTTGGGGGTGGTTTGGCGGCGGTGTGAGCGAATGCCCAACGCTATGGAGCAAGCCCTCGTTTAATGGCGACATCGTTGTTGAGGCGTTCATGACGATAGCGATGGATTTGCCGAGAAGCCCGGGGTATAGCCACCCAAGCGATTTGAACTTGACGATATGCGGTGATGGTCTGAACCTTGACAGCGGCTACAGTTTCATATTCGCCGGTTGGAGAAACACATTGACGGCGATGCTGCGCAAAGATAAAATCGTCGCATCAACCAATGAGTTCAGGATGATAAACCCGACGAGTTCCAACCCGGATTTCCACAGACATTGGTTTTACATCCGTGTGGAGAAGCTTGGCTCAAAGCTGCGTTACTTCGTTGACGACAAGCTTGCAATTGAATACGAAGATAGTAAACCAATTGGTGGTGGCAAAGTCGCACTTTGGACATTCCACAACATGTTGATGGTGGCACGGGTGCGCATTTGGTATGAGCGTATGGAGCCACCGAGCGAGTTACCGTGCACATGCGATGTTGAGCGCACCGCAAAGCGGGCATTCATTGAAGGGACTCCAACAAACCCCTCGGGAAAGACGGTCGCACACGACTTTGAAAAAGATGCATGTGGTTGGAGTGGAAAATGGCTGACTGATGGTGCAATAGTTATGCTTGATGACTCAACTGCATCAACTGGCAAGCGCAGTCTAAAGGTGCTCACACCAAAGGGCGGTGGTCACTTCACCGTATGGGCTGGCATTGGCGCATTTGATGCCGCTCAGTATCCATTGCTCAAGTTTGACTATAAAGTGCCACCAAGCGTCAAAGTCAATCTCTACATAAGGGCATTCGGAAATTACTATGCAATTGAGTTCACGGGTGGGGAGCAGCCTGATGGAACAACACCGCTTATCGGTAAAGTTGAGAATGTGATTGCAGACGGCAAATGGCACACTGCAACGGTGCGCCTATATGATTTTCTCAAGAAACTCTTCCCATGGGCAACTTCAATTCCGGTGAGCGAAATATGTTTTGCGGTGCCAGATGAGACATATCTGCGCTGCGGCATTGGCGGAAACAGAGCTGGAGATTACTTCAACATTGATAACTTCAGGGTGATCGCTTCTCAGGATTTGCGTGATGCGGCTTCGCCATAGCGATGCTAAAAAGCGCTAAGGCGGAATTCACTGAGAGCACTGAATTGACTCACGGATGGCTATCGTTCGCTTATATGCATCTCTGCGCTGCATCCCAAACCTCTCCATTAGGCTTTTGACTATCTCTCTTGTGGTCAAGCCTCGCTCCAGCTCCTTCCGTATGAAGGCATCAATTTCAGCATTATCGTGCCCCGCAGTTTCATCACGAACATCTTCCCTATGACCTTCAATGACGAGGGTAAACTCACCGATCGGCTTAACCGATGTATAACGCCTGAGTGCGCTCTCCAAATCGGTGGCAAATATCTCCTCAAACTGCTTCGTGAGTTCCCTCGCCATGACAAGCCTGCGGTTGCCGAGGACATCAAACAGCTCCCTGATTGTTTCTACAAGCCTGTGCGGAGCCTCGTAGATGACAATCGGATGACGCCAATGCTTAATTCCGTTCAGAAGTTCAACCCTGTCTCTTCGGTTCCTTGGCAGGAAGCCCAAAAACATAAAGCGCTGCGCTCTTATGCCAGCCACTGAGAGAGCTGCAATGGCAGCTGACGGACCGGGGATAGGCACCACTTTGTAACCTCGCGATAAAGCGGCGTTGACAATTTCAGCACCGGGGTCGGAAATGCAAGGTGTGCCGGCATCGGAAATGATGGCGAGGCTCTTTCCATCTTCAAGCAAATGAAGCAGGTGATGCAACCGAGATTTTGGTGAATGTTCGTGAAAGCTTATCAGCGGCTTCTTTATCCTATAGCGATTTAGCAAACGCTTTGCCACCCTTGTATCCTCGGCAATAACGAAATCAACCGCCTGCAACACTTCAAGCGCTCTCAGCGTTATATCACGGAGGTTGCCTATGGGCGTTGCGCAAACATAAAGCACACCTTTCTCGCTCTTATCTTCAGACCCATTGCAGCGCATTTGATGCCTATCTCACCCTTGACAGCTTCATAATGCCTCCCGATTTAGCACTTGCCACTTGCCATCCGCTAAATCGCTGCCCGAAAAAGCCCCTCAAAATTAGCGGTTTTTCTTCTTGTGCCTGTGCATGCGGCGGCGCTTCTTCTGCCAATGCTTCTTTACTTTCTTGCGGTGCTTCTTCTTGTCCGAAGGCACTGCATCCTCACCTCCATTTTCATTCACAGCGTTAATTGCTCCAATTTATGCGAACCAGCACCCATCTGACTCATCCTTTGAGAAAAGATGCCACTTGCGAGACGAGAAACACACCTACTTAAGGGCATCGCATCAGTGTGGAGCATAGCGAGACAGAGCAAAGCCACCTCATTATTTTTGTGCGCCATTCGCAAATCGTAAAATGGTTCATCGCACCGAAATTGGATTCGCTGCGAGATAGGAAAAATCAAAGCCCGAGCAAATGGAGAGTGCTAACTGTGAGCGCACACAGAGCCATCTTAAACTGATGCTCAAGTGGTGTCGGCTCATCGGTGCTTGTATGCCTATTGTTGCGCACCTCAATGCTTAACTTGACCATGTCATAACCTTTGCCCTCCCAAAATGCTTTGAGGAACTGCTGCCTCTGCTGCCCACGATATGGCACAAACGGCTCTTCAGCTGGATTTGCACCCAACCTTTTCCACGAGTTGATGATGCTCTCCGACCATTCCCTCAACTTAACCTTCTCGGCATCGTCCAGCTCGTCATAGTCAGCTGGTAACAAGACCGCTTCATCAACCTCGTGTTGATGCATCTCAAGGTAGTGGGTGTAGCGATACACACGGTAACATTCGTCAATCGCGATGGCGTGTGTTGAGTTTCGGTTAGTGTTCGGCTCAACAAACATGTCATCGCCGATCTGCTCGTAAATGATGCCAATAGCTCTTGGGTGATGTTCGCTGTAGCGCCATTGTGGATAGCGTCCAAATCGGCTTCCATCCTTAGCTATCCCAAATGCCACTTTGAGAAAAGCATCATTGTCATACATTGTCCCATCCCAACATCTTACTGGGCTTCTGGCTCTGCCCTGAGGATTTGTGTCGGGAAGAAGCGTGATCAGCGCCTTAGAAAGTATCTCATCAATTGGCAGCTTGCTCTCGGTGCCATCAATGTGGTGTCCGGTCAGGAGTTGGCATGCAAAATCCACGCACGCTGCAGTCCCAGCCGGTTCATGAGCGTGTGGCACTGTGACGAGCAGACGAATAACCTTTTCAGCTCGGCGCTCATAGTCATCGGTTATGGTTAAGCCGTAGACCTTCATCCCGCCATATTGCACCCATGAGTGCTTGCGCACCGATCTGCTATAAAGCTTGCACCATTCATCCACTGTTGGCTGCCACTCCTCCGGATGGCTGCGCCAACAGGAAGCTGCATCACAAGATACAAATGATGTTATGTCCACGAATCACCACCCCCAAAAGGCACAGAATCACCCGCTCACTTTCCCAGAGCATGTTCAAAGGCGGTTAAGTCCGCACAAATTTCGGTTACATCACACCGCAAAGAAAAATAGCACAAGCTTCAAAACTGTGAGTCATGAACAAGATACTATGTCGCGCCACACCGGATCACTTCGCTAAAGGGAATGTGCGCAATTTTTGAGCCTGAAAGTCGTAAGCAAGATGCTCATGCCACACCACAATGTCAACATTTTAAATGATGCAAAGCGATGTGGAAAATAGCTTGCCCAACTTTCGGTTAAGTTTGTGCGCTCCCCCAACAACCGGTTAAAGAGGCGCCCGTTTACTCCTTAGACTCGCAAGCCTATACTTCCGATTTGAGAGGAAGTTCGGCAGGGGAGGGGTGCATTCATATGCCAATATGAGAGGTGAGCATCATGGCGATGAGCATAGGCATAAACCTTGAATTTGTTAGGCACGCTGATAAGCCGTTTGAGTATGGCATTCGCAAGGCAGCCGAACTTGGCTACGAGTATGTTGAGCCATGCGTCGCAACTGGAAGAGACCTGCTTGCCGAAGCCGGCTATTACCACATGTTGAGCATGGAAGAAGACCCACTTTACTATAAGGCGATGCTTGACGAACTTGGACTGAAGTGCTCCGGGCTGTCGGCGCACTCACCGCTCATGAAGCCAGAGGTAGCGGTGCCTTATCTGACACAAGCAATAAGATGGGCTGCCGATATCGGTGCGCCAGTCGTGAACACTGATGAAGGACCTAAGCCATATTGGATTGAAGACGATGAAGAGGCATTTGCGATAATGCGCTATACGCTTAAGCGCGTCCTGCCTATTGCCGAAAGGCATGGCATATACATAGCGCTTGAGCCCCATCAAATCTATACGACACGGCTTGATACACTCCTCAGACTTCTTGAACTCGTTCCATCACCCATGTTCAAGGTAAACTTTGACACGGGCAACTGTTACCTTGCTGGAAACGACCCTGTTGAGTTCCTAAAAGCGGTTGCAGACAGAGTTGTTCATGTGCATGCAAAGGATATAAGCATTGAGCAAAGCGTTGACGAGCGAGGGAAGGTTACCGGCACGCCGGTTGGATGCGCCTGTGGCGATGGTGTAATTGATTGGCAGGCAATAGTAAAGGTGCTAAGGGATGCTGGGTATGAGGGCGTCCTATCGGTTGAATGTGGCACTGAGGAGCAAGCTGCAAAGAGCATCACATACCTTAAGTCAATCATTGAGATGACCAAGTAGAGCGGCTTAAGCTGCGAATGCGAGAAGGAGAGGCGTAGCCAAAAGCCCATCCTACTGGCGAGAGGTGGTTGGGGGTGGATTTAGCCGTCCGCTATGGGTTGTATGCGCTTTTGCTCAGCTATGCATCAGCAGTCGCTCCAGCCGTTCAAGATGAGCCCCAGAAGTTCAAACTCATTCACAAGGATGGCGAGAAGGTTACCGTGCTGTTTGGCGGGAGGCAGCTGTTTGAGTATCGCTACAGCCACTCGTATCCAAAGCCGTATGTTCACCCGATATGGAATGCAAACGGCGTTGCCATAACACTTGACTCACCTTCTGACCACAAGCACCATAGGGGTTTATTCATAGGTTGGTCAAATATCAACGGCGCAGACTTTTGGGGTGAGTCAACTGGGAGAATAGTTCACCGAAGCTTTGAGCGCTTGGTTGCCGGTGAGTTAGCCAAGATTACGGCGCTCATTCATTGGGTTGTAGAGGCAACTGGCAAAGCCTTGCTCATTGAGCGCAGAACATTGACGGCGTTCCCACCAAGTAAAGATTTGACGATGTTCGTTTGGGAGAGTGAGCTAACAGCGAATGAGGAACTTACCTTGTCTGGTGCTCAATACAATGGCTTGGGCATACGATTCATAAGAAGCATGAATGGGGGCAATGTGCTCAACTCAAACGGCACAACGGAGATAAAGAGAGCAAACGGTGAGAGGGCGAGTTGGTGCGCTTACTTTGGCAACGCGAACGGCTCTCTGTGCACAGTTGCGATATTCAGTCACCCAAGCAACCCGAGACACCCAACACCGTTCTTCGTGATGGACCAACCATTCGGCTTCTTGAGCGCAGCCCCGACATTCTATGAGCCAATCAAACTCAAGCCAAACGATGTTTTAAGGCTGCGCTACTTGATCATCACATTTGTCGGAAAGGCTGACGGCAAAGTGTTGAATGAGATTTATGACCAATGGACCTCCAAAGAATAAATTGCAAAGCAACCAAAACCATTTTGAGAGGTGAGCTAAATGCGTGATGAAGCAAACGGGCGGGCAAAAAAGGGCATTGTTAACAGGCGCAGATTTGTGGGCATGGTCACTGCATCAGCCTTAGGAGCAACCATGTGGCGCAAGAGCAAAGTTTATTCACTCTCAGGCGCACCGCAACTCTTGGGCGCTAATGAACGAATCGGAGTTGGATTGATCGGATGCGGTGGAAGAGGGATGCACCTTGGGCGTGTTGTCAGAGAACTTTCGCACAAGGGCGTGAATGCCCAAATCGTCGCTGTGTGCGATATCTACAGACCGAGGCTTGAGCGTGCTGCTAAGGAATTCAACGCAAGGGCATATATGGATGTTAAGGAACTCGTAACTGACAAGGATGTTGACGCCGTCATCGTTGCCACACCTGATAGGCTTCATGTCTTCAACTCGCTTGAAGCCGTTAGAGCCGGGAAGGATGTTTACTGTGAAAAGCCGCTGACTCATTGGCAGCAATTTGAGCTACTAAAGCAGCTTGTGAGGGAGGTCAAGGCAAAGGAGAGAGTCTTCCAAGTTGGCACGCAATGGCTTTCCGACAGCGTTTGGCATCAGGCTGCCGAGCTCATCAAGCAGGGGGCAATCGGAAAACCGTTGCACGCCCAGTGCGGTTATTTCAGGCACGGTGACTGGGGTGAGAGGGGGATGCCTATTGACGACCCAAATGCAAAGCCCGGTCCGGACTTGAACTGGGAAGCGTTCCTTGCCGATGCACCAAAGAGGGCGTTTGATGTCTCCCGCTTCTTCAGGTGGCGAATGTATATGGACTATGCCGGTGGACCTTGCACCGACCTTTATCCGCACTGCCTGACTCCGGTTGTAAAAGCGCTCGGGGTCGCGTTCCCTAAAACTGTCGTAGCCGTCGGCGGAAAATACCGATACGATGGTGAGAGGGATGTGCCAGATACATTTGACATGCTCATCCAGTATCCTGAGGGGATAACTGTTGTCGTCCTCGGAACGATTGCAAATGAATGGGGTATACCGACGCTAATTCGCGGCGAAGATGCGACAATGCTTTTTGAAGGTCACGGCATAGTCATCCAACCGCAGGGGGCTGTGAAGAAGGAGAGGCGTGAGATTAAGCGGGAGAGGGGAGCGTCGGATGAGGAGCACATGCGCAACTTCATTGAGTGCGTCCGCACAAGGCAAAAGACATACAGTGATATTGACCTTGGGTATCATGTTCAAACGGCACTCATTATGGGTATGTTGTCATTCGTTCACAGCAAGGTGGCGACATTTGACCCACATGCGGAGACAATAAAACTTGTGTGACGCACAAGCTATACCAATGGAGGGAGGAGCAATGCCTGTGATAAGGGTGGATGGTCCAAAGATTGATACCGATAAGAAGAGAGAGCTAACAAGGAGGCTCACAGAAGTTGCAGCCGAGATTTATGGGATGAGTAAGGAACACATAATCGTCCTGATTCGTGAAAACCCCCCGGAGAATGTGGGTGTTGGTGGGGAGCTGATAGCTGATAGACAGAAGAGGTGACGAGGGGGCAAACTTAATGGCGCAATCGGCAAAGTTTAACAACGACCCTTTGCGCATGGTTGGTTTTGTGTGCGTCTGTTTGTGTGTTTTCCTCGGACAATCTTTGAATGAGGCGGGGCAGACAAAAGTTTCCCCTTCCGTCCACAATCTTAAGCTGCAAGCCCCCAATACTTTGATTGCGTGGTGGCGATTTGAGGATGAGGCTATGCCCGGAAGAGATGAGCTTGGAAAGCACCATGCAAAGCCAGCGGGCAAAGTCAGCATATCTGAGGGGCGCTTCGGCAATGCGCTATGGCTTGACGGTAATGGCTTCCTTGAAGTTGAGCCATCCTCAGAGTTTGATTTGACAGACGCAATCACCATTGAGGCTTGGGTTCTGCCGAAGGTTTTGCAACCAGCTGGGATGAGAATCGTTGATAAGACAACAGTTGGGACAGACGAAGCTTACATGATTGACACCTATCCCGGCTTGTCGCTGCGCTTCGTCGGCGAGCCGTCGCATGTGACCGCCAAAGACATTTTGAAGCTTAATGAGTGGCAGCATGTCGCAGCTACATTTGATGGTCGGCTCGGCATCATCAGGCTGTTTGTCAACGGCAACATAGTCGCCGAACAGTTTTTGACGAGGGGTAAGTTGAGCGTTAACAAGAATAGCCTTCGCATCGGTGCAGACAGCCTCGGCGGAAGTAGGTGGGTTGGGGCAATTGATGAGGTGCGAATTTACTCACGGGCATTGTCACCGCAGGAAATCGCCCTGCGCAGCCGGGGCGAGGAGACAAAACCACCAACGGCATTAGCGGAGAGGATGGCACGCAAACCCTCAACTTGCTTTCGCGATGGAAAGATGCATATCAACTTTAGGGCGCTCCTATCAAGGAACGATGTTGTCTACCTCTCTCCGGCCACCTTTGAATTTGAAGCCATTCCGATAGGCAATGGAAAGCTTGGGGCAGTTGTTTGGAACGAGGATTTGCTATCGTTTCAACTTGGTCATTCGGATTATTACGGCATTGAGTTTCCATCGTTGTGCCGCATCCGCATAATTAGCGAGCCATCCCCATGGATTAAACCGCCAAGGGAATTTGAGCAGCGCCTCTCGCTATACGATGGCGAACTGAGGATGCGCGCAAAGCTTTATGACAGCACTATCTCAGCAGAGGCTTTTGTCGCTGAGGATATTGATGCAATCATGTTACGGGTCAGCGATGCCCGCCGGGCAGCGCGCAAGGTCGTCATTGAATTCTGGCGCAAAGATAAGGAGCACAGGTGGGTGAGCGGCGAAAAATATATCGGCATATGCGAGTCATCCAGGCACGAACCGGACGACCATTTCAGCAGAAGCATGTGCGTCCTCGCCTCAGCGCTTGATGCCGACGCCATCCCAGAGAAATTGAGCGATGAGAGGGTGGCGTTGCGCCTGACAAAAGATGGCGGTGGCAAACTCACAATCGCCATTGCAGTTGGAGTTGCTATAGGAGACACGAATGCAGCCGTGCGAAAGGCGCTCGCAACGCTTGATGAAGTTCGCAAGCTCGGTTACGAGAAGCTCAAAGAGGCGCACAGACGCTATTGGAATTCATTCTGGGAGCGTTCGTTCGTATACCTAACTGATGAGCACGGCATTTCCGACTACCTTGAAAACCTATGGTGGCTACACATGTATTGGATGGCTGCAAGCTCAAGGGGTGAGTTCCCACCGAAGTTCAACGGTGGAATCTTCTTGCTCTCAAGGGATGAGCGGTGTTGGGGCGGTGCCTATTGGCATCAAAATCAACGCCAGCTGTCATGGAGCCTTTTTGCTGCTAACCATATTGAGCTCGTCGTGCCATTCTTCAGGCTATATGAGCGCATGCTGCCCGCAGCAATTCGCAACGCTAAAAAGTTCTTCGGGTGCTCAGGGGCATATTTCCCGGAGACAGTTTTCGCAGATGGCGACCCAAGGGGTTGGCGCAATCAATACACGAGCCATATTTTGACAGTCGGCTTGGAAGTCGCATTGCAAATGTGGTGGCACTACCGATACACTGGCGATGAGCACTTCCTCAGGGAGCGCTTTTATCCGTTCGCAAAAGAATGCGTTTCACTTTACCTTGACTATCTCAAGAGGGGTGACGATGGGAAGCTGCATCTTGAGCCGGTGCATGCACAGGAGAGCTTTTGGCTCGTCAGGGATTCACACACCGATTTAGTTGCTCTGAGATGGGTCTTGCCATTGCTAATCCAACTCAGCAGGCGCTATGGCGTTGATGATGAGCTAAGAAACCGCTGGCAAATTGTGCTTGAGCAACTTGCGCCGCTGCCATTGAAGGATGACGGGACATTCGCTCCAGCCGACATATCCCCAAACCCCCAGAGGCGCAACTGCGAAAATGTTGAGTTATACGGCATCTTCCCGTTCGGCGTATTTGGCAAAGGACGGCTTGAGGAGGAGCGAGCCATACAGACATTTTTGAAGCGCCCAATAAAAGGGATATGCTGTGGATGGAATCCATCACCAATTCAAGCTGCAAGGCTGTGGCTCGCTGAGGATGCCGAGGCTTTGCTCCTGCAACACATCCGTGAGAATCAACTTCTCCCGCAGGGCTTTTGGTATAGCCCGGGCAACCGCAAATATGGCGGCTTGCTGCCGGAGATGTGCTACTTTGACTCATCCGGCATGCTTGCTATGGCGATAAATGAAATGCTCCTTCAAAGCGACACCGGCACAATATTTGTTGCCCCAGCTATACCGAAAACTTGGAGCGCAAAGTTCTCGCTTCGCGCATTTGATGGGTTCATCGTATCATCAGAGATCCACAGGGGCGAAGTGCTGTATGTCATCATCAAGAGCGAACTCGGAAGAGAATGCAGGGTCTTTAACCCATGGGGCGTAAGAGAAGTTGATGTCAAACTCATACGGGGGAGACAAGCAAAAACGCATTCCCGCCTGAAAGGCGATGTTCTCAAGTTTTCAACCGCTCTGGGGGAAGCTTATATTTTAACGCCTGTTGGGAAGACGCTCTCATCGCTGCCATTTGAGCCGCTCTCGCCAGAGCCGGCTAAAGCGCCGAAGTATCCGGGGTTTAAATCCCTCCCGCCACCGTGGCAAAGATATGGCTACCCATCGCAAGCGCACTTCCCGTGTCTTGGGATAAGTTCCGATGGCAAGTCGCCAGCGAGGGATTTCGTAATCAGGCATTCCAAGGATAAATAACTTCGTCAGGCAACCTGCCAACCCTGCGGGACATATATCCTCGTAAACTGGTCAATCGCATACCTGTCTGTCATCCCGGCGATGTAATCGCACACTGCCCTTGCAAGTTCTTCTCGAGATGATGGCATCTCACAGCGCAGCATTGGGACTGCCTCCGGATAATTCATGTAGTAATCAAACAGGACCTCAATCATGCGCTCCACTTTCTCAACTTCGGCTTTGACCACCCTCTCGTCAAGGTAGACACGCTCATAAAGGAAATCCTTCAGCTCATCAAGCGCTTCCCTCACCTTGTCACTTATTCGTATCTCGCCGCCATCAAGCCCGTTGGTAACGATGTCACACACAATCCTTGTTATTCGTTCAGAGTGTGTTTCGCCGAGGATATCCCTGATCCGCCTCGGGACATCTTCAAGCTTGAGTATGCCGGCTCGTATGGCATCATCAAGGTCATGATTGACATAGGCGACCCTATCGGCGATGCGTATGACTTTTCCTTCAAGTGTTGACGGCTCCTGTCCTTCATGGCTCTCATCGGATTGCAAATCAGCCATCCCTTTTGAGTGGTGCAATATGCCATCTCTCACTTCCCAAGTCAGATTCAGTCCCTCACCGTCACCTTCAAGCACATCTACGACCCTCAAGCTCTGCTCCCAGTGCCTGAAGCACGCGCTTGGGTCATACTTGCGATAGATTCTATCAAGGACTTCCTCGCCAGCATGCCCGAATGGGGGATGACCCAAATCATGCCCGAGCGCTATCGCCTCAGCGAGGTCTTCATTCAAGCGCAGCGCACGGCATATCGTCCTGCCAATCTGAGCCACCTCAAGCGTATGTGTCATCCTCGTTCGGTAATGATCGCCGCGCGGCGCGATGAAGACCTGCGTCTTATGCATGAGCCGCCTGAAGGCTTTGCTGTGTATGATCCTGTCCCTATCCCTTTGGAAGTCGGTCCGTATCGGGCACTTCGGCTCCGGACGAATGCGCCCACGAGTCAACGCAGCCTTCGCCGCATGCTCCGAAAGATGCTCAAACTCCCACTTTTCTGTCACTTCCCTTGGGCACATCGCCATCATGTGTCAACCTCGCAAAATCTCCCAGCTAATCCTCATACAATGAGCCTTGAGAAGTCAGCAATTTGAAGCAACACTCTCTCAATAGCTTGAAGCAGCGCAAGCCTATTCTCCCTGAGCCTTATGTCGGGATGCATGACGAGCACGCCGGTTCCGGGGGCTGTCCCGAAGAAACTATCAATCGCCGGCTTTAGCTCCGAAAGCTTGATGAAAGCTATCTCATACTCACTTTCATCAGCGCCCCGCAGCGTCTCGGGCAAGTCTCCCTTCACTCTCGTGAACTCGTCGTAAAGCCTCTTTTCAGCCGGCTCAATTAGAAGCCCCTCTTCAAACTCGGCATCTGTCCTCTGTTGGGCGAGTATATTAATCACTCTCGTAAAAGCTATCACAGCTTCACCGAAGCCATTGTAACTTCCCTTAAGCCTCAAAAGCGCATTTGCCCTGATGAACGCATCGGGCACATCATCAAATGAGGCAGCCAAGACTGCCTCACGAATATCGTGCTCAATGCCTTTGTCCTGAAGGAGGGCGTCAAGCCTGCCCCTGAAGAAATGCATTAGCGAATTCTGTGTCTCGGCTATGTTGCGCTTCAATAAACCATCATCGGAGAGTATGCTTAGAGCTTCCCCAATGAGCTCCGTAAGCAACAGATGAAGGTTTTGGTCATAGAGTATGTTCACCACCGCTGTTGCAGCCCTTCGCAACCCCACAGGGTCGGCACTGCCAGTCGGAATAATTCGGCGGTCAAAGCACGCACAAAGAGTATCCATGCGGTCAGCTATTCCAAGGAGCGCCCCCAAAATGGCTGTGGGCAGCTCATCACCAACAAAGCGCGGAAGATAATGTTCTCTAATTGCCAATGCCACTTGGGCATTCTCACCATGAAAACGCGCATAGTGGTAACCCATTATGCCTTGCAACTCGGTGAACTCCTGAACCATCTTCGTAGCCAAGTCGGCTTTGCAGAGGTGAGCAGCCCTGACAGCGTGCGAGATCAACTCATCATCTAAGCCAGCCATTCTGCAGTAGCGCTCAACGAGCCTTTTAAGGCGCTGAACCTTTTCATACATGCTCCCAAGGTCGCGCTGAAACAGCAATCCCTTGAGCTGTTCAACATAGCTTTCAAGTGGACGCATCAAATCCTCCTCAAAGAAAAACTTGGCGTCGGCGAAGCGAGCCGAGAGCACCCTCTCATAACCTTGCCTTACCGAGTCCATGCCCTCGGTGCCACCATCTCGCACAGCTATAAAATGCGGCAGCAGCTTGCCACTCATATCAACTACAGGGAAGTATCGCTGGTGATGCATCATCACCGTCTTGAGCACATCCTCTGGCAGCTCAAGGAAACGTTCGTCAAATGCACACATGACAGCTGTTGGGTGTTCCATCAGGAAAGTGACTTCGTCAAGCAGCTCGTCGGTCATGAAAGCCTTAGCACCAAACGAATTAGCTAACTGCTCAACCTGCGCCTTTATCAGCTCCCTTCGCTCATCATGCCTCAAGATAACATGCGCCCGATAGAGGGCGTCAAAGTATTCCTCAGCGCTGTGAATTACAACCGGATATTTGCACAGAGTCCTGTGACCCCTTGATATGCGATCGCTCTGCAATCCTGCAAGCTCAAACCTTATAACATCATTTCCGAAGAGCGCGAGCAGCCAACGGATTGGGCGACCAAACTTGAAGTTCAAACTTCCCCAGCGCATCATCTTCGGGAAGGAAAGCTTAGCCGTGACGGCGGGCAATACCTCAGCAAGCACTTCAACGGTAGCCCTTCCACCGACGCGCTTTTCCACGAATACGAATTTACCCCTCTCGGTCTCCTCAACCTTGAGTTCGCCAACGGAAACACCGTGGGAGCGCGCAAAGCCGATTGCAGCCCTTGTCGGATTACCGTCCCTATCAAATGCAACATTTGCAGCCGGACCTTTGATCCTAATGAACCGCTCAAATTGCACGGGCGACATTGAACGGCAATATGCCACCAACCTCCTCGGCGTAGCGTAGCATTCCAATTCATCGTGCCCAATCATAGCCTCATCCAATGCCTCAGCCAAAAGCACCTTTAGTTGTTCAACCGCCGGCAAAAGGAAGCGTGCTGGCATCTCCTCAGTTCCGATCTCATAGACGAATGCTCTCGGCTCAAGCGGGCTCACTTCCATCAACCCCTCTCAAACCAGCTTCATAGTATCGCTCAAAGTTATGCAAGACTTGCTCCCTTGTTGCGGTGCCAGTTGTGCCAATCTGCTTTATTGTCACCGAAGCTACGAGATTACCTATGAAGGCAGCCTCAAGACAGCTTGCGCCAGCACAAAGCGATGGCACAATGCCAGCTGTGACACTGTCTCCAGCCCCAACTATATCAATCTCGCCACTTACCGGCACTGCCGGTATATGTGTAACCCTTTCACCCTCCACGACGAGGATGCCCCATTCACCCATAGTCAGAAAAACCGTTCTACCAATACGCCCGTAAAGCAGCTTCCCGAACTCAACAGCGTCGTGTATGCTCATCCCCTCAACCCAACTTCTGCCGATCGCCATCGCTGCCTCATACCTGTTCGGCTTTACCATCACATTCTTAAACTCGCCTATGCGCGCCCTTGAGTCGGCATAAAAGATTTTGTTCGGGTTATCCTCGGCGAGTTTGCACACGAACCCCCTCACCCTATCTGTGACGACACCGCAATTTCGCTCCTGCACCTGATCTTGGACGATTACCGCGTCAACTTCGCTGAGCAACCTGCTTAACACTTCAATCACTTTGTGCTCAAGCTCGGGCTTCATCGGCTCCCTATTTTTGATGTCTTGGCGTTCCATCTCAATTTCCCTGCCGCCTTGCAACATCATTGGCTTTGTGTAAGTCGGCGTAAAGCGCTCTTCATCAACGATGATGTAATTCGTGATTACACCCCGCCTTTTTAGCTCGCGTGTCAGTTCATACCCCTCCCCGTCGTCCCCGATGACTGTGAGCGCGTAAATTCTGCCGACGCCGAGCGAGGCTAAGTTATTGCATATCGTGCCGGCAGCCCCGGGACTGCGTCTTTTTCGGACAACCTGATGAGCAGTCAGACCAGTCTCAAGCGAAACCTCACTTAGGCTTGGGTCAATGATGAGATACTTGTCCAGGAAAAAGTCACCGAGCACCACCACGCTCACATCGTCAAACTTCTCAAGTATCCACGCAAGCCTCTCTCTGCTCATCATGCACATCATCCTCTGATGCATCATTGTTGGGCTTGCTCCAGCACAAATATTAATCTGCGCAGCAGCTCACGGTATTGCCGCCTGAACATCTTTGCCATCATAATTGCGCTGGCTATGTGGCGCCTGCGCGCAGCTTGAAGCATGAGCGAGACGCACTCGCTCATCCTGCCAAAACATTCGCTGCACATTTGCCTTACTTCACCTTTAAGTGAGTTGAGCAGCGTCTTTGCCATCTCCAACTCCTTCAAAGCCCATTGAACCTCATATTGCATTACAGGGGCTGCGATTGCGTTCATATGCCGATGCAACTCCTCAACTGATGACCTGTTGGACGAAATGAATACGCTATCGGCAATGTCAAAATCGGGGACATAAAACAGGATGCAATTTCCCTTAAAGAGCGTTCTTAACCTCTTTGGGCTCGGGAAGCGCAACAGATAAGGGCGCAGCGTTTGCCCCATCACTCTGTCATTGAGCTGGTGGCAGATGCTCAACCGGCAGCTGCTGACTGGGAGACTAAAGGCGGAGTTTGAAACCCAACGAAGGGCGGTTAGGAGCACTTCGGGCATGCCGTCGGATTCAATCACAAAGCGACAAACTCGTATGCACGAATGACCATCCACTGTCTCTCCATTACACTCAACCGCAAGGCTAACTGCGTCGTCGCCCCTTGATGCCTCACGCCAGAAGCGTGATACTATTTTAGCCTCAGAATACACCGCCGCCAACGCCTTAAACAGGTCTTGCCTGTGGGTCATCAGGTAATCGGTATCGGGCATAATGATACCGTGAGCACCGCATAGTGCCGCAGCATATGTGAAACAGCGGAGATGGTCCCCTGACGGAATGTAAGCGCTCAAATATTCAGCGCCGCTTGCGCCCTCTACCCCTTTAACTATCAGAGCGAGCCATAGGTTCGCGTTACCAAACCGCTGCCTGGCGAGCCCGAGCATCATCTTGGGGTCATCTGACGGAACCTTCGCGCTCACACAAACATGAGTTGGCTCAATGCGTGCGATTAATTCGCATAAATCGCTCACGATGCTTTCACCATCAGCGCTCTTTTCAACCGCATTCAGCCAAAGCATCATCACACGCCCTCGCAGCTGTTCCGACAGCGTTGCTAAATTTTGAAGCGCAACTTTTGCATCGTCCCTGTGAGAGATTCTGAGCGCCAAAGAAACTCGTTCCACCCTCGCCAGGAAGTCCACACACAGCTGCGCAGCGGCACTACCATGCAATTGCAAATCATCCGAGATGGTGAGCATCGGTAGGAGCGCCATGCCAACTTCGTTTGCAAACGCCCTAAGCCCCTCAAACTTTGCAAGGTCTGGTTCCGAGCAAACGGACATGAGCACTGCCTCAAAGCCGTGCTCAGCGAGGCTCTCAACTATGGCTTCATTTGTCGGCAATGCCTCAACCTGTGGTAGCACATATGGCAGTCTATCCATTAGCGCATCTCCCCCATGCCTGAATATGCAAACTCGTCACTTGCGCATAGCGTTAACTGCTCCCCAATCAATCTCGTAAAGCTCTTCACCCCTTTGGCTCATCAATTGCTTTAACAAGCCCTTCCTAATTGCCTCTCGCAGCAAGCCGTTTGGGACACCCTCCATAGCGAGCGAAAAATAACGCCTGTTTAGAAGAACATGAGTTACGCCGAGTCTGCGATATGCTTCAAACAGCGCCAACATCGGCTCATCTGAGGAGGCAACCTTATCGTAGTCAATGAGCAAGTTATGACCGGGGTCACCCCAAAGGTAATCCCGCTCAAAGTAGTAGCAGAGCGGCTCCCCATAGGTTATGATTTTGGTGTCCTTTGGCAGGTGGCGGTTGATGTATTTAGCCGCAACATACGAGGGCAATGTTTGCGTGAGATACTCGTCGTCGCTTACTACGCCCAACACAACAGGCACATACGGAAGTGACCACGCTAAGGTGATGAGCAAAGAATACGAGAGGGCGATGAGCATTGCAACCTGAGAGACTATGCGTGTCAGTGTGCTCCGCTCAAACCAATGCGAGTATGCATATCCGACAATGCCGCACAGCATGACAATACATGGCAGCAGATAGCGCAGGTATTGAACGCTGTAAAACCAAGCCAAGAACCAGAAGGCACACACTCCCATGAGCAATGCGCCATATGTGGGGAACGGTCTTATCAGCGCCGCCGTCGGGATGAAGGCGAGGAATGTTAACCCTATGCCGCTTGTTGGGTTCGGCTCAACCTCATACTTGATTGGCTTTTTTCCGGAGCGTGTGAAGCCGCTTGGGATGCCGGAGCGCATCGTTAAATTCCATGGCGCAAGGAGGAGTTGCAATGGTGTTCGCCCCGTCCCAAACTCAAGCTGATGCCTGCGATACTGTTCCGCCATCTTCTCGTTCCATCCGCGCCCGCCAAATATCTCATAGAAGAATGGGAAGAATGGGTTGCCCGTCAAGATGGCGTTCTTTACATACCAAGGGCTGGCTGTAATCAGCGCTATAGCAATTGCAGTAAACGATTGCATCATGCTCAGCGGCGCCCGCAACTTTATCCTGCACCTTGTTTGTGCCAGTAGAACAATACATAGAAGCGGTATGATGAGAAGCACGCCCGTGTATTTTGTCCCCATACAAACGCCACACGCTATCGCTGCAAGCACCAACCATCCAAATGAGAGCGTTGAAAGCCACCTTATAAGGGCATGGATGAACAAGAGCGCGTAAAACGAAAGAGCAATGTCTATGTATGCTGTTGACGCTTCAGCGAGCGCAATCGGTATCGTGAAAAGCGCCCATGAGGCAGCCCATGCAGACCTTTTTGGAGACGGCAAATTTGTCTTTGAGCCGCTTTGGTTCACCGAATGCCACAACTGCAGCGCTATCGAATTACCCAAGCATAGCAGCAGGAATGCACATCCGATGAAGAATGCGAAATGAAAAAGCTTGGCAAGCGCATGACCGCTTAAAGCAAGCCCAACTGTATAGAGCATCTCTATCGTAAACGGAAAGCTCGCGTGAGATGTAAATTGCACGAAGTATATTCGCCCGGCTTTGAGGTAAAGCTTTGGTATAGCGAGATGATACGATAAGCTGTCCCATTCAATTATCGTCGGCGGGCTGAGCGCACCAATGAGCGCAAGCGATGAGGAGAGGATGCAAAGAAATGTCATAAGCCGCTCTGCCATTGACTGTGAACTATGCAACCTCAGCAACTTTTCGGGCAAGTGAGGGCGCTCATTTGAAACTGTGCAACGCCAGTCGCCCTTGGTCAATGCCACCGAAAAGAGAAGCATAAGGGCGAGCAGAAACAGCACCGAGAACCTGTTTAACCATCCGAGCAGACCCACAATAAAGACACCGTTTGCTAATGCTGCTAAGCCAATACCGATGGCGCACACAACAGCTTCAATTGTATGCGCAAATCTTACGCGCATAAAAGCCGATGCCCTCATCCCAAAGCCATACGCGATGAAAAGAATCATTGAGAGCAAAAGCAAATCTAAAAGATGCCTTGCAATGGCAGTCCACATCTTACGACATCCCTCACCAATTGAGCAGCTGATAGAGATTTACGATGAGGTAGGCTATGAGGTAGCTGTGTTCAAGAACGAACAGCAGCGCGATAACGCATATCCAAAGCGCAGCAATGGCACATTGCAACTGTTCCGAAAAACGGATGCGCATTCACTTTCACCTCAGGCACCAGACCGAATCGGCGTGCAATTCCCTCAACACATTGTCAGCAGGGCTTTAGCCAGTTAGCCAGATCCCAAAATGATAGATGAGCCCTGCAACGATCGTTGCAATCACAAGCGGATAAATAACGGCGAGCGCTACTAACTTGAAAGAGCGCGTCTCAAGCCATATCGCAACAACAGTTGCAACGCACGGTATGTAAAGCATTTGGAAGGCGGTGAATGAAAGTGCTTGAAGAGGGGTCATCGCTTTGCGCAAGCTTTCCATCAACCCCTCTTGAGGGCTGCCGTAGAGCACGCTCAGTGTGGCGAGCGAATTTTCCTTTGCCAAAAAGCCGGTGACAAGCGCTGCGCAGGAGCGCCAATCAAGCCCGATGAGTTTCCCGAACGGCTGGAGCAAAGAGCCGAGCTTGCCAAGATAAGTCTCATGCATCGGCGCACCAACCGGCAAATGTGAAAGCAGCCAGATGATGATTGAGACTGACACAATGATGATTGAAGCGCGCTTTAAAAAAGCCACCACCTTATGCCAAGCGAACAGGATGATGTTGCGCATCGTCGGCACGGAGTAGATGGGCAGCTCTATCATCAACGGTGTTATCTCGCCCTTGATAGCAAACAGCCTCAGCAGTATCCCGGCAACGAAGACCATCAAGAGGTTAATCATGTGCAGCCCCAGCATCACTGTGACCTGAAGGTGCCTTGGGAAAAGAGCTGCGACAATGAACGCCATAACGCTGAGCCTTGCTGAGCATGGTATTATCGGGTTAAGGATCGCAACCAAAACTCTATCCCTTTCGCTTTCAAGGATTCGGCTGCCCATAACACCCACGACATTGCACCCGTATGCCAAGATAAGTGGCAGTGCCGCCTTGCCATGCAACTTGAGCATATGCATTAGCCCATCCATAACGAAAGCCACCCTCGCCATGTATCCGCTATCTTCAAGGACGCTCATCAGGATGAAGAAGACAACCAACACCGGCAACAGCGACATGACTGCTCCAAAGCCGGAAAGCGCGCCATCAATGATCAAGCCTTTGACGAAATCGCCAAAAGGTAGCATCGCCCTGAGCCGCTCACCAGCCCAAGAGATGATGCCATCAAGCGCTATAACAAGCGGTTCCGAAAGCCTGAATGTAAGCCAGAAGATGCACGCAAGCACAATAATAAAGATGAGTAAACCGATGATCGGGTGCGCAAGGACATGGTCAAAGCTGTCTGTGATTGTTATTGCTTCTCTTGCTGGTCTATGCATGCACTGCGCCAGCGTTTCTCTCACCCATGCATATCTTGCATCGGCGATAAGCATTGGTGCTCTCTCGTTAGCCCTTAGCAACTCTTCAACTTGCTTCCAAAGGTCAGCATTGAGCGAGGCTTTGAGCAGCCGTTCAACTTCGGCATCGCCCTCAAGCAGCTTTACGGCAAGCCACCTTGGCGTGTAACCGCCTACAGCTTGCCTGCCGAGGAGTTCCTCCAACCGATTGAGCGTCCCTTCCAAACCGCTATAGCGTATCGGCTTTGGACTGACACCCACATCTCCGTTTGCGACCTCCACAATGCGTTCAACCAGTTCTCTAATGCCTTGAGCCCTCCTTGCAACCATTGGCACAGTCGGCACCCCAGTTTCCTCCTGCAGCTTGTGCGCATCAATCCTGTAACCCTTTGTCTCAGCCAGGTCCATCTTGTTGAGCGCCAAAATGACGCGATCGGTTAGCTCCAGCACCTGTGCAAGTAGGTAAAGATTGCGTTCAATGCCGGATGCGTCGGCTATCACCACGACGATGTCTGGGCGCTCTTGGACTATGAATTCCCTCGCAATGAGCTCTTCAACTGAACTGGCTGTCAGGCTGTATATGCCGGGCAGATCAACGATGTGAAGCACATGGTCGTCAAATCGGCAGATGCCCTCCTTTCGTTCAACAGTTTTACCCGGCCAGTTCGCCACATGCTGGTGCATCCCTGTAAGCATGTTGAAAATGGTGCTCTTTCCGACATTGGGATTGCCAGCAAGCGCAACACGAAGCTCCATCCAAACTTCACCCCAAAATCTTTGAATGCCAAGCCCACGCATATGGTGTGATCCGATAAAGCTACCTTGAGCCTTTCGCCCTGATGAGTATCTCCCTTGCCATCCCCCTGCCAATAGCAACTCTTACATCTCTCACATTGATTAACACAGGACCAACAAACGCATTTTGAATGACAGAGATCTCTGTGCCTACCGTGATGCCCAAACTGCTCAGGCGTTCCAACACCCTTCTGCCACCGTATATAGCTTCAACGATGCCAACTTCACCCGACGGAAGCTCACTCAGCGGAACCAACCTTTTACATTCCGGTTCCTCGCTTTTCATGTCGCATCACCAGATTTGAGAGTTTGTCTCAAATTGAGATTGCTATTATGACACCTGCCGCGCATTAAACTTGTGCTCCCTGAGCAACCGTAGCAAAGGCGCATGGCATCTTGTAACCGCTCCATACATAAGCATTAAGCCAAACATAGGCTTTGCTCAAGATTACAGATGCCGTTTACACATCGGATTTGAAGTTCAAATAACACTCCCCCAATCCATTGGATGTTAATTATGCTCATCCCCATTCACCTGAAAGTCCATGCAACGCTGAGGCGAAACTGCCTCTTGTCGGAAACGATGATAGCCGCCCCGAGCTCAATTTGCTCATCAACACTAACATACATCCCAAAAGCGCCACCAGAGCTAGTTCCAAAAAAGCGCTCAACAGCAATGTATGTCTGCTCCGCAAGATAGTGTTTAACTGCTGTCCAAGAGTTCCAATTGCCATTGGAATAACAGTGACCAATATGAATTGAGAGCCTTCCAAATGACTTACTTAAAGCGATGTATTTCGTGGCGCTCAGATTTGACCCCCAATCCATGATACCAATTGCAACCTGAGGGTTTTCTTTCCCCTCCTTCAGCAACCTAAATTTGATGTTGAAAGCAAAGCAACTTCGCTCATCCTTAACGCTGTAGTAATCAATGCCTGCTTCAGCTGCTCCAAAACCGAGCTGCAAAAATGCACACTTTTCACCCAACGACCTCAATGAGCCGTTGTTTGCGGCTAAGGAAAGTTCAAAGCGTATTTCTTTGCGCTCCATCACTTCGGCAGTCGGATAAAGGATTGAGCCTGTCGGGGACGAATATGAGCTTTTAGCGTTACATAACACCACTAACATACAAGTGATGGTCCTGCGCCACCGCATAGTGATATGTCCTTCCCCGGATTTGAGACTTTGTCTCAAATCTGTCCAAGCAGTATAGCGCATTTTGAGCTTTGTATCACAACTAACTGTGCAGCATTCAAATGACATCCATTGAAGCCGATCTCAAAGTGGGACATGAACGGCGTTCTCCGCTCGCCAATGCATCACCGTTGCCCCCTTCCATGTCCCACTTGTGATAGCACCACATTTTGCTTTGCGCCTCACCATAAACACCTCACAGCCATGCCCCCAATTATGCCAGATTGTTTTTTCGAGGTGGTATAACTTCACCGCTGAAATTGCGCGCGATAATTGGCATCAGCAAAAATTCTGCTGCCGAGCATGGATTTAAACTGTTAAACTATACTGCCGATGAGCGGCGAACCTACATTCGTTATGTCTGAAAGAGCGGTTGCTCTGATGGGGTTGTAAATTTTTGGACTGCACACAAGGGGGGTTTAGAATGACGCCGAGGGAGAGGGTCTGGCGGGCTATACATCGTCAGTATCCAGACAAGGTCCCAAAGGAAGCTGGCTTCACACCGGCAGCATACGAGCGCTTCAAAAGGGAAACCGGCTGTGATGACCCGGCGGCATACTTTGGCTTTGAGACAAGAGGTGTTGACTTCAAACCCTTGAAGGATGAGGACAAGCCCGACTTCACACCCTACCTGAAGTTCCTGCCAGACGGCACAAAGATTGTGAGCGAGTATGGACACATGCAGGTGGCAGGGAACTTTTACCACTTTGCCAGATATGTTTTCCCGTTGGCTCATGCCGAGACCGTTGAGGAAGTCGAACACTATCCGCGCCCCGATGTTACATTGCCATACAGGCACGAACACCTTGAAGTGGAAGTAAAGCGTCTTCACGATGCTGGCTATTTCGTAAGCGGCTTTGCTGGGCACATCTTTGAGAGCACATGGCAACTGATCGGCATGGAGAAAATGTTCGTTGACATGCTTTTCAACCCGGCACTCGTTGAGGCGTTGCTTGAGAGGTTCACCGAAGATGCGTGCTTCCGCGCAAGGCGCTATGCCGAAGCCGGCATTGACATGCTCCGCACAGGCGATGATGTTGGGATGCAGGATCGCATGATGATGGATCCGGACCTCTGGAGGCGCTTCTTAAAGCCTCGCTTGAAACGAGTCATTGAAGCCGCAAGGGATGTCAAGCCGGATTTGCCAGTGTGGTATCACAGCGATGGCTACATTATGCCAATCATTGAGGACTTGATTGAGGTCGGGGTGACAGTCCTTAATCCAGTTCAACCAGAGTGCCTGGATGTCTATGAGGTCAGGAAGAGGTATGGTGATAGGCTCGCCTTCTGGGGCACCATAGGGACACAATCAGTTTTGCCATTTGGCACTCCAGAGGATGTTAAACGAGAGGTCAAAAAGATGATTGAACTGTTCGCCCCGGGAATTGTTATAGCGCCGACTCATGTGATAGAGCCGGATGTGCCCTGGGAAAACATCGTTGCGTTGTTTGAAGCGGTTGAAGAGTATGGAAGGTTTGGATAGAGCAACCTTTGCTACACCCTTGCAGCGCCGACTTTTGCCAGCGCTTCAACCTCAGCAATCGCATCAGCGAGTATTTTCAGACCTCTTTCGGCAAGCTCCCATGTGATGACAAGTGGTGGTGCAATGCGTATCACATTTCCGAACAAACCTATTGGGGCAATTAACAACAGCCCCTTTTCAAAAGCCCTGCGAATTATGAGCTTCGTCAAGTCGGGCGCCGGCTCCTTACTCGTCTTATCCTTAACTATCTCAACAGCAATCGCAAGACCAATCCCTCTCGCCTCACCAACGATTTCATGTTCCTTTTCAACCTCCTTCAATTGCTCAAGCATTTTTGAGCCTACCTTCGCTGCATTCTCACACAGCCCTTCACGCTCAACTATCTCAATTGATGCAAGGGCAGCTGCACACGAGAGCGGGTTGCCGCCATTAGTGCTTGACATACTCCCCGGCTCAAGTATGTCCATTATGCGGGATTCGCCGACAACTGCGGAGCACGGCACGCCACAGGAGATGCCCTTACCGAGGCAAAGCAAGTTCGGCGTTATACCATAGTGCTCAAAGCAAAACATTTTGCCTGTGCGCCCGAACGAAGCTTGCACCTCATCAACTATGAGCAATACATCCCTCTCCCTGCACCACGCCTCAAGGCGCTGCATCCATTCAACCGGCGGTATGATTGACCCCGCAGCGCCTTGATATGTTTCAACAATCACCGCTGCCACATCACCTGTAGTTTCCGTCTCAACGAGCCAGTCAAGGTAGGAGAGGCAATAGCAGTTGCATTGTGGATAAGTCTTATCAAACACGCACCTATAGCAGTAGCAGAATGGCGCAAAGTGAATTCCGGGAAGCATTGGACCAAATCTTCTCTTTACGCCCATCTTTCCGCCAACGCTCATGCAGGCATATGTGCGCCCGTGGAATGCACCGTGAAATGAAATTATCTCATGCCTGCCGGTGTAGCGCCTTGCAATTTTTATCGCCGCCTCAATTGCCTCGCTGCCGGTGGTCAATATGAAAGCTCTGTCAAGGTTTGGCGGGGTTAGTTCCACAAGTTTTTTTGAGAGCATTATCCTGGGCACATTCGCAAAGTCATAACAGTTTAGCAGCTTTCCAGCTTGCTCTCTTATCGCAGCGACATGCTTAGGATGACAATGCCCGACATTCATCACAAGAACACCGGAGGTGAAATCAATGAACCTGTTGCCATCAACATCCTCAACTACAGCGCCTTCTGCCCTCTCCCAAACGACCGGAACTTGATCGGAGAGCGAACGGCTCTCATAGCGCCTTGATAGCTCAAGGTATTGGCGAGACTTTGGTCCGGGAAGTTCCGTGACAATGCGCGGCACATCCATGTCCATCACCCCTGCAGGGTGAACTTCCCTCCACCGATCACCGCCCGAACGATATCATCCACTCACTCGTCTTTTTGGGATGACTGGGGCGGCAATTGCCGAAAACGCAAAAGTGTTTTCCGCAACGCTTCGCGGCACGCCTCACTTGCTCATCTTTTCAGCTCTCCACTCGCCCTTTGTTTCCCATGCATCACAAGCCACTTCGCCAACTATTGTCTCACCCTCAACGAAACCGCTGAATGTTAACTCGCGCTCCCCTTTCTGAGACCACAACTTGACCGAAAAGCGAACACATGCACCCCACAAATACGAGTCCCAAATTGCTGTTTCAGTCCCATCCGATACGAGCGAGAACAGCGGTATGCCACGCTTATCTCGCCCAATTGTCAACTGCCCCGTCAACTCCCCATCTGGTGTCTTTGCCACCCACTTCCACCTTCCTTCAATGCCGACTTTGGCACGGCGCGCGTCCCAACGAAGTGATGTTCCATCAATGAGTTGCGTGCCCTTGAGTGCATCCCCGGATACCTTCCCGTTGAAAGTCATCTTCACTTCTCTGCCGCCGAGCTGTATCGTAGCCGAAAATGAGACCTCATTTCCGGTTACCTTCCCGTTGGTTATTTCACAAGCTGCTTCACCGATGCTCAGTGTGCCACTTAGCTTCTGAAATTCTTGTTTCAACTTGAGCGTGCACTCAACTGCCTTACCGTTTATTGTTGTCCTCCAACGCCATATTCCTGCAACGCCCGCTGGAACCACCCAGTAGTATAGGGTGCGTTGATAATCAACATTCACATTCACGACCTTGTCCGCTTCCCAATCACCCATTGAGTAGTTGTGAGAAACAATCCTCACTCCCGGCTTTAGTTCCCTTAATAGCTTCGGGCGCAACTTGAGCATGGCTGATGGCAGGACATACAGTGTGACGACCGTGGCATCGCTCACATCGCTCTTCATTGCATCTTCGGCTATGAAGCGCACCCTGTCTGAGACGCCCTCCCTCTCCGCGCCCTCCTTGCACTTCTCTATCAATTCGGGGTCTATATCAATTCCCACTCCCTTTGCCCCATACTTCTTCGCTGCCATAATGACTATCCTTCCATCGCCGCAGCCAAGGTCATAGACGATATCATCTTTCGTAACATTGGCGAGCTTAAGCATCTCTTCAACCACAGGCATCGGCGTGGGAACGAACGGACCAAATGAGACCTCTGGCTGAGCAGCTTTGCAGTGCCCGTGAGCGATAAGCAAAGCCGCTGCAAGCGATACACTGGCAAAAGCTGTCATTGCCAAATTGCGCCTCACTTTGCACCACCCCTTTTGTTTGATGTTTTAGCGTTCGCATGGCTCAAGCTCTGCGTTTCTCCATCATTGATGTCACAAAGTAGAATGGCACAGAAAGTGATAGCACGCCAACTCCGATAAGGGCATACAGCCGCCCGAACTCAAGCGTGTATGCAAGGCTTGAATAAAACATGTAGGCGCACATCCCGCAGAAGACGAGCAATGTCAGCGGCAGCACTGGCACCTTGAATGGGCGCTCAATATCTCTATCCCTGTAGCGCAGTATCACTACGGAAAGACCCGTCAAAAGCATGAAGAGCCAAAAGGCAGGAGCTGTGTATTCAACCATGTTCTCAAAGCCGCGCTTGTAGTTTTCACCAAGACATGACAACATAATCAACGCAACACAGATTATGCCCTGAGCAATAAGCGCGTTTGATGGGGTTGAAAGGCGACTGTGCCATGCGCCAAGCCAACGCAAACCCAAATAATCGCTGCCAAGGGCGTATATGCTTCTTGCGCCCGTGAATATAGTGCCATTCGTTGCACCAAGTGCTGATATGGCTATAAATGCGCTCACCACAATTCCACCGACCTCACCAAGCGCATTTGAGACTGCATCAGCTGCAACAACGGTGCTTTTGCGCATCCCATCAAGTGAGAGCAACCTCAAATAGGCGAAATTGACAAGCACATAGATGGCGGTTAGTGTGAACATGCTTGCCACTATAGCTCTGATCATGTTCCTATGGGCGTCTTTCAACTCGCCGGCGACAAATGCCACCTCGCTCCAACCACCATAAGTGTAAAGGACAAAGATCATCGCAAGCCCAAACGCAGCCCAACTGAATGGTTCAAGCCCTTCTGCACCCCCTTGCTGAGGAGCTGCGGACTGACTGCGGCTTGGAAATAGCAATCCCAAAGCAACTATGCTTAGCAGCGCAAGCACCTTTGCGGTCGTGAGAATATTCTGCGTCCACTTACCCTGCTGCACACCCAGAACATTTATGGCTGTCAGGATGAAAACAATCAGGGCTGCATAAATTGTTGATGAAAACTCACCGAGGTTGATCAATTTGCTCATGTAGTCGCCGAAGGCATATGCGAGCGCAACTATTGAACCAGTCTGTATCACGCTCAGCCTTGCCCAAACAAACGCGAATCCGACAAACCTGCCATAAGCCCGCTTCAGGTAGATGTAATCACCGCCGGCATATGGGTATGCGCTGGCAAGCTCCGCATAACAAAGAGAGCCGGCAATGCAAAGCAAGCCGCCGATTAGCCACGCAAGCAGCATCAATAAGTCGTTTGGGGTATTCTTGGCGATCTCGTTCGGGGTTTTGAATATGCCGACTCCGATGACTATACCGACAACGATGCACACAACATCAAAAACACTTAAGACGCGCTTTGGGGCTGAAACCGAATCATTGCTCACATTACCCACCTCCGGGCGGATTGAAGCCAGCTCGAACCTCTTCAACCATAAGTCGCAAACTCATTTTGGCGCACTCGCACGACACACAAATATTAGATGCATTACAATCCAGTTGCAGCATATCGGTAATGGACACATCACAAGCGCTGTTGAATTCTCAAAGCGTTTAAGCTGTCAAGCTGAGTGGACAACTTTAAATCTTACTCTGTGCCATTTAGGGGAGTGAAATGTGATGAGTTACGGGGCGCTTCGTTCCGTTGTAGTGGCAAACCAAGCGGAGATAATAATGGCGCTTGTCTTTGTGTGTCTCGTTGAGTTAGTCATGATAATTGCGCTCAATAAGAGGCATCGCCGATTGAGCGAATTGCTTGACAGGCTGATCACGGGGATAGAGCCACCCACCTTCCAAGATGCCCTCACAAGGTTGTTTGAACGCATTGAGCATATGAGCAACGATGTGCGCTCACTGCAACGCTCAATTGAGGAGTTATCTGAAAAGCAACTTCGCTGCTTACAGCACATCGGCATTGTGCGCTTTGATGCCTTTCAGGGTGTTGGTGGGAGACAAAGCTTCTCGCTCGCTGTCCTTGACGGGAGAGGTAACGGTGCCGTCATAACTTCACTTTTCGGGAGGCAAGAGAGCAGGTGCTTTGCAAAGCCGATAATCGGTGGTAAATCACCGCTTCGTCTGACAGAGGAAGAATTGGAAGCGATGCGTTTGGCAACCTCTTCAGGGAGTGAAGCTGGGGGTGAAATAGCGTATCAGATTGAAATTTAGTGATGAACAAGATCGACAATTTGTCTTGCAACCATAAGCGCGGGTGACGGAAAATGAAGCTCTCCAAATATATTGCTGTTGTGCTGGCAGCGAAAGGTGCATTTGCGCTCTTCATCCTGACAGCACTTGCAATGACCATATACGGCTGCGCACGCTACCCAGAACTGCCGACTAAGCCATCCGGGATTAATAGGCTTACAGTCAGGTTTGAGGTTGCTGAGGGACTCAAACCGGAGGCTTACTATTTCCTCGCATTTGATGATGACGATGACTCGCTTGATGGACCACTTCCAGCTGTAGTTAAACCATTTGGCAACGGTTGGGGCACCGGCTCATTTACGCGCTTCATTGAGATTCATCTTGGGCGAGCAACACTTTATGAAGTCAATCCGAATGATCCATACCAACCTGTCCTCATCGGCTACCCAATTGAGTTTGAATTGAGCGCAAACACTGCTTCTATAACGATTGACATGGACACTTTTTTTACCAAAGGCATCCCCAACACCGTTGACTTCAACATCATTGCTGTGGATGAAATCATCCTAAATCCAGACTATCAAGGCATCAGGAGTTATGATGCGCTCGGACCAAGAGGCAATGATTATGTTACAATGTCACTTCGCTCTACAGCTGAGTATCGTAACGGGCATGGCTTTGTTATCCGAGAGATCAGCGGCGATGCTGTGCCAGTTGATGCAGACCACCTTGACATTGTTGACTGGTCAATGAGGGTTGTGAGGGGCAGGTGAAAAAATTGGGGGCAAAGATATCACGGAGGTTCGCCACGTTGCTCATTTTGATTGCGCTCGCCACCTTATTTTCCTTTGCGGCGATGCTCTCAATCTGGCTATTCAAGCCCATAAATATCGGGCGTGGCAAATCCATACGCGTGCATCTTGGTGCAACGGTTGAAGATGTGATCAACGAGATGGCATCCATCAAAATGCATCGCCCGGTATGGTTGCTCAAGATTTGCATTCACGCACTCGGCATCAATAGGAGGTTGAAAGCCGGTTGGTATGACCTCAAAGAACGCTCTTCAAGGTTCGGTGTGCTCATGGCGCTGAGGGAAGGAAATCCGAGGCTCGCATATGTGCTCATACCGCCGGGGCTAATGGCGCACGAAATTGCAGCGAGGCTTGAAGGGCTTGGACTCGTTGATGCAAAACGATTCGTCAACTTGGTGGAGAACCCACAAAATGAGCTTAGAAGACCTTGGTTGCCGGAGGGCAAACCGCTTGAGGGCTTTCTGTTCCCAGAGACATACTGCTTCCCTCCGCTTCATCCCGGCAAGGACGAAGCTTATGCAATTGAAGTCATGCTGAAGGAGTTTGAGAGACAGTTCATTAAGCCGCATGAGAGCGAACTTGAAGCGCTTGGGAATTCACTCTACGAAGTCGTGACGATTGCTTCAATGGTGGAACTTGAAGCCAAAGTTGATGAGGAACGCCCAATCATTGCTGGAGTGCTGCTTAACAGGCTCAGGCTGAAAATGCCCTTGCAATGTGACGCCACAATATTTTACGCCCTCAAGCAGCGCAAACGCAGGATCACATACTCTGACCTGCGCATTAATTCACCTTACAACACATATAAGCACAAGGGCTTGCCGCCAACGCCAATCTGCAATCCCGGTTTGAAGTCACTGCGTGCAGCACTAAAGCCAGCCAATGTTGACTTTCTCTACTATGTTGCGCGTGGCGATGGCAGACACAACTTCTCGCGCACCTATCAGGAGCATCTTGAAGCAGTGAAGCAATGGCGCAGGATACAGCGCCAAATTTTGGAAAGGGAAAGCACAACGGGTTCGGAATAAGCAAGTGTAGGATGCGCGCTTATGCGGTGAAACTTTTATACGAGGCATGATGAACGAGGGTGGCTACTGGTATGGTGAAATGGATGATGGAGCGCATAGTTTTGCGTTACTTGCTTCCCGACTTCTATGCGGAGTCGGCGATCAGCATATCGCCGATGTGGTTGCAATCGCTCGGAGTGAGAGTCGTTTTCATTGACTTAGACAACACGCTGACGCCGACCGGCTTCTGGGATGTGGGCGGTGATGAGAGGAGATGGATTGAGCAACTCAGACTTTGCGGCATGAAAGTTTATATCGTCTCAAACGAAGCGCGCTCAAGAAGGGTTGCACACATAGCGAACACGCTCAATGTGCGTTATATCGCTCCGGCGTGGAAGCCACGCACATCATTGATAAGGCGCATACTTGAAGCCGACTTCACAGAGCCACACAGCGCAGCGATGATTGGCGATCAGCTG
The DNA here is from genome assembly GCA_025062195.1 of Armatimonadota bacterium. Classification (GTDB taxonomy): domain Bacteria; phylum Armatimonadota; class Fervidibacteria; order Fervidibacterales; family Thermosaccharophagaceae; genus Thermosaccharophagus. The sequence continues at coordinate 38,112 of JANXAS010000027.1, forward strand.
TTTACAGATGTGCTTATGGCAAAGCGCCTCGGCATGCTCACAATACTCGTTAAACCGATGACAAACCTCAGCTTCATCACGACGAAGGTGATGCGTTGTTTTGAACGCCCGTTGCTTAAATGGATGCGCCAAATCAACCTTCTACGCCACTGCCCATAAATAAAGCTATGGCGGGGCAACCGCTACGATGTCACCCCGCCATAACTGGGCAATGCCAAAATTAAAGCCTTCGCAAGTTACCCCTTCCACTTATTACTTTCGCTTACCTCGGACCCGGCGGCATTGGACCCGGTCCAGGTCCATACTTCGGTCCAGGTCCATATGTTGGTCCCATTAGGTCTGTCATTGGTCCGGGTCCCGGCGGTGGTGCTGGTGGCTTAAAAGTCTTCCAGGCTTGCCATACTGCAACTACAATCGCCACCAACCCGATTATAATCACTACAACCTGCCACGGCTTCGCCTGCATTTTCGTCACCTCCCGCTGTCGCTTTGAAATATGCCCACCCACAGTTGGCATTGGCTTAGCCATTATCATTATATTCGTCAACAAATCGCTTAGTCAAGCATTGACGGTGTGTTTTCCTATAGGCAGCGACAAAGGCAATTTATCGCCTTCACCTTGGCAGCACAATCCTCCTTTGCGCCCTTGATTCATCGGCACTCTTCAAGCTGGCTATAAACTCATTGAGCGAGTGTGGCTTCACTGATACCCTCAACGAGCGTATGAAAGTTCGCCTGTCATCGGAGCGGTGAGCAATTGTTTCAGCTTCTTGCTTTATCGCCCTCAATGCGCGAATCAATGCGGCATTGTGCGGGAAATTAAGCTCGCCCCTCATGGTGCTCACATTGTCCATTAAGGCTTTGGCTAAGGGCATAAGGTGTTCGGGCAATTGCGGTGCAACCTTTACACCTTGCACCATCTCACGATGCACGGCATCCTCAAGCGCATTCAAGACCGCTATCACATCGGCATCGGTAACATCGGGGTGGATTGATGTATAAGTCACAATCGCCTCACGCACCGGAAAACTTGCCACCTCAAGCTCAATAGCACTTGCAGTGGCACTCTTCCTGTGCAACTCACGCTCTCGCCTTTCAACCTCAACTGCGCGCGCTTGCTGCAGGTAGACACAACTTGAGGGACATTGAATTCGCTTCAATCTATTGCTGCCACAACACTGCGTGCAAATGGCGCTGCGCAGTGCTGGGCAGCTCCGTCTACCTTTGCGCCTCATGCATAAAGAGCACCTTGCCATGATTGCTTTCACGCCCTTTCGTTCGCTGCGATGCAAACTCAAAATTGAGCCAATGCATTACAAACAAATGGAACATGCAGTCTCATTAAATTTTGTCACATGGGTGCCAAATCATAGCAGCTCAAAATGTTTTCCATGGGAAAGTAAAGGACATGTAAGCATAGCAAAGGTTACAAACACCATTGGAGGTGAATGGCATTGAGCTGTGAAGCGCTTACATCATCAGATGTGGAAGCCATACTGCGTTCGTGCGGTGCATTCCTTGATGGGCATTTCGTGCTAAGTTCGGGAATGCATAGCGCTCACTACATTGAGAAGTTCAGAGTGCTTGAGCGCCCCGATATCACAGCAGCTTTGTGTGCTGAGTTCGTGAGGCGATTTTGCAATGAAGGGATTGATGTCGTCCTCGGAGCAGCAGTTGGCGGAATCATACTCGCATATGAGACTGCAAGGCAGTTGGGTTGCAAGGCTATGTTCACAGAGCGTGAAGGGGGTTTAATGAAACTGCGCAGGGGTTTTGCCATCCATGTCGGGATGAATGTCCTCGTAGTTGAAGATATTGTCACCACTGGGAGCTCGTTAAAAGAAGTTATCTCGGTGGCAAAGTCTCATGGTGCAAACATAGTTGGCGCTGCCGTAATTGTGGACAGGGGCAAAGAGCCATTGCAGCTTGATGTGCGCTTTGAAGCATTATTGCGCTTGCCATTAGATGCCTACGAACCGAATGAATGCCCGCTTTGCAAACTTGGTATACCATTGCAAGTGCCGGGAAGCAGACACCTGAGTGGGCAGCAATGAAGCGTGTGTTTTAAGGGCACACTGTCCATGAGCACATTTGCAAACACATTAAGAGCGCGTCATCAATTGGATTTTGAAGCACTGTGTTCTGGTGAGCACGAAGCTAAAAGTTAGTTTGGGGGCGCACTTAAGAATGACGCATCACCAAGCAGCGAAAGGGTGATGTGCAAGTGATCGAGATTCGTGTGGCGAATGTGGGGCAGGACAAAAATGGCAATTTCATACTTCTGCTTAAAGAGCCGACATCGGGGGCGGAACTGCCAATATGGATTGGCGAGTTTGAGGCGCTTGCCATTGACATGGAATTGCGCCACATCAAACCGCAAAGACCAATGACGCACGACCTGCTTGCGAGCATTTTGAATACACTCGGCATTGAAATGGAGTGCGCAATTATTAACGAACTTGTCGGCGACACATACTATGCCGCTATTGTGCTTCGCTGGGGCGATGAAGTCTACGAAATAGATTCAAGACCAAGTGATGCTGTCGCAATCGCGCTTCGCCTCAATGCCCCAATTTACCTGTCGGAGGAGTTGGCAAAGATGCTCAACATCCACCCAACAAAAAGGAGAGACCACGATACGGAGCGCTTCATGCGACTTGTTGGCGATATTGAGTTGCCCGAATGGTGAAAGCAGCACCAAATGAAGATTCATTCCGTGAAGAATTCCGCAGCGTTTCATCAATTGTCGGCGTTCAAAGGCAGCACAAGCAGCGCTTCCCTGGCTGGGGCGAGCAATGGTGGTATGCCTTGAAGCTGCACATAAAAGTCCTCAAGCACGCCAACCGATGGGCGTTGGAAGCGCAATGAATAGATTGAACCTCGCTTTGCATCGTCCCTTGCGATGACGAACTGATGAGCCTGAGCGATGTTGTCCTTCTCACCTACCACCCGCCCGAGCTCGTCGCTGAGGGTAACTTTGACTCGTTCCAGCTCGTTGCCACCGGCAACTTTAACCCCGAACTCACCAACTCCTGCAGGAACAAAGAAGTAAAACTCACCAGCCGTCCCAAGGAAGTGGAAAACGCCATCACTCGCAGACAAGCAGAACCTATGAGAGCACCACTTCATCGTTACAGTTGCCCAGCCAGCATCGCAAACGATTCGGTATGCGCCTTTCTCATCGGCGACAAATTTGTAATCGCATTCTCGTTCGCTAACAGCGTCCTTCATTGCAATGGTTCTGCCCGAGGGAGTCACCATGCTGACTTTCGCTGTCCCAACTTCAATCCTTCCGACAGGTTGGACGGTCAGGGTGAATTCTACCTTTTCACCAGCCCTTGCCCAAATCAGAAACTCAGCCCGCCCGCGCAGCCTCGCGTTGGATGAAACACCCTTCACTAATTTGGCGTCGGGGAAAAGAGGGCTTAGCTTTGTGGCTAAAGCCACCCCCACATCAATTGGCGGAAAGACTTTGAAGGCTTGGGTAGGGAACCATTGATTAAGCAACTCACGGGTCAGCTTGTATTCGCTTCTTAATCCACCTCTCATTAGCGTTATCGTGCCAGCGACTTCAACCAATTCCAACCCGCCAGCGAAGTCAAGGTAGGCAAATGGCAAACGCTCAACTTCATCCTGGACAATACAGTCAACGAACTCAACGCCGCCGATTGGCTCAAAGTTGCCGCGAGCGCTCGCAAACATGATTGGTGCTTGCGTTGGTTGTTTTGCCGCAGCGTTGCTAACTTTGCACTTGAAAAAGCTTATCTTGCAACCGAACGGTGGCTTTTGTGCGATGAAAATGCCAGCGCCTTCGCTGCCCTCAAACTCACAGTCAACGAACTCAATGATGCCCTTAACCGTTTTGTCTTTGCTGTTGCCGATGGAGATGCTGACGCCGCGCCTGTTTCCAATTGTTTTGCAACCTTCAAGGCGTATTGAGACCGGGTGTGAAGTTGCATTCAAATTGTGCAAGTAGAAAGCGAAGCCATCGCCAGCGTTGTTTTGCGAGATGCAATTTCGCATCACAATGTTTGAGAGCCTTTCCGTTGGGTCGTTTGGCTCAAAGTCAATGCCAGCCATCGGCGGAGTCCCACCAGTGTCCCTCATCACGACATTTTCCATTAGCACATTCTCGGCACTGATGACGCTTATGCCCTGCCGGTAATTATCAATGCAAACGACATCTTTGATGTGGATGTTCGTGCATGGGATGCCTCGTTTTGCGACGCCAAGGTAAATGCCATCACCGCCGCTGCTTGCAAGCGTCAAACCATATATGCGGACATTGTCGCAGCTTCGTATGCTGAGCGCATGGCGCCACTCGGCTCTTTCGTAAGGCGGTTTTGTGTAGTCAAGTTTGCGCATCCGCAAAGTTGCTCCATAGCCGATGAGGGTGATGTTCTTCTGAAGTGCCGCGAGGAAAAGGCAATCGCCCCTGCCCAAGAAAGCGCCTTGCTTGGCTTCAACGACGACGCCCTTTTCAAACACGATTTCTTGGTCGCTGCGCAAATTGATTGTCCTGCTGACAACCCAAGGCTTACCCACATCGTCAATGATGAGTTTTGGGACGCCTGAATCAATCGCAGCTTGAAGCGCGTTCGTAGCATCCTCAGGGTCAAATCCCCACCAAGAGGCATAGGCAACCTTGTGTTTACCCTGCTTCACTTCCTCAATTGCTCGTTCATTTGGCGGAAGTTTAACTTGAGCAGCTCGCAGGCTGCTTGCTGGTAGAATTAAGGTAGCAACAAAGAAGCTGTAGAGCGCAACATTCACCACAAATGCTACCCACATTTTGCTAACCCCCTTCAATCCTTTCAGCTCTGGAATTTAGCCAAAGCAATTTTTGGCTCAGCGTGAGCATCACCTTTCCATCAATTCCGCAACATTAATCCATGTTGCAAATTTTAGCCCTTGGAAAAACCTGCAGCATCACCTTATTGGCGATGGCTGCTCAAACAACAGTTAAGGGTAAGTCCAGTGTTACTGAAATTACGGCAGCGTCTCCCCTCATGTTATGAGTGATAGCTATTAAAACAGTTGAGTGGGTTGGACGCTGTCATCCTCAACAAAATTGACTCAAGGTGGTATACCTTTTGGCGTGCCAAATTTTAGGGCACATCTCCTAACGCACCGAATTTGGGCAAAGCATCTTCTGCCTTCCGAACATAATCACGCAATTGAACTAACCGCACCGATAGCTTTAGCCATCAGTTGCCGATGGGCTTTCCAAGCGCTGATTGTTGTCGGTGACTTTTCCGCCTCTCCAACCACGCGGGTCAGTGAAGTAGAAAGCGAGAAGGAATATACCCACTAATGGTGAAAGAGCTACTGCGCTAGAAACAAGGCTTATTGGGAAAAGGATAAACCACACGATGAAAATAAGGGACACAGGCAACCCCATCGTCATGAATGCGAGTGTAGCTACCACCCCGCCACCAACCCAATTTTTCCCAACGAATATTGCTTCACAAGCAGTTGCAACAGCTGCCCAAAATGCCTCGTAACTGAAAGCAGCTAAAAGCGCAACTCGGTCAAACTGTGGCTTGCGTTTGGTCAAAACAATTGTCAATGCAACAAGGGCAAGCCCCAAAACAATTCCCAAGGCGATGGCTGATGGAAAGACCATAGCATATTGCCCATCCGAAAGCATCCTCGGCGAAGTTAGCATGGCAAACAGATGAACCTCGAGCGGTAGCGAAAAACAACTTGCAAGCCAAACGACGAAGGATGAGACTACTAACCATGCCTTTCGCACTTGCAATCACATCCATTGAATGAATTTGACACTCAATTTGCCTCGTCACAAACCAATGGCTTAAGCCAGTGGCATGATTTTTGGTTAAGTCAAACCTGTCAATGCGCCAGTTTGGCAAGCTATCAAAACTTTAGGCTTACAATGAGCAC
>JANXAS010000028.1 GCA_025062195.1 Armatimonadota bacterium
AGAAAAATCGGGCGGATTTTATCCGCCCCTACAAAAAAATTTTCGCTCTATACTCAAAAGTTTGTTGTTGTAAGAACGCTCTTTTCGTCCACCTACCCGAAGTAGGTGGCTAAAGGGACGAAGCAGGCTAAAGCCTGCTGATTTCAAAAGCCTGCTTTAGCAGGCTTCGTCTTTTAGACCCCGAATTAGATTCGGGGTCTAATAGGATTTGTCTCGTGGCATTTCTACAGAGCCTAAAATTTCTCGTTTTTGCTGCTGAAACTTTTGGTTCGGGTCAGAGCCTGCGCTTTACATTAGCCACCAACAAACTTTGTAGTAAAGAGCGAAAATTTTTTTCGGCAAGCCAGTAGGCTTGCCCTCCGAAATGAAGTTTGTTGGTGCTTTGTATCCATGCCACTGGCTTTAGCCAGTGGTTGATGACGAAGCAAATGAGCGCCGAATTCATTCGGCGAAAATTTTCTTCTAAAGATGGCGCTAAGAGAATTCCTCATTGACCATGGACTAAAGCCCATAGCATGGTTTTGAAGAAGTGTTCACCAAAAACATTTGAGGTAGGGAGCGATGCATTTTAAAACTTCAGGGCACAAGACTTGTTCAACCATGCAATGGCTGAGTTATCACGCGAGAAGTTTGTTCTTCCTATATGCCTATATGCATGTAATTTGCGCTGCTGGGTGGCGATTAATCGCTCCCAAATAGTTGCTCTGCGAGGAAAATATTTGTCAAGGCTTTTAGCCACTGTTCTGCCAATTGTTGTTTTGTGACACCTTGTAGTTTTGCATCTTCTTCGGTTACTTCAAGGAGTATTTCGCCACGAGCTTTTATTGCCACTCTTGAGCCATCTGTCCATAGATGCACTTCATAGCGTCTCAAGCCGGCGTCAAGCAATTTATTCAGCTTTTCTGCCAAAAATTTTGCCCTTTTTGTCCCTTCAAGCCCCTCGCTTAGGCTTGCAAGCCTGCATAAGACTATTGAGCGAACTTTAACTACTCCCACAATTTTATCGCCAATTTTTTCCTCCTCAACCTCCGCTTTCCCGCCAGAAACAACCCCCCTTCTAATAATCGGTATGCCAAGTTCGTTTAGCTTATCCTTGACCCAATTAATTCTATCCCTTAACCCAGGATGAGTGGCATTATAAGCTTGCCACAATGTTTGCCCACCATACTTTAATGCCTCAACTTTCTCAAGTTTTTCAAATACAGTGAGCATTCCGACGGGGTTAAAGCCAGCCTTTAGCAAATAATTGAAGCCATAAATGTCAGCTTCCGTCTCAAATTTACGGCTATAACCGAGCATGACAGCGTCAATTAAGCTGGCGACAATCAATGGCAATTGCCTTGCAAATTCGCTACTTGAGACAGTTGCTCCAATAATAGCTGCTATAATAGCTGGAGCCAATTTTCGCTCTTCCTCCATAGCTCTCAATGCGTGCCTTAAGACATTGTGTGCAATTTCGTGCGCAAGCACTGCTGCAATTTCGTGTTCGCTATCAGTTAAGTCAATCAATCCCTTCGTTACATACACAAACCCGCCGGGAAATGTGAAAGCATTTGGGGTTTGACGGTCAATCACCTTAACGACATAGTTGATTTTCGGGCGCTCCGTAAAGGAGGCAATCCTTTTGGCAATCTCGCTCAACCTGTTAATCAGTTCCTTATCGGTGACGAGCTTTTCCTTTGCCTCAAAGGCATTTGCGGCTTGCTTCCCAAGTTCAATCTCCTCAGGCGTTGCTTCCGGTGGAGGTAGTTGACTGCTCTTTGCGGCGCTCTTTTGTGAGGTTTTTGCGATTGTGCCACATGGCAACACTATTGTGCAAATAAAAGCAATTATCAATGCAAAATTGTGCACTTTCCGATAATGGAGCATTTTTATCACCACAAAATTAGACGCTACCTGACCCTTATCTTCTCGCTGAAATGCGTTCATGTTCGGTGTTACAAATTCAGTGCTATAAATGCTTCAATGCTGCGGGCGAAGGCTCTTACGCAATTCCTCAAGCGTTTCATTTGGTATAGTTGCAATGCCTTCCTTTGTAATCGTCTTAGCCAAAGGTAATGCTCTATCAACCCCACCAGTTGCTGGATCTATTCCGGAGGCAATATCAAGTAGCAACATTGTCTCTTGTAGCGCTTCTTCAAGTTCCATTTTGTGGAACGGGCATCTTTTGCGGACGATGTAATCTAACGCACCGCGAATACGCTCTGCACCGGAACCAACTGCACCATATTCACGGCTTTCAAATCTTGCTCCCAATGCATCGTAGAAGAAAATGCGCCCCTCACCTCTCTTCAAATCGTATGTGCTTACGATTGGGAGGAAACCGCCTATGCCTTGCATCAACTCCGGAAGTGCACTCATTAGCACCCTTGACACTTCGTTAAGCTTGCCCTCCAAGCTCAGTTCTTGAAGTTGACTCCTTGCGTAGTATTTGAACGAGTGCCTTAATAGGCGCACAGCCTCTATCGCCCTTGCATAAGAGCCGGCAATGGCAATTAGCGTGTAATCATCAAGTGCCATTATTTTCTCGGCTTCCTCGTAGAGTATTGTGTTGCTCGCCATTGCCCTTCTATCCGCTACATTTAAAACGCCACCGCTAAACTTAACCGCAATGACTGTCGTGCCATGAGCAACCATTGTTCCTTCAGGTTGTGTGTCATAATGACGGTGTGATTGTATGATTGCGGCGTGCCGCAGAGGTTCGTAGCCGTATGCTCTTAGCAGCTCCAAAAAGTCGCCTCGCACATTCACAAGTTCATCACTCCCCGCTGCGCTGCCTATATCGGCGCGCCTCACGAGGGTCTATTCGGCGCATCCGCTCAAGCAACTCTTTCGTATCTGGAGGTTGAACATCTGGCGTCCTCGGACCTTCTTCACCATCATGATGCTTTGGCAGCGGTTCGTTCGGCACTTGACGGCGCAATTGCTCTGGCACTTTCTTTCACCTCCTACATTTCAAGTTTAGTAGTGTCAGGTTGGAAGTGAACGAAGTGTCAACTTCGTGCACAAAACCTCGTTGGCTAAGGAGAGCCACACCCCGTTTACGCTCACCCACTTTTGACCGCCAGCGAAGCTTAACTGTCGGTAGCTTGACGACTCTCGCTTCACTCAGCATTTAACACTTCGCACAACTTGATGAGTTCGTCAATTGAAAGGTTCTCATCCGTTAGCTTTTCCAAAACATGGCACGCTTCTCCTCCAACTAAGTTGCGAAGGTCAATAGCTCGTTCCACACCGTCAACACAAACCTTCACAATGCCCCAAGAGACGCTCAGGAGTGATGAGTTGAAGCGCTCAATTAACCTCCCCCGTATTAAAGCCCTTGTATTGCATGGCGGATTGTGTATTGCATTTTCAATGTCCCTTTCCTCAACCACTTGCCTCATCAAGTTGTTTGCCTCAATGGCGTAATAAAGCCCTTCATTCGGATCCACATTGTGATATGCCAAGTCAATTGCCTTCAATCTCTCGTCATCCCAATCAGTTCCTTCAGCCTCAATGAACATTTCCATCAATCGTCTTTTGGCGACCCAATCAAGCCTATCACTTAGAGTCGCTGGATCTGTTTCAAGCTCATCAAGGACTTTATTCCACTCGCTTAAAACCCAATGGATATCCTCATCGGCATCATCAAGCAGTGTTTGGGCTGCTGTTAGATAAATTCTTTGGATGTCTATTGCGCTCATCTTCCGCCCATCGGCAAGCTCAACAAGCCATCGCATGCTCTCATCCATTGAAATTTCATGTAGCGCTTTAACTGGGTGCGCTATCTTCAACCAATCCGGCACTCGCCAATGGCGTTCAAGCAGTTTCACAACGATCGCAGTTGTTCCAACCTTGAGAGCGATGGCATACTGCGACATATTTGCATCTCCGACGATGATATGCAGGCGCCTGTATTTGCTTCTGTCGGCGTGCGGTTCATCCCTCGTGTTAAATATAGGGCGGCGAAATTGCGTATCAGTGCCAACGAGCGAGTCAAAATATTCGGCACGCTGTGAGAGTTGGTATTTCACCCCTCTCTTCCTACCATAGTTTGTTTCGCTCCCAACTTTACCAGCTCCGGTGTAAATGATGCGCGTGCAAAGGAATGGTATGAATGCATCCACTGCAACTTCAAACGGAACTGAACGGAGCATGAGGTAGTTTTCGTGCGTCCCATAAGTTGAGCCGTGGAAATCGGTGTTGTTTTTAAACACCTTTACTGCAGCGCCGAACTTCGCCGAGAAGTTGCTCGCGCACATAAGAACGATTCTTTCACCGGCTTTGTCATGTGCAACCAATTCTTTCAACCGACGGCATTCTGGAGTTGAATATTCCGGGTGGGCATGATCATGGTATAGCCTTGCGCCATTTTTGAGCACTCTATCACATGGTTCAAAGGCATTTGGCGACCTTGAAATAGTCTCCCTGTCAAGTTCCTTTTCCTTTGGGTCAACTTCCAATCGCTTGGCGACAAACCCCCTCATATCAAGTCTTGGGGATTCGTGTGAATAGTCCCAGCGAAGGCATGCCTGATATGGATAACTCTCAACGATCGCCTTAACAGCGCATGGCAACTCAATTAGCGAACAGCCTTCAATTAGCACGCCGTATTCATTCTCAAGTCCGAAGAGTAAGTCCACAGCCAACACCATTCCCTTTGAACTCGCCTATAGTTTGAAGCTACACAACAGGGCTTATGTTTATATCACGCTCGCGGCGCCATATTGGGCGGACTTCAACAACATTTTCAGGCTCATAGTCAATGAGCTTGAGCCAGTCTTCAAGGTTCTCGCTCTTCGGGAATATCTCGCTCTCACGATACTCAAGGAACGCAGCCTCACATAGGTCATTTAAGGTTACGCCTTCACCTTCATCACCATTCTCTATCGCTCGCCTCAGAGCAAAGTCTTTTGCGCGCTCAACTAACGACATGATTAGGGCACCGCTGATTAAGTCGCACCAATAAAGTGTTTGTCGCCTGCCGTTGCGCAGGTAGATATCAACGAAGGCAGTCTCGGAATTCCTTCGGAAGAGGAAATCAATCGTGCGGTCTATCAGAAACTGCCTTGCAGCCTCGTGGCTGCCATGCTCGGCTATCAGACTTGAATGTATTGGGACAGATTCATTCAAGTATATTGCGAGTATCTCCCTCGATGCATCCCTATTTGGGCGTGCTATCTTAAGCTTGCGGTCTATCCTCCCCGGGCGAAGTATCGCAGGGTCAATGTAATCTGGACGATTTGATGTGAGCATGACGACCACATTCTCCGTGTCAACCAAGCCATCCATCTCAGCGGCAAACTGCGGGACGACTGTGTTAGCCATGTCAAGCCACTTGCCTGAACTCCTTGTGCGCAGTATGGCGTCTGCCTCATCAACGAAAATGAAAACAAGGTATCCTTCCCTTGAGCGCTCACGGGCGGTGGCAAATATTTCCCTGATCGCCCTTTCGGTCTCTCCGACCCACATGCTCAGTATTTGTGGTCCGTTTATGAGCATGAAATACTCTCGCACATCGTTTCCGACTTTTTCCCTGTATGCTTTTGTCACATTATAGGCAGTTGCTTTCCCTATAAGCGTCTTGCCGCACCCAGGAGGTCCATAAAGCAGTATGCCCTTTACTCGCTGCTTCCCGAACTTGCGATAAAGCTCGGGATATAAAAGTGGGACTTCAATGAGCTCTCTTATGAGCCTGATCGCTTCATCCTGCCCACCTATCTTGCTCCATGGTGTTTCGGAAACCTTCTCAAGAAAGTAGTCCCTAACTTCCACCCTTTGAAACAGCTCAACTGCAACTCTGAGACTCGGCTCAAGGCGCACTTCATCCCCAACTTTTATCTCGCATTCGGATAGGTCGCTTGAGCGTCTGACTATTTTTGCTGATAGCCCGTGCCCATCAAGAGATACGCGCAGCCTGCCATCCGGAAGCAATTCGCTAACCTTCGCAATCGGTCCATCAGTTGCGTAACCCAAATCTCCTATGACAGCGAAGGCATCGTTAATCTTCACCCTCGTGCCAACCTTTAATGAAGGTGCATCCAAGTTTGGATCAATGTTGGCATAGTATTCGGCATCGCCAACAGCTATATGTGCTATGCCTTCCTCAGGCGACCCAAGGAATGTTCCGATGCGATTCGCTGGAGACGTGAGCTTTTCATAAACTTCTTGAAACTGCTCAATGACACGCCTCGCCTCTTCAAGCTGTTTTTCGTCCACCTCAAGTTGGTGGCGCAGCAAAAGTAGCAGCCCATAACGCTTATCGCTTTCCGGTGTGCGCATGAGTATCTCATCAACTATGGCGGTTGCTTTAAAACGAGTTTCAAAACCGTGGTTGAAGTGGCTCCCACTTGGTGATGAACTTGAGTCCCTTGTTCTTTCATTACCTTGCCTGTTATTGCGAGAGCCTCTTTTGTCGGACATCATTTTCACCTCACACCATAAAATGCAAATAAAATGCCGAGCGCGAAGTTGGCACATTGCTTAACATAGGGAAGTGCATGGCGAAGGTGTGAAATCAGATAGCGGCATTCCACCACTGATGACCATTGAGGAAGATAAGGTGCACTGTTAGCTAAGTATCATCATGCATAGTAGCGCACAAGCATCAAACTGCCAATCTTCATGGTGAAAGAAAAGCGAATGAAGGAGCTATCATTTTGAGCGCCATGAAAATAAATGCACACCCAAATCCAACCATGAATACACCGCAAGCCCTAATCAACACTTTGTATGTTGAACCACGAAGTAAAGCCACGCCTCTTTCAATAGCTATTCCGATTAAAGCCAGCCAAAGTATGTCTCCAAGTATATGCCCAATGTAGAATGTGCCAACGCCGAGCATGCCGGAGTTAAGTGAAATGCCTATCATGCTTGCTCCAACAGTCAGCCACCAAATGGACCAATACGGGTTTGAGAGGCTGCTAATGACACCCGCTGAAATTGAACTTAGTTGTGCATGCCTATCAAGCTTCCTCTCAACCGATATGCTATCTGAGTCTATGTTCGTCCGCAGCATGCTAATGCCCATTAGGATGATCATACTGCCACCGATGATCCCGATGAGCACCTTCAAAAGCTTGACATTTGCAAGATGTAATCCGAAGGCGAGCACGACAGTGGTTGGCAACTCAATTGCTGAGTGCCCGAGTGCTACGAGCACCGCGGCAATAGCGCCGTAACGCATGGCGCGTTCAACTGCCGATATAGTCAGCGGCCCGGGCATTAGCGCCCCTGATAGGGCGACCATAAATGAGCTTCCGAACAAACCGACAAGCTTTACCACGCTGTTCTCCATGTGCCCCCACCATCATTTCCGTTTGACAGCAGCATGTCATCCAGCCGTTGAGCTATGGGAAGGAATGACTCTGGCGATTGAAGAGTGTCATATCATGTTGGTTGACCTTCCGCAGCTTTTCCACAGCTTGGGCAATACCGCCACGATGGATGGAGTTCTTTTCCGCAACCGTCACAACGCCGCCTCAGTTGCGCACCGCAATTCGGGCATACATTGTAGTCGCCTCTTACCATCTTCCCGCAGCTTGGGCAGGCATAGCAGCACACGAATTCAACTGCCCTGCTGATCTCCTCAAACAGCCATACAAGTGGCACACTTATGCAGCACGCAAAGCAGTGGCAATGCCATCCGTGATGATGCCTATGGCACATCGCCCATCACCACCTGCTGAAAGATAAGCACAGCCAATGCGAAAGGAGCTTATGAACTATTTGATTGGTGTAGAGCGGGTTGTGCTCACCATAAGTTAAGCAATTACCCTGGCATAACTTTTTAATCTAACCTTCCGTGAGCAGCCTCAACTGTGACTGTGCTATCCATCTGCGGATATAGCATCATCCCTTCGTGCGCCACTTGGCAAGTTCGCTTACAAGCTTAATCACTTCCTCGCGATTGCAGTTGAAGCGCAGGCGCACACTTCTGAACGGGACAAGCGGCGTCCATCTATCAAACGGCGATAGCACTATCTCATCCCCATCAATGTAGCACGCCCTGACATGCTCCCAATCAATTGAGCGCCAGTAAAGCATTGAGAGCGCTTCTGCACCGCGCTTTGTCAGACGGTAGCGCACTGGCAACAGAAAATCTGAAAGAGCGCATGTCAGCACAAACCCGCCTATTAAGCCGCCAAACCATGAGCCAAGGAGCATGTAGCCGATTCCAACCGTAATTGCAATGGAGACAACAACAAGCGCCGAACCAATTGGTCTCTTGCGAGCCATGTGCACACTCCACTGCATTAGCACCGCTTCATCTCTCAATTTATCGTTGCCAGAGCTGCGCTTACTGCACCTTGAGCTTTTTGACGGCTTAGTATGGCGAGCCCTGATGAACCATCTCATACAAACCACCCATTTAAGTCATCCACCAATTTCCTTCATCGTCATGTTGCCAAAGGGGCATTCATAAGTGCCCTCAGCGATACAAGCATAATTGTGTCCCAACGGTTTAAGCATGGCAGCCCTTCGGAATGCTTCCTCAACCATTTCATCGCCGCCTTTGAGCGCTCGCTTCATGTCAACGCCGATATTATATGCCAAGCATGCCCGCAGTATGCCATCGTAAGTTAACCTGAGCCTGTTACAGGAGATGCAAAATGGCTCGCTTACAGGCGCAATAAAACCAACCGTCCCAAGAGCACCCTTAATGCGGAAATACCTTGCCGGTCCTAAGCCCGGTGGCTCATCGGCTCTCTCAATTGGCTCAAGCTCAAATTCCCCCTTTATGATTTGGAGCACCTGAGCAGCACTGATAAATTGCTGAAGGAAGAAATTACGCTCGCAACCAACTGGTTGGAGCTCTATGAAGCGCACATGCAAAGGTCTATCAATGCTGAGCGAAGCAAGCTTGATTACCTCATCCAAGTTGAAGCCGCGCATGACAACGCAGTTCAACTTTACACATTCAAATCCGGCATTTAGCGCCGCTTCAATGCCTTCAAGTATCCTTAGAGAGCTTGCGCCATTCAACGCCTCAAGCTTCCTCTCAATTAAGGAATCAAGGCTTATGTTGATGCGCTTAAGTCCAGCCCTGCAAAGTGCATCAGCATGATGAGAAAGGAGCATCCCGTTTGTCGTCATAGAGATATCGTTGAGTTCGCTGAGTGCAGCTATCCCGTTGACCAAATCAACTATGTCATCCCTCATCAACGGCTCTCCGCCGGTTATTCGCACACCCTTTATCCCGAGCTTGGCTGCACATTTTATCACCCTGATTAGCTCGTTAGAGCTTAGATGGTTCTCACGGTTTCCATAGGTATGCGCGATTGTGCCACCGGCACAATAGGCACATTTCAAGTTGCAGTTGTTGGTGACAGAGACGCGCAGGTATAGGATGCGCCTACCGTGAAGGTCAACCAACTCGCCCATTTTGCATCGCCTCGTGGATTAGTCAAAGACATAGCCATGAAGCCATTATAGCCACATGAGTTGAGTGTGCCATCGTTGTTGACGGTGCCTTTAACAGAAGGCATAATTGAAAGCGCAACTAAGGATGTGGGAGTGTTCAAAGTATGTGGAGATTAATTTGGCACCTTCCAAACATTGTTCGTCTATGTGCCCGCTTGATGTCCGATAGGCGAGTGCCCATAACAACAAGGCTCATTTTACCTTTCGCGCTGCTTTGCATTGTGGCATACATCGCCACGCCTTTTGATGTCCTTCCAGAAATTTTCATTCCTGCTGTAGGATTGCTTGATGATGTTTTCATGGGCGTTCTCATCGTTGTAGCTGCTATTAGCCTTTTCTTCAGGCTATGTCCAAACGATGTCCTTTGGGAACATATTGACCGAATAAAGATGGGTGAGTAGTTGAAGCAATGCAGCAACTATTATTAACTGCGTTCAATTCCAAAGCGGTTAAACCGTAGGGAGGGATGCAGATTAATGAAAGCGCGCACATTAATTCTGCTTGCGGCTTTGGCGTTGCTCCTTATCTCGGCGAAGCACATAGCATATCTTTGGACGGAGTATCTTTGGTTTGATAGCTTGGATTACAGCTCTGTCTTCATCAGGCGGCTTGTAGCGCAACTATCAGTTGGTGCTGCCGCATGGTTGCTGTTCGTCCTGATCGTCTTCTCAAATGTGGTCATCGCATACAGGTTAGCCGGAATACACAGGGTGAGAACTTATCTGACACAAGCATTACATCCGACAGCAGTTAGCCGAATTGAAAGGATGATGTTAGTGTTGTTGTTTATGGCAGTTTGTGTTATCGGGTTGAGCGTTGCAGTCTCAATCGCACGGCAGTGGGAGACAGTTTTGAAGTTCATCTATGCAGTCCCATTCAATCTTAAGGAGCCGATACTCGGGCAAGACGCATCCACATATATGCTTGCGTTGCCGTTCTATAACCTGCTTTACAAATTCCTGCTGCTGACGCTCCTGATAGCGCTCGTTGCAACGGTGCTTATGTATCTTGCTTCATCGGCGGTTGATCTCGTTGCGCATCGCCGTTACATAGCTTCATATGTTAGGGGGCATATCAGCTGCTTGGTCTCTGGATTGCTTTTGATCAAGGCATTCGGATACAGGTTGGATATGTTCAAGCTCCTTTTTGATTATGGTGCTGCTGGAGCAATATCATCCGCTGTTTGGGGGGCAAGCTACACTGATGTCTATGTTCGCTTGCCGGTGCTTTATGTGATGATGGCGCTTGCTGTCTTTGGTGCAATACTGCTCCTTCTAAACGCCTATTGGAGAGCTATAAAGCTCATTGTTTACACAATCGTGCTCATATTTGGAGCTTCATTTATCGCCGGTGTAATGCTGCCCGGTTTGGTGCAAAATTTCATAGTCAAGCCGAACGAACTTATGATGGAGAGAAAGTTCATATCGCACAACATCAAGTTCACTCTAACCGCATACGGTCTTGATGGCATCACCGTTAAGAATTACCCAGTCAAGGAAGAGGTCACAGATGGGCTTATTAAAGCCAACATTGACACAATTCAAAATGTGCGCCTGTGGGACTATAGACCGCTAAAGCAAGTTTATGACCAGCTTCAGGAAATCAGGTTCTACTACGACTTCAATGATGTTGATGTTGACCGCTATTACATCAACGGGAAGTATCAGCAGGTGATGATTGCTGCTCGCGAACTTAACCATGAGCTTCTCCCAGCTGGGGCGAAGAGGTGGATGAGCCTTCACCTTCAGTATACACATGGGTATGGAGTTTGCATGAGCCCTGTTAACGAGAGTGAGCCAAATGGTATGCCAAAGTTTTACCTTAAAGACATCCCGCCAAAATGGTTTGGTCCGGGAAAGCAGCCAGAGGAGCTGCGGATAGAGCGCCCGGAAATTTACTTCGGTGAGATTGACTCGCCATATGTGATTGTCAGAACGAAACAGCCGGAGATTGACTACCCTAAGGGAGCAAAAGCCTTCAAGATGTGTGTATATCAGGGCAGAGGTGGCGTTGGCATCGGTTCAATAACGAGGCGAATCCTATTCGCCTTAAGGTTCAATGACCCAAACATACTCCTCTCACGGCTCATAACTAAGAGGAGTCGCATACTCTACTACAGGCAAATAACTCAACGAGTTAAGCGCATTGCACCATTCCTTACTTACGATGCCGACCCATACATAGTTATCGCTTATGGAAGACTGTTCTGGATCATTGATGCATACACTCACAGCCATCTCTTCCCGTATTCCGAACCGATAAAGTGGGGCAACGCTCACATCAACTACATTCGCAACTCAGTTAAGGCAGTTGTAGACGCATACAATGGCGACGTGAACTTTTACATTGTTGATCCGAAAGACCCACTCATACGCACATATGCGTCCATCTTCCCGAAGCTATTTAAGCCAATAAGCAAGATGCCGCAAAAGCTCAGGGAGCATATTCGCTATCCGGTTGACTTGATTTGGATGCAGGCTACCATCTACTGTAAGTATCACATGACAGCGCCAGAGCAGTTTTACAACCGTGAAGATGAATGGGAGATAGCAAATGAGCTTTTTGGTTCATCTGGAGCTGTGGGGAGCTTAAAGAAAAACAAGCAGCGTGTGGAGCCATATTATGTCGTCATGCGTCCGCCAGGATTTGATAGGATTGAGTTCGTGTTGATGCTTCCATTTACACCGACGAAGAAAGATAACATGATTTCGTGGGTGGCTGCATTTTGTGATGCTCCTCGTTATGGCAACATAGTTGTATTTCGTTTCCCGACAACTCAACTCATTCAAGGTCCGATGCAAATTGAAGCGCGCATAGACCAGCATCCGGAGATAAGCCCTTACCTTTCACTGTGGCAGCAGCGTGGGTCGGATGTCATAAGGGGGAATCTTCTTGTCATCCCGATGGATAGTTCACTCTTGTATGTTGAGCCGATATATCTTCGCGCAGAGCAATCTGAGATACCGCAGCTGGCGAGGGTTGTTGTTGCTTCGCAAAATAAGCTTGCTATGGGAGTAAATTTGTCTGATGCTATTGAGAGGCTGTTGGGCAAGGCCATGGCTTCAACAGCTACAGATGAACATGTTGTTGAACCATTGAGGGGGCATGCTACAACGGATACAACGGAATTGGTGAAGCAACTTTCGGAAGAGTTTAATGCCCTCTCAAATAGTGTCAAGGAGGGTAAGTGGGGCGAGTTCGGACAGCGCTTGGAAAACTTGGGCAAACTAATTGAGCAGTTAAAAGAGGGAATGGGCATTAAGTAATTGGAGCTTTTTGTTTTGGTAGTAGCCTCGCCATCCAAGTTTCGTGGCTAACACGAACATTCCCGTCAAGGTGGTTTGTAGTAAGGCACGAAGCGAAGCGTAGTGCCGTCAAGAATGGAACATGGGACACGGGGCAAGGGACAATTTAGGGCGCCACTACGCTAACGCTTCGTGGCTAACTACGAATTTGCTATTTGGCTCGTAATAAGGCACGCAACGAAGTGGAGTCAAGAAAGTTTTGGCTTGGCAGTAGCCTCGCCCTCCCAACGATGGAGATTGTTCCTGAATTTTTTCGCCAATTCATAGGGCAAGGGTGCGGGCTTGTGATTTTTCGTTTTGATTTTTCGGCAAGGCATTAGCCATGCCCTCCAAGGGAAATTTTTTCGCCGAACGAATTCGGCGCTCATTAATTCGTCATCAACCAATGGCTAAAGCCATTGGCATGGGTGAGCAAGAAAAATTTTGGCTTTTATTCCAACCATGCTACGGACTTTAGTCCGTAGTTGATGACGAACTTCCCTGAGCGCCGACTTTAGTCGGCGAAAACTTTAACAAAAACAAACCGAGTAAATTTTGCCCTCATTAATTCGTCAATGAAACATCGGACAAGAGACAAGAGGGAAGGGACAATTTAGGGTGCCACTACGCTAACACTTCGTGGCTAACTACGAATCTGACTAATAAAGTTTTTGGCTTGGCAGTAGCCTTGTCCTCCAAGGGTTTTGGCTTTCATGATGAAGATTATTGTCCGTAGGACTTACGCAGTTGGCATTGTTTCGTAAGGGCAGACCAAAGTCTGCCCGAAAAATCATCGTAAAAAGTTATTGTTTTGGGCGGATTTCATCCGCCCAAACACCTAACTGCGTAACTCCTATGTCGTTTCGTGATTCAAATGGCAGTATGGATGGCATATTTCCGAAAGCTCTCACAGACAGTGATGGCTATGTTTTTTTTAATTTTTCGCTCTTTACTACAAACTATGCTGTTTAGGTTTGTAGTTAGCCATGAAGCTAAAGCAAGGTGGCGTTAAATTGGTGCAAAGTGTGATGTTATCATTTTACATGTTACATACACTTTGCATTTTGCACTCATACGACGGCACTTCGTTTTACTTCGTGTCTTGCTACAAACCAACAAACTTTCGAGTAAAGAGTGTTTGGATTTTTCTGCAAGTTGGCACCTTGGAGCGCATTAAGGCAACCCATAGCGTCAATGTGCTCAATGTGGCATAATAATGAGTGGCTGCGTAAAATAAGAGTTCCTCTTCCCTAAGCAACTGCAGGTGCTTTGCAAGTGTTGCAGTAGGAGTTATACTCATCAGTTGCATAAAATTTCAACAGAATGGGGGTAAAAGTTATGGACAAGAGGCAGATAAAAGCTACGGTAACACGGCTGCTTAATTCCGTTGACATCAAAACTGAAGAAGAACAAGCAAAAATAATAGACTACATAGCTGCTTTCAAAAGTGCTGCACTTGAGCCACTCAGCAGGGCGCTTGTTGATGGGGCGAGTTTTCGCAAGCGCATGGTAGCTGCTATCTGTCTCGGAAAGATTAAACATCCAAAGGGTATTGAGCCTTTGATGCATGCCTTAACAGACCCGAGTGTGAATGTGCAGCGTGTTGCAGCGGATGCGCTCGTATCAATTGGCAAGGCAGCTGTTCCTTTACTTGTCAAGGGGCTTGAGCATGAAGATATTCGTGTAAGAAAATGGTGTGCCTATATACTTGGCAAAATAGGGAGTAAAGATGCTGTTCAACCTTTGATTAAGCGCTTAGAAAAGGAGCCACCCGATTTACAGCGCACAATTATAACAGCGCTCGGGCAAATAGGCAGCAAGCGTGCATTGCCAATCTTGCTCAGCTTGTTCAAGACTTCATCAAATGTGGAAATACAAAAGCATGCAGCTGAGGCTCTCGGTATGGTTGGAGATAAGCGAGCTGTGGCTGCACTGATTGAAGGTCTTGAATCCACAAGCTATGAGGTTAGGAAGGCATCAAGTGAGGCATTGGTGCAAATTGGCGGCGATGCCGTTGTCAGCTTGACAAAGGCGTTAAAGCACCCACAGCAGTTTGTGCGTAATGCTGCTGCAAAGGCGCTTGGCGAGTTGCGTGACAGAAGGGCAGTAAAAGGGCTTATAATGGCGCTCAAGGATAGGAATGTGAGAGTTAGGCAATCTGCTGTTCAAGCCCTCGGTTACATAGGCGATAAACGCGCATTCAGTCAATTGAGCCGTTTGCTCAGGGATCCAAATCATGAGGTGAGGTTCAGTGCTGTCAAAGCGCTTATAAAAGTTGGAGGTCCAATGGCATCATCTTTGCTCAGAAAGGCTTTAAATGATGCTGACTGGCTCGTTCGTTTGACGGCTGCTCAGGGGCTTGGGCAACTTAAGGATGCAAAAGCTGTTGAGCTGCTATGCAAGGCTTTGGGTGATACAGAGTGGAGTGTGCGTTATCATGCAGCAAAGGCACTTGGCGAGATACGGGATAAAAGAAGTTCGCTTCCTTTGATACAACTTGTTTTTGATGAGCATCCGCAAGTCAGGCAGGCTGCAGTTGAAGCGCTTGGCGAGATAGGCGATGAGCGAGCATTGGATGCGTTAAGGTATGCAGCGTCGTTTGATATACCTGAGATCCGTGAAGCAGCTAAGGTAGCGATAAGCAAAATACTCCGTCCGAGAGAGCACTTGAGGTTGCCAAGAAGGGTCAAATGAATCGTGCTCTTTGAAGGTAGCGAGGTAAGTGAGAGAAATCCATGCCATCTAAAGTTAGGTCAGCCATCATAATCTAAAGGTAGTTCGTATATCACTGAGGTTAGGCAGGTTGCATTGTTTGTATAGCGGACGATAGTCTGCCAAAAATCATCACAAGAGCGAATAGCGCAAATGGTATAAATTGTAAACCCAAATAGAGGAAGTGCTTTAGCTCCGAACGAAAGATTTTCACGGTTTTAAAAATAAACTTGCGCCATAAAATTTTGTTAAACTTTATGCGGCTTGGCTTGAGCACGATGGGGACGATTTTTGAAACTTTATGGCAAAAAATTGCTCAAACATACAACGGTTGAGTTATCACGCAAAAGCAAGAAGAAGTTTCTTAATTTTAGGGGTTGTGCAATTGAAGTAGGGGCGGATGAAATCCGCCAAAAATCAGGCAGGTTTTAACTACTCATACATCTTGTTCTGTGGGCGGGTGGAATTTGCCCGTAGTGGTGATTTTGAGGCAATATTTGGGGAGGCTTTCGTCTGTCCCACGAAACAATTTCAACTGTGTAAGTCCTGTATTTTTTGAAATGGCGCAAGCCAGCTATTAATGACAAAGCAGAAAGCGGAATTCGTTCGGGGATGTGAGGGCGCATAAAATATGCCCAAATTTTTGTGGGCAGTGGGGCGAGACTTATACTGAACCCAAACCTTTTGGCTCATCATGAGGTTTGCCCTCCCAATTTCATGAGGGCGATGCTGCTGTCAAGGTTAGTTAGTAGGGTAATGCTCCAGCATGGCTCGTGGGTGGAGTTCCTGCCGAGCAAAAATAATTAAAGGTTTTCGTGGGCAGTGCTATACCTTGCCAAGAATTTTTTCTCCATCTAAAGACAGCGTCCATGGAAATCATCTAAGTGACAAAGTCTCCCGGTGCCAGAGGTGTAGGATATGAAAGTGGTGGCGATGAACAGGCGCGCAAAGCGTGATTTTGAAATACTTGAAACTTACGAGGCGGGTATTGTCCTAACTGGTAGTGAGGTGAAATCATTGCGTGTTGGGCGTGTGGACTTGAGCGAGGGTTTTGCGAAGGTTGAAGACGGCGAAGTATGGCTGTATGGAGTTCACATAGCGCCATGGGAAGGAAGTAAGCACTTTGCTCCGCCACCAGATAGGAAGCGAAAGTTATTGCTTCACAGGCATGAGATAAATCGCCTTATAGGGGCTGTTAGTCAAAAGGGTCTTACGCTGATACCGCTGCGCGTCTACTTTAATGAGCGCGGTTACGCTAAACTGGAATTAGCCCTTGCAAGAGGTTTGAAGAAACACGATAAGCGCAAGGCGCTAATTGAAAGGGAACTCAAAAGGGAGATAGATAGGCATCTTAGGGGGCGCAGGTGAGATTTAGGGCGCCCTAATTTGCCATGACTGCAAATGGCGCAATGCAGGTGTTGTGTCGCTTGTGATTGGTAGTCATCTTTGAAGTGATACTTTCATGTTGCATTCCATGAGGTTATAGGCAAGTTGTGAGTGACAGTATGCATGAGTTTGTCTGAAGAAATTTGGGTGGCTATTAACGGCACTCCAATTTGTTTGTTGCCTTACTATAAACATCTGCTTTTGAACCATGCACCTGCCATTGGAATGATTGATGGATCGCTTTTGCCGCTACAATTTGCATCGTGAGGGTGTTGAACCCCAACTCTTATGGCCATGTTGAGTTTGATTTGCACCAAGTCCATAACGGAGGTGGTGGAATGATGGCATGGCTAAAAGGCGATTGTGACCCGATTGGTGTTTCTGTAGCCACGGAACGAATGCAAAGGCTGCTTAAGACGATCCTAAATGTAGTGTGTGGAAATGATAAACGCACAAGGCATCTTATGGATGGTGATGATGCTCGCATTGCCGCTTACAAGCTTGTTTTCTTTACAACGCCATCCGAATACCGAAGGCTTGCTTCCGCTATAAGGGACGAGCTCAAAAGTCGTTTTCCTGATGCTGACGCCGAGCTGCGAAGGCGCTATATTCAGTTCGCTCTCTATTGGGCTGACTCAATCCACTCTCCAGTTGACCTTGACCATAACCTGACAAGGGTTGAGTGGCACGGGGAAAGCATTTTGACCGATGGCGAAATTGAAGCTGAGAGAGAACAGTTGCTGTCGTTACTCAGTTGGATGCAGGAGCAAGACACAAAAACCGCAGTTGAGGTGCTTGATTACCTTCGCCAATACGCATTCAATGTCAATAGCGTTAAGGGAGAAAATCTGTTTCGCGCTTGGGCATTGAAATGGGAGGCGGAAAATGGTGAGGATCCATTTGGCACGCTTGAAAACTATATAAAGCACAGGGCTGCCCTGTTTGCCCGCGGCAATTACTATGTTGAGCAATACTTTGCAAGACGAGCTGGTAAGACGATAACGCAGTTCTTTAATGACTATAGTGAGCAAGCTGACGATTGTCGCAAGCTTGGGAGTTTGGGTGGGACGACAAATCCAGTTATAGCAACGCTTGGCGAGGATGACATACCGAGAAAGTGGGCTCCGGTCAGGAGGAGAATAGCTGAGCAACAAATTAAAGACGGATTGGATGATGAGTGGGCTGGAACGACATTCACAGAAGAAGTTGTTGTCAATGCAATGCTTGGGCAGCGACCAGTTTTTCTCCTTGAGGGTCTTGGGCGAGTCGCATTTCAATTGCGCACAGATAAACATGAAGACCTTGAATACCTGCTCAATGAGGCTCCGGAAATATACATGCGCTTGTGCAGGCGCTTGAAACCAGTTGATGAAATATTGCTTGAGGATGCTGATGAGCTTTACCATCGCCTAAGCAAAGGGCGTATTGGGCAATCAAACAATCACTTCAAGGTATCGGTAACAGGTTTGGTTGGGCTTAAAGTGTTGCGTGAGTTCAATGCCGGAAACAACAAATATGGTGTTCGCCTATACACCAATGCCACAGTGACGCATGACCTATCACAAATTGCAGCGTCGGTTGATGCCGAAATTGAGGGCATGATGAGATATAAGCAAAAGACAGGTGAGCAACTCGCTGAGGAGATAACAGAGGGCGGTTCTGTAGTCACATCAATGATGGGACGCTATTTGGATGCAATGCGTGAGGAGCGCCTTGAGATAATCCTGAACGCCATTGACGAGCCTTTGAGGAGTGAGGTGAAGTCAAAACTCAAGAAGGGAGCTACATTGGATGACCCAGTGCTTAAGGATGAAAGGGTGCTCGCTGAACTTCGCAGCAAGGGCATTGAGTTTAACCCGGACGAGGAAGAGCAAGCCATTAAAGACCTGCCGACGCTTATCACAAAGATGGCTGTAATTTACGCTGTGAGGAAATATGGTTGGCAGGTTGGCAACCGCATACTCTCGGCATCCAAACGCAACTTTGAGCAGAACACCGACCTTGAAAATGAAGTGCGCTACTCCACAGACTTCGGCGACATACAGGCGTTGAGCATAGGGCGTGAGTATAAGCCAAACGAAGAGCCGTTAAAGGGATTTGATTGGGAAACAGCCATGCCTGTAGAGGATGAGAACAACCGTTGGTGGCGCGTTTACAAGGCTATCTTAAGAATGTATCCGGATGGAGAGAAGCATCTTCAGTTTGGCGGGTTCAAACCGGAGGAGTGGATGGAGAGACGCTACAACAAAGCTACATGGCAGCAGTTCACAGATAAGTGGTGGTTTAATTGCAAGCGTGCAAGGATGTGTGTTGAGTTGCTGCAAGGGAAATACGATGGTCAGAAAGGCTTTGAGGAGTTCGCAGAGGGCTACTATGGGCACTTGGGAAAGCTCGCGGTTGAGAAGGCACGAGAATTCCTTTGCGCTTTCTTCAACCCGGATGAACGGAAAGAGCATGGATGGGATTGGTAGTGGTGGATAGTTAACCAGACAGGTTAACCTCGCATTTGGGTTGAGCAACTCAATTCTCAATGCACGGATGTGATGGCATGTGACATTGCAATTGGTGCGGTGTAAAGGAAGATGAAACCTTAGTGGGTTTGTTCTTGCGTTGCGCTGTGCTGATTCGGCGCTCAAGCCATCGCCATTTACTCATGAGCGATTCTTCCGAAGTAGCGCATTGTTTGATATGCCATCTGGATGAGCTTATGAGAGGCTATCAAAGGGTGCGCCTGTATTCGCTTTAAAAGCTGCTGCTTAACAACGAAGATGGGTGGTCAGATTAAACTTGACGACAATAACATCGTCTAATGAGTTGGGTTGAGATGGGCGGTTACCTGTGCAGCATAAAATTAGCGATGGCTTGTCCGTTCAAAGGGGGATGGGTTTTCCATCTTGCATCTTCAGCGTAGGGCAAGGGAGTGTATAAATTGAAGGTGCGGAAGGCTCAGAATTTGGATTATCTTACCGATGAGGAACTTGTTAAGCTTTCGTGTGCCGGTGAAAGGGAAGCGTTTGCCATTCTCATCAGGCGATATCAAGATCGCATCTATAGCTTGGTGTATCGCTATGTTGGCAATCCTGAGGACGCCTTGGATCTGACTCAAGAAACTTTCATTAAGGTGTTCACAAAGCTGGGTGAGTTTAAGGGCAAGTCAAAGTTTTACACATGGCTATATCGCATTGCTGTGAACGTGTGCATTGACTTTCGTAGAAGGCAGCACATAAGTGCGGTCTATTGGGATGACATAAAGCCGGTTGAGTTGAACCCTTTTGAAGTTGACGAGTCGTCGGAGCATTATGATGTGCCAGACGAAAATGGCGACCCGGAGAGAAGAGCAATTGATAGCGAATTAAGGTTGAGGATTCGTGAGGCGGTTGATGCTCTTCCCGAACAGCTTAGGGTTGTTCTTTTGCTGCGTGAATATGAAGACATGTCCTATGAGGAGATAGCCAAAATCATCGGTTGCCCAGTCGGAACCATAAAAAGCAGGCTCTTTCAAGCAAGGGAAATGCTTAAGAGGATGCTTGCTCCATACATGCGCATTTGAAAAGAAAGGGTGGTGAAGCATGCGAAGGGCATGCGCAAAGGCTCGCAAGTATATGTCGCTGATGATTGATGGCGAAATAACGATGAGTGCAAGGAGATGGTGTGAGGCGCATTTGAGGGAATGCATAGCGTGCAGGGCTGAATGGAATGCTTTGCAACTTATAAAGAGAACAATGCGTGCGCAAGCTAGCCCCGTAAATATTAAGGCACCAGTTGATGTGTATGAGTGCATAGCGCCCAGATTAGCCGAGATTGAGTTAAGTTCAATGGCGGGGCAAAGCTTTCGCCGCAAATGGCTAACATTGGGGTTCGCATTTGCCCTCACTATGCTGTTTGGATTGTGTTGGCTCGGAATAAAGGTCAAGCAATTGATGGTTCAGGATGTAGCATACAGTGAGGTCTCACCAATTTATGTGCATGCGCATATCCTTGGGGCTCAAGAGGCGCAGGTGTTACCCAACCCCACGGTGAGCGTTTCCATAATTGAAGCTGCTAACCTGCAATGAGACACAGAAAGGCACAATGGTGATACAAACCATTAAATCCAGCTAAGAGATGGTGAAGTTAAACCTATGGGAGGAAGGTTAACAGTTGCAGTGACCATTGCTGGAGCAGTCTTTGTGTTGACCCTTGTTTCAATAGTGTGGTGCGGTGTGCCGTATGGGGGCAAATGCAGGGTTGACGGGGTTCAGTTATTGCGAGAATGGGTTACAAAGTGTGTGCCGAGAAGTTATAGCGGTGTGCAGAAAGTGGTATTTGTTCGTGGCGGTATGAGAAGCGTATGGAAGTGGCGTGTGTGGCATGATGCCGCAGGGAGATCTCGCATGGAATTGATAGAGCCGATGCTCGGAAGGGATAGTGTGATAATCAGTGACGGAAAAACGACATGGCATGTAATTGGCGGTGGTAAGGTGGTCATTCAATCTCAGGATGTTTTCAGGGCACCTTGGGAGGTTAACGCTGAGCGGCTTGACCTTCTTTTACAAAACTACAGGGTGAATGCCCTTGGTAAGGAAGAGATCTGCAAGAGGGAGTGTTACATCGTTTCTTTTGAACCGCACTATAACTTTAACCCCTCTCGGAAGGTATGGCTTGATGCCGACGCTTACATTCCACTCAAAGTTGAAGACTACAATCCAGACGGCACCCTCGCATGGCAGATGGAGTATGAGGAGTTTAGCATTGATGAACGCATATCACCTTTGCTTTTCCAACCGAGCATCTCAAAGGAGACAAAGATAATCAATTGGGGCTTCTCAAGGAAAGGTCCGTTTAGGATTTCCGAGCTGCCAACCAACTTGGGGTTCACTCCATTGCTTCCAGCATCGTTGCCATCTGGATACACATTTGACAAAGCATTCGTAATTGAGCTGCCAGGGTGGCAAGGCAAACCTGTTTTGCACCTAATCTATACCGACGGGCTAAATGTCATATCCGTTTTTGAGAGTAAAGAGGCAATGTTAGGCGAGCATCCAAAGCCGCATAAACATGGAAAGCCGATGCAGTTTTTCGTGCCGCAAAGTGTCGTCCTAAGGCATGTGGGCAATGTTAGAGTTGTGTTCATCTCTCGTATTTCAAAGTCAGTTCTTGAACAGATGGCTCAGTCAATCTCGGCTCCAGTAAAGTGAATAGTGAATATAGCGCTTTAGCCATATGGCATTTGGGGGCGATGTTACTTGCGCAGAGAAGGCAAAGTTAATTCCGGTGGCATGCAGAAACTTTATGGCGAATTCATAGGTGAATTGCTGATCAGGCTCGGGAAGCTATCAAGGGAGAAGCTTGAAGAGGCTTTAAAATTGCAGGCTCAAAGCTCGGGGGATAAAAGGCTGGGTGAGCTTTTGGTCGAGCTCGGCTACTGCACAGAGGATGATGTTGTTGAGGCACTCTCAATTCAAACTGGATTGCCGATTGTTAACCTGCGCGAGGAGAGAGTTGACCCGGATGCCATAATGCTACTTCCGCCCGAAGTAGCATACAGGCATATGGTTCTTCCTATTGAGCGCAGAGATTCTGTGCTTAAAGTGGCGATTGCAGACCCACTTGATATTGCGGCTGAAGATGCCCTTCGCTTCATTACCGGATTGAATGTGGAACCATATCTTGCCCGCCCAAGTGAAATAAAGTCCCTCATTGAGCAGCACTATATGCGAAGGGTGATGCAGGAAAGTCAGGATGAGCAAATTGAAGTGATTGAGGAAGTCGAGGAGGAAATAGGTGATCCAACTCGCCTCGCAAAAGAGGCGCTTGTTATAAGGCTCGTTGATATGCTCGTCAGAAACGCAGTTAGGGAGAGAGCAACTGACATTCACATTGAGCCATTTGAGCGCACCTTGAGAATACGCTACAGGATTGATGGTGTGCTTCACGAAGTCCCTGCTCCAGCAAAGCGCTTTCATGCGGCTATCGTATCTCGTATAAAGATCATGTCAAACCTTGATATAACGGAGAGGCGCAGACCTCAGGATGGGCGTATAAGAATACGGGTGCTCGCCAGGGAGATTGACCTTCGTGTCTCAATCATACCGACGATGTTTGGCGAATCAGTTGTCCTAAGGATACTTGATAGGTCATCATCTCTCCTGACGCTTGAGCAGTTGGGAATGATGGGGGATGACTTAAGCCGCTTTGAGCGAATCATACAGGCACCTTATGGTATACTGCTCGCAACGGGTCCAACAGGCAGCGGTAAAACGACAACACTCTATGCAGCTATACAGAGGTTGTATACGCCGGAACTGAAGTTCATCACGATTGAAGACCCTGTAGAATATCAGATTGATGGTGTAAACCAAATACAGATAAACCCGCAAATTGGGCTCACATTCGCAAATGCCCTAAGGTCAATTCTGAGGCATGACCCTGACATAATCATGGTTGGCGAGATCAGGGATAGGGAAACCGCCGAGATAGCCATTCATGCCGCTTTAACTGGTCACCTTGTGTTTTCAACACTGCACACAAATGACGCTCCAGGAGCAATCACAAGGCTTCTTGAAATGGGCATGGAGCCGTTTCTCGTTTCGTCAGCTCTGCAAGGCATACTGGCTCAAAGGCTCGTTAGAAAAATCTGTGAACATTGCAAGGTTGAGTATGAACCGGGAGAGGTAGTGAGAAGAATGCTTATCTCCGAGGGGTTTGAGGAAGCGGTGGATTGTAAGTTTTACCGCGGCGCCGGTTGTGATGAGTGCCGCTATACAGGCTACTTTGGTCGCACAGGCATATTTGAGTTGCTCGCAATGGATGAGGCGATCAGGGAATTGGTTCTGCGAAAAGCCCCCGCTGGAGAAATAAGGCAGGTGGCAATTGAGCACGGCATGCATACTCTACTTCAAGATGGATTGAGGAAGGTCTTGCTCGGCATAACGACGATTGAAGAGGTTGAGAGAGTAACCCAACTGCCAAATGGCAACCCGCCAAGATAAGGCTCACAATCCAAACCCTAACTTAACTTCGCAGCGCTATAGGTAAGGCGTGGTGATATGCCTTGCCCACATTCCGTTATGTGGCTCTCAATCAGAGAGGCATTCAAGTGCGCGGTGAGTTGGTGGCTAACACTCGTGAGGAAGCCTTCAATCTCATAAGGCAGATGGGGCACTACCCGCTTGAAGTTCAAATTGTGTTGGATGGCAAGCCAAAGAGCGGGTTCACATTTAAGGGTAGAATAAGCCACCAAGACTTAACCCTCCTTTCAAGGCAGCTTGCCAACTTGCTTAAGGGCGGTTTGCCGCTGATGCGTTGCCTTGAGGCGCTAATTGAGCATACGGAAAACAAAACCCTCTCAGATGTGTTGATGCAGGTTGCCAATGAAGTTCGCTCAGGGAGTGCTTTCCACGAGGCGTTGAGCAAGTATGGCAGGTTTTTCCCGCCGCTTTACATTGCACTCATAAAGGCTGGTGAGACTGCCGGGCGTTTATCACTCATACTTGAATGGCTCGCTGACTATATGGAGAGACAGCAGGCAAGGCTTTCGCAAATACGAGCCTCACTTGCGTATCCGACATTGTTGATCACGCTCGGGAGCATAGCAGTCTTTCTGCTCATCACATTCATGGTTCCACGCTTTCAGGCGATATATGAAGAGCTTGGGCAAGCGTTGCCCACCCCCACAATAGTTCTGATGAATATATCGCAGCTTGCATCCAGATGGTGGTGGGCATTCATACTCGCCATCATCGGTCTTTTGATGCTCTATCGTCAAATAGCATCAACGGAAGCCGGCAGAATGTTGATTGACAGGGTGAAATTGCGCATACCAATTTATTCTCGCCTTGCTATGAAGATGGCGGTTGTCAGGTTCGCAAGGTCACTTGCAACTTTGCTTCGTGGAGGTGTGCCAATACTTGAGGCGCTTGACATAGCTAAGGATGTGCTCGGAAACGAAGTGCTCGCTGCGGAAGTGAGTCAGGTCAAAGGGAGGGTGAGAGAAGGCGAGAGGATAGCGGAGCACCTTCGCGCTGCGAACTTGTTTCCGCCGTTGCTCATTCACATGGTGGCTGTTGGTGAGGAGATAGGGGACTTGCCGGGAACATTGACAACTGTTGCTGAGACGCTTGATGTTGAAGTTGATGCATCGCTCAAAACACTTGTCGGGCTGCTTGAGCCGGCAATAATCTTGGTGATGGGCGCTGTAGTGGCTTTCGTTATATTCGCGATGGTGCTTCCCATATTCCAGATGAATCTGATGGCTGGGATAAGGTGAAAGCAGTTGTAACGAACGCTTCTTAGGAGGCGAGAGGAGATGGTTATCGCCCGTTGCAAAAGAATTGTAAGAAGGCGTTTTGGCTTCACTTTGATTGAGTTGATGGTTGTGATGGTCATACTCGTTCTTTTGGCTGGTGGTGTAAGCGTTATGGTTGTTGGGCGGATTGAAGAGGCGAAGAGGGCGAGAGCGAAGATGGATATTCAAGCGCTTGAAGCTGCCTTAGACATGTATTATGCGCACAATGGGCGCTATCCGGCGACTGAGCAGGGATTAAGAGCTTTGATCGCCAAGCCGACAACGGAACCGATACCGCGAAATTGGCAAGGTCCTTACCTTAAACATGGCAGGCTGCCGAAAGACCCTTGGGGAAACGACTATCAATACATCTTTCCCGGCAAACATAACCCGGACAGCTTTGACCTTTACTCCTTCGGACGAGATGGAAAAGAAGGCGGAGTTGGTCTTGATGCAGATATTGGCAACTGGGAGGAGCAATGAGAATCAGCTAAAAGCTGCTCCTTTATCTCGGATGGCAATTTGGAGCCGCAAAAATGCTTTCCGGGGGGCATTCACGCTAATTGAAATCGTTGTCGTAATGGCTATTATAGCCCTCGTGATATCGCTTGCGCTGCCTAACTTCGCTGCCTACTATGAAGCTGAGAGGATGCGTTCGCTGTCAAGGCGGATCATCGCCTGCATGAAGTATGCTCACCAATATGCTGTAAGCCGAAGATGCATTGCTGTAGTATCGTTGGATGAAAACGAGAGAGTTATACAAGTCCTTGTGCCAAAGGAACATGTATCAGTGGATGCCATTCAGTCCGGCGAGATAGACATTCAATCCGAGTCGGTATCGGAATTGATCGTCGGAACTAACAGGTATCAACTCCCAAGCGAGTTGGTGATGTTGCTCAATGACAGGTGGGTTGAATTTTCGCCGGAGAGATTTGTGCCAGCTAAGGAAAGGCAATTTGGCGTTGTGAAAATACCCGATGGAGTTGAAGTTGAAATTGTTGACACAGAGAGCGGTTCAAAGCTTGATAGCATTATGTTTCGTCAGGACGGGACCGCAACTGGCGCAATGGTGAACATGAAGGGATGGCGAGGCTTTCAAATCACAATCCAAGTTGATCCAGTCACTGCAAGAGTGAGCGCCGAATGAGAGACATGCTCTCGCTTTGGTGGTATGCCTCCCTTAAGTGGCGGTAAGGGTGCATAAAGCGAGCCCTAAATGTTGGGGTGTTGTTAGCCGCTGACACTTATGGAATACTTGCAATCTTCTCGCCACTAAGAAACTTAGCATGGGCGTGGTTCAAAGGTGTTCGTAGTGAGGCACGAAACGAAGCTTGGTGCCACCAAAACGCTGCTTTGTTAAAGCCATCTTCAGAAATTAAAGGTGGCATCCAATGCGAGCCTCCGAGGTATCGTGGCTTGCACGAGATTGTTGTTCATCTTCTGTCGCCAGCGGGGAACGATATTGCAAATATCCGTTTCATGTGACGCGTGCATCATGTCATAAAAATGCTTTCGGTGAAATTCCGCCCCCATTCGCATCGTGATGGGGATGAATTCCCACGCACGCCGGATGCTACTCTAATTTTTGAGGGTGTGAAGATAGTATGAACCAGTAGCCTTTGAGCATGGTGTGAAAACGGTTTAATATCGACGCTGTCCAACCAAAGGTGATGCAA
This sequence comes from Armatimonadota bacterium, assembly GCA_025062195.1. Classification (GTDB taxonomy): domain Bacteria; phylum Armatimonadota; class Fervidibacteria; order Fervidibacterales; family Thermosaccharophagaceae; genus Thermosaccharophagus. The sequence goes on from JANXAS010000028.1 coordinate 26,730, forward strand.
ACAATGAAGTTCGGCGCATTCAATCATCGGCTGTTTTTCACGAACACCGTATGCGGGATGATGAATTCAAGCACTGCCGCCTTTACGCTCCTTGAACTGCTGATTGCGCTCGCCATCACGGTCATAGCTGTGGTTGGAATAGTTCGTGGCGTTAGCAACGGGCTTATGGCAGTTCAATCGCTCTCAAAACGAAATGAGGCGATAAATCTTGCGAGGATGAAGATGGAAGAGTTGCTCACTTCAATGGATGAGCAAACGGATGAGCAAGAGGGCGATTTCGGTGAAGCGTTCCCACAGTTCAGGTGGGAGGCTCAAATTTCCGATGCACAAGTTGAAGGGCTGAAGGTTGTAACGGTAAGGGTGATTTGGCGTGAGGGGGTTAATGAACGGGCAGTCTCGCTCAGCACACTCATTGGGCAGGAGAAGTTAACATCGTTACCGCCGTCGGAGTCTGATGGCGAATCGCAAAGCAGGGGCGAGCCTTCAGAGGGCGAGAGTTTGAGCGCCACTACCGGGGGAGGTCGGGATGAAGCGCAATAGCTGCACTCCAACACATGCTTGCACTGCATCAAAACTCTCTGGGATGACATTGGTTGAGTTGCTTGTCACACTGACCATTGCGACGCTGCTTTTTGGTGGACTTGTTTTTGTCTTTAGGGCAGTGGGGCTTTCAGAACAAGTTTGTGAGGAGCAGTTGGTGTTGATCAGAGCGGGGCGAGTTGCGCTTGAACGAATTTCAAGGGACTTGCGCAGCTGCTATCCGATGCGCGTGCAAATTCCCGAAGAGCTTGCTGGCATCAGTGCCATGAGTCTTACCCGTGAAAGCTCAACGGCACAAATTAGCTCTTCGGGCATCTTGCGCTCACCAAGCGGCTCAACCGGTATAACGACACCAAACACAATCCTCACATTCCTCACAGAAGACAATTACAATGAGCGCTTGCAACTTGACCAGGATTCACTCCGCTTAACTGCCGCTGCCAATGACCCTCGTTCACACGAACAGCCATCGTATGACATCGTTGAAGTCGCTTACTATATTGACATTGACCCGGGGACAAGTGAGGAGGGTTTGGTTAGGGCAGTCGGATTGCTGCCCGGTTTAGTGAGTGAAAGAGCTACTGGTGAGGAGCAGAAGAGAACTGTGCTTTCGCCGAACATCTGGGCGCTTAACTTTCGCTACTTCAACGATACCGACTCTCAATGGTTGGATGAGTGGCATGACTTTGAGAAGTTGCCAGCTGCTGTTGAAGTGACAATTGGTGTATTCCCAACGAGGGCGATAGAGCAGTTGCGCTCCCAAAGGGTTGACCAAAAGTTGGTATCGCCATTAATCTTGACGACCGTTTTGCCCATAACCATCCGACATGTTCCTACTGCTCTGAGCCTTGAGCAATTACAGCAGGGACAGCGAATGCAGGGAGCGCAAGAGGGACAACAGCTTGGTGGGGAACAAATCGCTGAACCAGACGAAGAAAACACGCGATGAAATTTGTAACGGCATCTTGCGGTTAAATTATGAGCGCTGTTCTTTGCTCAAGAGTTTGGGCAGTTAGCCACCGTAGGCGATGGATGAAGATGAATCAAAAGTTCTCGGTAAAGCGAGAAAGGAATAGGTGAGCGTCAACCCATGAGCTTGAATGGCACTTTTGTTAGCGCCCATCTTGCGGATCGTGATAGAGCGATTGCACTCATATTCGTTCTTTGGCTTATAGCGGTGCTTGCTTTGCTTTCGGCGTCCTTGCTTTTAACCGTGCGCATGGAGGTTCGCAGCAGCGCGTTGCAGGAAGACGAAATTAAGGCTTACTATCTTGCAAGGGCTGGTATTGCGCATGCGCTGCGTCTGCTGTCAACCGACGAGATGAGCTTTGACAGTTACAGCGAGCAATGGGCGCTCATTGATTCGGAGAAGGAAGGCGCATTGAATGATGTGGGAAGGTATATCGTGCGAGTTGAAGATGAAGCTGGGAAGTTGAATTTAAACATAGCAACGAGGGACGAGCTTGTTCGCTTCTTCGGTGACGAAGCGCTCGCCGACGCAATTATTGATTGGCGGGATGAGGATGATATCCCTGCAGCCTACGGTGCTGAGGCGGACTGGTATCTATCCTCTGGGCTGCCATACAAGCCGCGCAACGCCCCGTTTGAGACATTGCACGAATTGCTTCTTGTGCGCGGTATGACTATAGATTGGTTTTATAACTCCACCCAATATTCGGCATATAGAGTTTACGATGTTGAGGGGCAATCCGCATTGCCGCTGCATGACTGCTTGACAACATATTCAGCCGTGCCAAATGTAATGCCGGATGGCTCACCGCTTGTAAACTTGAACGAGGCATCGGCTGAGGAGATGAAAAGGGTTTTGGGTGATATCCTTACGGACGAGGAAATAGAAGCGATTTTGCGATACCGTGAAGGAGCGCCATCGCAGCAGGGCACACAGCGCCCCACAGGTCAAAGACCATCCTCGGAGCGACCGGCAAATCAGCCATCTGCGCCCACACAAGGTGGTGAACGCCCACAAAGTTTGGCACCGCCTGCAGGTGTGCCGTCTGGGGCGGGTTTCGGACAAGACACAACACCGCAGATGGGTATTCAGATTCCACCAAACCGAGCAGCGATTCAACGCCCGCCCAGCTCCGTTCCGGGCGACGGACAGAGTGTTGAAGGTGCCCCGCCGCAAGATATAAATCAAGACACATCACAGCAGGCGGCGCAGGCAGGTGAAATTCGGCGGGCAGTCTCATCAAATAGGTTTGGTTCACTGGCTGACCTCTTTTCCGTGCCGGGATTGCCCACCGATAAGGCACGGCAAATAATTGACCGAGTAACTATATGGGGTGGCAGAGCAAGATATAACGCCATCAATATCAACACAGCGCCGCTTGAAGTTCTGTTGAGTTTGCCGTGGATGACTCAAGAGATAGCGAACGACATTGTCTCGTTCAGGCAGCACCGTGGCGCTTTTGAGTCGCTCTCGCAGTTGCTTGACTTATCATCAATTGATGAGCGCTCATTCAGGCAGATAATTGACAGGGTGAGTGTGCGCACACAGGTGTTCCGAATTATATCGGTGGGTTGGATGGACAGCGGTGCACGCTATGTAATAGAGTGTGTTATTGAGCGCATATTAACGCAGCCGTTAACAGGCGAATCTGTGCAGGGCGTGGAATCTCGCACGGCAAGCCCTTCGGGACAGCCATCCAATGCGTCGCAAAGCAATGTGACATTTGTAGTGCGCTACTGGCGGGAAAGGTGAGGGGAATGTTTAGAAGGAGCTTTTTTGTCGGATTTGATATTGGCGAGAGGGAGCTCAAAGTTGCAATATTGCGCCGACACGGTTTGGATGTTGAGATAGTTGGTCTGAACAGAACGCAGTTGCAGTCCGAGGGCGAGGAGAGATGTGAGGAAGTCGGCAGGAAGCTGTCTGAGTTGCTCTCGTTGCATCGCGTGAAGAGCGCTGCAATTTGTGCCTGTGTGCCGATGACGGCATGCACGGTGCGCAGGCTCACTCTACCGCCGGTGAGAAAGTTGGAGACGATTGAACAGCTCGTTCAGATGGAGGCGCAAAATCAAATACCGCTCCCGCTTAGCCGCGTCGCTTTCAGCTATATTGTGCAAGCTCTCAGACATGATAGCATACATGTGTTAGCCGGGATGTGCAAACATGAAGCTATTGAGTTCCTGTTAAGGGTGGCTCATATAGCGGGGTTTGAGTTGCGCTTGATCGTTCCATCGGTGCTTGCCTGTTGGCATGCGGCGAATGACGAGGCGCTTAATGAGCGGTTGACTTGCGTGGTTGATATTGGGGCGACGAGCACCGACATAGTGGTTGGGCATAGTGATGCTGTCTTTGTGGCGAGGAATGTCCTTGTGGGCACGGGACAGCTTTTGAAAGCCATCTCTGAGGATGCGGGTTGCTCCTTGGAGGAAGCTGAGTGGAGGATGCGCAGAGGTGGGATTGAGTTGGAACTCTTTGACGAGCGCAAAGCCGACAACGCCGTTAAGAACTCGTCCGTCCTCAATTGGCTTTTGAAGCTTGAGGAGGAGATTTTGAAGACGGCCCAAATAGTTGAGCGCTCATTCAACGAGGTTATCAAAAAAATCCTTTTGTGCGGTGGCGGTGCGCTTATACCAAATCTCGCCGAGTGGCTTGGGAGACGATTAGGGGTAAGTGTGCGATTGCTTGATATGCCGAGGCTATCCGGAGGTTATGCGGGGTTGATGGACAAGAGCGAGTTTATGCCGATGACCGCTGCTTTCGGGGCAGCGCGCTCTTTGGCTTTGCGCAAGCCCACGCTCAATTTCGTCCCGCAGAGTAGATTTAGGTTGGCGGTTACCCAGAGGATATGGAAGCAAGCTGCGATACTGCTCTTTGCCGCAAATGTTGGGTTGATAGTGTTGGCACTCTCATACGGCTCACAGCTGAAGAAGTTGCAATACGAAGCTGAGGCAATGGCGAGGGCAATTGAAGAGAGACGCTCACAGCTGCGCTCAGAAGTTACTGTGGGGAATTTTTCGCCGACAGTGATGGCTATGCGGGATTTGCTCTCAGAAGCATCCGATATCAGGGGAGATTGGCTTGAAATGCTTTATGGATTGAGCATGGCGTTGCCAGAAGGAGTATGGCTGAATGAGCTTGAATGCACGCGCGGGCGTGAAGTCACAATGCGCGGCACAGCTTTAAGCTATCGCCTGTTTGATGAGGCTGTCCGTTCCATTAGGCAATTGGGAGCCGGCGATAATAAACAAATCCCGATGTTCTCAGATGTGATTGTTGCGGGAGTTGTGAGCCGCGAAGTTAATGGCAGAACTGTTGTTGACTTCAGATTAATATGCACCTTAGCTCATCAAGGCACACGGTAAGTTTAAGCTGCTCCTAAAAGAGGATGTGAGGTGTTTATTGATGGCACAGCCCTTGAGTGAGGGGCAAGTAACTGTTAGGGGACTGAATTTGCGCTTCTTGATCATTCATGTGGTGCTCGCATTGCTCTCCGTTTTCATTTTGGCTTTCTGGGTGGCACCGATGCGAAGCGCGACTCGTCAAATGTATAGGGCGCTTGAGGACCAAAAACGACAGTTGAAGGAACTTAACAGGCAAGCTCAATTGGCAAAGCAACTTAAGAGGGATTACGAGAGGTTGAGAAGATTAGTTGGCTTGCCGTTGAAGAAGTTTGAGCGTGGCAAGCTGATATCACAGCTTGTCTCAGAGGTGAGTGAGGCAGCATCTCAGTGTGGGCTTAGCGTGAGCGCCTTTCAGCCGGGTGAGCCTATTCCTGAGCGAGATGGGCGCTGGGTTATGGTGCCAATTGAAGTGACGATGGATGGGACGATGAAAGCGTTGGCACATTTCCTTGCAGCCTTGCGCAGGATGACGCCACTCACAATTGTTGAGAGAGTGGTTCTGAGCAGCTCACAAGATGGCGCTGATAGAATGCGCATTCAAATGCGCATCTCAAGGTATGTGCTTATTGAGAGTGATTCATGGGCGACTTCGCAACGCAGCGGCGTAAGGATGCCGCGGTGATCATTGTGAGGTTTGAGCTAACGAAGCGTGATGCAATCATACTCGGCATCTTCATTCCGTTCCTGGTCGCGTGCTGCTATGCATATGTAAGACATGCAACTTCGTCGGGAGCGCCAGCTCAAGCGGGAAGGGAAGCCACAGGGGATGCCTCTAAGTCCGCCGTTCAATCGGACTTTAACGATGCCAATGTTGGCGGTGCTCGCGATGCCGACATTGAAAGCTTCATAAAGAGGCGTTTGGAGAAGACACAAAGGTATTCTGTGATATGGCAGCGCAGTGTATTTAAACCTGCAACTTTAGGTCGCAGTGTGAGCAGTCGCCATACAACAGCTAATAAAGCAGTCTCCACACTGCTTCCACCGTTGCCCCCGCCAATTGGCACTCAGGCTCAGCCGCAAAAGCCGTCAGGAAGTGCTCGTGAGCCAAGTGAGTATCGTCCCCCGGAAAAGCCAAGGGATATAGCATACACGGCATTCGTGTTGGTGAATGGTAAGCCGATGGCTTTGGTTGAAAAGACGAGCACTAAGGAGGGCTTCTATGTCCAAGAGGGGGATTATGTCTTTGGGATGCGTGTAGTTCGCATAGCATCTGATGCAATTGAACTTGAGCATGATGGGCGCTCAATTTACTATGCGCTTGGTGAGAATAAGGAAAAACGGGAGCTGATGGCTCGCACTGTCTCCTCACAAAAGGTATCGCAAACTGGCACTTCAACTCCACAACAACAGCCAGCAGCACAGCAGGCTGCAAAGGTGGAGCAAACCGGGCAGGTTCAGCAAATTCAGCAGGCTGAATTACAGCCTGTATCTCCACCGCCACCACCAGCCGGTCTTGACGAGCGTTCAAGGTTCTTTGAGCGTATGATGCGGCGCTTGCGCGAACGCTACGGAGACAACATACCGCCGGATGTTATGGAGCGCATAAATCGCTTCAGAAGAAGGTCGGAGGAGGGGAGTTAAAAGTCATACGAGAGCTAACTTAAGAGCTTAAGAGAGTCGTGATTGCTGTATGAATTACGAGTGCATCGTCGGTGATGAGTTCTTTTGATGTCGCATGAATTTGAGCTATTTATGAGGTGAGGTAAACATGAGGCGTTGCTTGCTTGTGTCGCTCAGGCGGTGCAAGGCAGCGAGAATTATGTGGCTTGTAGTGTTGCTCATTCTCCCAATCCTTCAAGTTGGCTCATGGTCTGGCGCTCAAGAAGCGCAGGAGCAAGTGGGACAAATTGATGGCGGACAAGGGGAGGTAGATGCGCCCGAGCCAAAAAAGGTCCAGGAGGAGAAGCCCTCGGAGCCACCAAAGCAAATTGAAAGCGCTCAACCAGCGAAACCCGAAAAACAACCTGAGCCACGTTGGCAGCGGGGTGAGGGACGAGCTATCTTCCCCGGATATGGCAGGGTGGTTTATGACAAGGAGATGAGGCTTGAATTTTCATTTGTGCGCACGGACATTGAGCATGTCATCCAGTTCTTCAGCAAAGTGACTGGGAAGGTTTTTGTCCTTCATCCGCAGCTTGAAGGGACTGTGACGATTATCGCGCCGTCGCCTCTGACGGTTGAGCAAGCCTTTGAAGTCCTTTCAGCGGTGCTGCATGTGCGCGGCTTTGCTATGCTCGGCTCACCCCGTGATTTCATCATCAGGATAGTCCCGCTAAGCGAGGCAAGGACTCAAGCCACGCAGTTGCGCACCGATGTAAAGCCGCATCAGGAAATGAGCCCACAGCAAAATGGCGTGCGTTCATCAGTGTCAGCCGATCAACTTGTCACGCAGGTAATACCGCTGCGCTATGCTAACGCAAGGCAATTGCAGCAAGAATTGGCGCCACTTGTCTCAGCACAGAATGCACTTATTACGAGCACGACGGCGGGCAATTTGCTAATTATCACTGACACCGAGCGCAATGTGGAGAGGCTAATGAGCATCGTGCGCATGGTGGATGTCAGCGTTGCTGAAGCGATGGAGCTTGCGATCATCAAGCTAAAACATGCCGATGCAGAGCAGCTTGCGCAAGTGCTGACGAGGTTATTTGGCATAGTTGAGCCAACCATAGCCCGCCCAGGAGCGCAGCCTGGTCAACCACTGCCACCTGAGGGTGCAAAGCAACCGGCACAACCGCAACCTCAGCTGAGAGCTGTGGAACTGCAGGTTCAAGTTGTTCCAGAGACGCGCACTAACTCGCTCATCGTGTGGGCAAGCAAAGAGCGTTTGAAGATGATCAGAGACCTTGTTGAGCAGCTTGATGTTGAGACGGCAGAGTTGCTCACATTTGAAGTCATATCTTTGCACCATGCCGATGCTGTTGAGGTTGATAGGATATTGTCGGAGATATTTGAAGTCATGCCCGGAGCAAGGGTGGAAGGCGGCGCTACACCATCTGTGCGGCTGCCGAGAACTGCAGAGACAGTGAGAGGCGCATTGAGCGCTTATGCACTCATTTCTTCAGACCCAAGGACGAACTCACTCATCGTTGCAGCCACTGCCGAGAAGATGCAGTTCATCAAAGCCATAGTTGAGAGGCTTGATGTGGACATCATGCCGCCAATTGAAATTGAAGTTATACCGCTAAGGTATGCGGATGCTGTAACTCTTGCAGATACATTGCGCACTCTTTTCCAAGAGGGCATAGCAGTCGGAAGGCTCGCACAGGACTTTCGCAGCCAGTTTGAGAGGTTCAGGACGCGCGCAGTAACTCGCTCAAGGGGCGAGCTTGAAAGGCAAATAGCGATAAGCGCTGATGAGCGCGCAAACGCGCTCATAGTTGCTGCGACCAAGGAAAACATTGAGCGTGTGAAGCAGCTTGTAAGTGAGCTTGATAAGGACTTTGCACCGCCGGTAATGGCGAGGGTGTTTAGGCTCCAGTATGCGGATGCAGCTCAAGTTGCTGACATGCTGAATCAACTCTTTGAGCAGACTCCTGGTGGACAGAGAGGCTTTGGTGGTTTCTTCTGGTGGTGGGCTGGTAGGCAGCAGCCCACAGGTGCGGCACGCTTGGCTGGCTTGCGCCGAAATGTCGTTGAAGCGGATGTGCGCACGAATTCCGTCATTGTAACGGCGACAGAGGATAATATGCGCGAGTTTGAGCGCCTGATAAGGGAGCTTGACCAGCCGGCTGCACTCACAAATTTGGTGCGCATCTACAAGATACAGAATGTGAACGCAAGCGAGCTTGCCAACACGATAAACTCAATACTTGCGCAGCAGCGCCGTCCAACAGGCTTTTTCTTCTTCGTGTTTGCCGCAATGCAAAGGCAGTTTCAAGGTCCTCTGCGCAACCTACAGGATATATCTGTCACTGCTGATGCGAAGACAAACTCGCTCATCGTGACTGCACCACCTTATGCGTTTGATGTCGTTGAACAGCTTATAGAGCAGCTTGATACAGTGCTACCGCAGGTCTTTATTGAGGTCATGATTGTAGATGTGACGCTGACAAAGGAACTTGAACTTGGAGTTGAGTGGGCAGTCCTTCAGAAGAGGCTGTTTGGCGAGACTATGGACTCAAAGCTCGGGACGGAGCTTGGTGTGGAGCAAATTGGTGGCGGGCTCTCTTGGGATGTCGTCAGCAGAAACTTCCAAGCACTCCTGCAAGCGCTTGCGCGAGAGAACAAAGTCAGGGTGCTTGCAACGCCTCATATACTCACGCTTGATAACACTCCTGCGACCATAACAATAGGAAAGTCCTACCCAGTTCCAAGGAATGTCATAATCACAGCCACAGGTCCGCAATACACAATAGCTTTTGAGGATATCGCTTTAACGCTTGAAGTCACGCCGCACATCAACAGCAGCGGCTATGTGCTCATGGACATACGGCAGACGATAAACGACATAGCAGAAAAGGTCATACTGCAGGGTCAGGAATTGCCAGTTATAACGAAGCGTGAAGCAATAGCGTCAGTGCAAGTCAAGGATGGTCAAACGGTGGTCATCGGTGGGATATTGAAGCACGACTTGCGCAAGTTTGTCCAAGGTGTCCCGCTCCTGAAGGATTTGCCAATAATAGGGTCGCTGTTCAGCAGAACAAAGGATGTGAAGGAGCGCACGGAGCTTATGGTCTTCATAACGCCACGCATCATCCGCACCGGTGAGGAATTGCGAGACATAACGGAGAGGGAAAAGCGCTCCCTATCATATCCGCGAATGCTCAAGAAGCTAATCCAAGAAGGCACCAAGGAGGACAATCAAACCGAAGAAGAGAAAGGACAGAAGAATGAACCAGCCAATAAGCAGGGCGATGAAAAAAGCACAACCGATGCTGCCGGACAGCAAACAATAACTTTGGGCGATTTCAAGATTGAAGTGGGTGTCAAGAAAGAACCCAAGGGTGAATGAAGCAGAATTTGCTTACCTCTTCTTTAATCCGGACCTCAGCTGCAATTTATCCACCAAACTTGCGGGTTATACTGTAGATGCGGGCATTGCCAATATGCACCGTGTTTCGCAAGGTGTCGCTTGTTAACGGTGTATTATTGATCCGTATGGGGGCTTAGCGTGGGTTTCGTAATACCGTTTTCAAAAATTATGCTCCATCCAACATATGCGGCGTCGTGGCTTGTCCATAACGGCTTTTCAAATTCCATCACCAAAAAGTGACAGCGCTACAGGATAAAACTTTTGTTGTCTCGTGATTTAAATTGGGATGCGGGAGCTGCTGAAGGTTTTCAAAGATAGGATGAATATGCTGCTTTGGTTCCTTGAAGCCGTGCAATACTACTTGCCTGATTGCGTCAGAGCACATCCATGCAGTGGGAGAAGAAGTTCGCATGATTGAGAAGGAAAGGAAACGCAATGCATCAAACAGTGCTCTTCATGGAGCATTTCATGGGCGCTTGCCAAAGTGCATAGTGGTTTCACTTGGCTGTCCAAAGAACACCGTTGACTCTGAACGCTTGCTTGCCGAACTATTGCGCCATGGATACAGCCTAACGACAAATGCTGAGGATGCCGATGTCATCATCGTCAACACATGCGGGTTTATTAAGGCTGCAGTTGAAGAGTCTTTGGATGTGTTGCGAAGGCTTTCCCGATATAAGCGCAATGGTAGAGCGCGTTCTTTGATAGCCGCCGGCTGCCTATGCTCTCGTGCACCGGAGCTTATTAAACGATTTGTCCCACAAGTGGATGCATGCCTGCCAGTGGATAAGCTCCTTGAGATACCGAGAGTGATTCGTTCATTAAATGGGGCGGTAACTTATGATAAGTGTTCTAAACTGCGAGATGACAAAGATGGGGTTCGTAAAGAGCCGTTCGGGGCAAGGTTGCTCAGCACACCCAGCTGGTATTCGTATTTGAAGCTCGCCGAGGGTTGTGATCGCTCATGCAGCTTTTGCGTTATCCCGATGATACGCGGCAGCCAGAGCAGTCGCAAGTTGGAAGAAATTGAAGCCGAGGCAATGTGGCTCGCATCGGTTGGGGTTAAGGAGCTGATTCTCGTTGCGCAAGAGACAACAAGATATGGGTTTGACCTGTATGGCAAGCTAATGCTGCCAAAGCTATTGCGCCAGCTCGTTAAGATTGAGGGCATCCATTGGGTGCGCATACTTTATGGTTTCCCGACAACAGTTACAGATGAGCTGATTGAAACTATGGCAGCGCTTGTGAAGGTCGTTCGCTACATAGATGTCCCGTTTCAACATGTCCACCCTGAAATATTGCGGGCGATGAGGCGTCCCGGCGACGCGGAAAGCTACTTGAGGTTAATAGAGCGGCTGAGGTCTGCCATGCCGGATATTGCTATTAGAACCACTTTCATCGTCGGCTTTCCCGGGGAGAGTGAAGCTCACTTTGAAATGCTGCTTGAGTTTGTTAGGGAGGCAAAGCTTGACAGAGTGGGTGCTTTCACATTTTCGCCCGAGCCGGAAACTGATGCAGCAAAGTTTGATGGGCAAGTTCCGGATGAAGTCAAATTGGAGCGCTATAAGCGTTTAATGGAGCTTCAAAGTTACATCTCGTTTGAGCGCAACAGGCAATTCATTGGGAAGGAGATTGAAGTTTTGATTGAGTCATGGAGCGAGCATAAAGGGGCATGGGTTGGGCGAAGTTATCGCGATGCACCTGAGATTGACGGTGCCGTTTATGTGAGCGGCGACGGATTAAAGCCGGGTGAGTTTGCCAAGGTCATTGTTGAAGGCTCCGATGAATACGACCTATTTGCGAAGCTTTCGCAGCGATGAAGAGCACAACCGGCACAGCCGCTTGGGGGTGCTAACTGTGAATGAGGAAATTGAAGAAGCTGGTGCAGCTAAAGCATTGAAGCATTATGTGCCCTTATACATTGCGCATTTGGCACAAATTGCGATGCTCAGAGCCGGCAAGCCATTGCATTCAAGCGAAGTGAGAGATGCCATCGCAAGCGAGATTAACATTTCAACTGAATACCTCAGACAGCAGCTGCGCTTGAGCAATCTTTTTGTCTTCAGCAAGCACCGTTGGGAACTTCATTGGCGGTTTGGTGCATCATACAGCTCAATTGAGGGTGTGTTGAGCGAGGCTTTGGCGAGTTTGGGTTATCCGGCATCACTAAGTGATTTGAGCCTTTGGCTCTCACAAGCCGGAAAGGGAAACATTGAACAGGTCGTTGAGATTGTAAGAGGGCTTTTGGCGACACGCACGCATGTATTTTGGGAGGTGAGCGAAGGCAAGTTTGGATTGCGCTCGTGGCTGCCGGACTTGAGCAGTTACAATGAGGACGATGTTATTGCTGATAACTTCTTCGGCGAGGAAGACAGGGTCAAGCAATTGCTCCAGCGTGTGGATGAAATGTCCTTAGATTGGAGCTTGCCGTTGTCTGAGGTGTGCAAAAAGGCAATTGATGGATTGGGGCAAGCGCTATCACATCACGAGATAGTGTTAACCTGTTGGCGCGGTCGTAACAGGGAGCAAAGCGGTGAAGAGATATTGCGCGAACTATTTAGTTCAGCAGGGCTACATGTTATCTCTCCGGGATACTGGTGCACCGACAGCCTGATCGAACAGATGCGTCAAATTGCGTCCGAGGAGGACAGATACGCCAGCAAGTTCATGCAGGAGGTTTTGTCTGATCCGGATAAAGCGATGAAGCGTGCTTATGCTATTATCAAGCGCTCAAAGGTGCGACCATTGCCAATCACATCAGAAGATTGGGATGAATTGGTTGCGTGGATGAGGACAAGGGATGAGCCAGCCCAAATTCATGTCATGCTCTCCGAAGCCCTTGAGATTGACCCAACACACGAGGCTTATTATCCAACGCTGTATGAAGTGCATGAGAGATTAAGTAAAGATGTCCGATTTGTTAGGCTGGGGAATCACAAGTGGTGGTTAAAGGAAAAGATACCCGAATGGGTGAATGTTATCCCGGAGGAATTGGTTCCGGTGCCGCCGAGTGCTCCATCAGCTCAAGGGCTGCAAGCCGTTGAAGTTGAACTCCCGGATGAGGCACTTGAGCCGGACTTGCTCAAATGGGTCTACGAGCCGAAATATGAAGATGTTGGTGAGCCGGCAAGCGTGAGTAGCATACCAAAAAGCAAGCGCTCAACTCTTATACCGTTGCCATACCATCACATTGCTTCTGGGACGATGAAGCTTCGCCAGATTGACAGATGGCTGTTTCATGGCGATGAGAAGCTGCAGCACTACATTGCTGTTGATGAGAATGGGAATGAGTTCGCAGTCTGGGTCAACATGGAGAAGGGTATTATGTTCGGCTTCAAAGGGTGGTATGAGGCGAGAGGTATTGGTGCAGGGGCTGTTGTAAGGGTTGAGGTGATGCGCAACTCTGACAGAATTATGGTCTCATGGGATGGGAAATATGATAGTCACTTGCACATGCCAACTGGAAGAATGCAACAGTTGCTCAATTACTCGCGGCAGGAAGTTGTGATGAGGGCGAGCATCCTTGAGCTGATGCAATCGCTCATAATGCCGTTTTATGAGGGTGGGATGCACTTCATTCGCCTATGGGCTGAGGTTAATTTGCTTCGCAGAACAAGCAAGCGTCTAATCGCATCCAATTTGAGCATATACGCATGTTTTGGGAAGCATCCGGAGAGGGAGGGCTATTGGGTCTACGATTATGAGAGGAGCAGCGAGGGCATAAGGCGGGAGAAGCGTAAGCTCGTTGAAAGGCTGCTAAAGCAGAGCAGTGAAGGGCAGGACAATAAATTAAGTTGGCGGCGCTCCTAACCGCTGATGCCTCTCTGATAATCAAGTTGTTGTCCGATGCGAGGATGGCTTTAGCTACGAATAAGAGACATGATGCCGTTATGCAGTTTGAATCATGAAACGATAAGAACTATCGCTGTGTAGTGTCGCTCACTGTGTGCGACGAAATTTACAGTATCCAACCTGTTGCAGAGCAAACAAACGGCTGGGCAACATACCATCCAATTTTTAGGCATTTTTAAGCACAATGCTTCACCTGCCCTTTAAGCGTTACCGAACTTTGGACTGAAAATGCTTGCCCAAAATGAACGAACACAAGCATTTAAAAGCCAACTTTACTCAAAAGCTTGTTTTCGCTTTTCACACATGCCACTGGCTTTAGCCATT
>JANXAS010000029.1 GCA_025062195.1 Armatimonadota bacterium
ACGCTGGGATAGGGCTTGGAATGCGTGGGAGTGGAATGATTTTGGCACGGATGAGTTCATCCGCTTTTGCAGGGTTGTGGGGTGCGAACCATACATATGTGTCAATGCTGGTGAGGGTTATGCTGACGAGGCTGCTGAGTGGGTTGAGTATTGCAATGGCTCACCTGATACGCGCTGGGGGAGTTTGAGGGCACGCTATGGCAACAGGGAACCATACAAGGTGCGCTACTTCGGCATCGGAAACGAGATGTATGGCAATTGGCAGCTTGGGCACCTTGATGCCATCAAGTATGCGCTCAAGTCAATTGAGTTCGCCCTCTTTATGAAGCGTGTTGACAAGTCAATCAGGCTGATAGAGGTTGGAGTTGATGGTGCAGGGTGGGGTGGTTGGAATGAGAAGGTGGTCAAGATTGCAGGGGCACACTTTGATATGCTCTCTGTGCACTACTACCAGGGCTATAACGCAAATGACGATGTCTCACTAATTTACACTATTGTTGCTTCCGCGCCTGTGCGCATTGAAAGGATGCTCAAGGAGACGGCTAAAATAATTGAGCGCAATAAGCCGGCGGGGAAACGCATAACCATTGCGTTTGACGAATGGAATGTCTGGATGCCGCATCAAACTGCGCAAGTCGGTTTGGAAGGCTACTATACGCTTCGCGATGCCATATTCGCAGCCGGTGTTTTTCACGCTCTTCACAGGCTTGGCGATATAGTTGAGATGGCTAACTTGGCGCAACTCGTCAATGTCCTTGGGGCAATACGAACAACGCAGACAAAAGTGTTGCTCACACCCATCTATCACGCCTTTTCAATGTATGTTCACAACACGGGCAATTGGCGCCTTTATTGCGAATATAACTCGCCGAAGCTTTCAGCACCAACAGCTGCAGATGTTGATGCAGTTGACATTAGCGCAACTTTGAGTGCGGACGGAAGGAAACTGTTCGTGGCAGCTATTAACCGTCACCCGGAGATGAATGCAAGGTTGCATATTGCAATTGAGGGCTTTAAGCCGAGGGAGGGCGTATGGCTTGAGTTGATGACGAGCGCTTCTTTTAACGACGCAAACAAATTTGAATCGCCAGATGTGGTTAAACCGCGCAAAGAGCGCCTATCGCTGAGCGATGCTTGCAAATTCACCCTGCCAAAGCATTCAATTGCCATACTCCAATTTGAGGCAAGCTCATAAATTTGTCTGTCTCTCACTCGCGCTGCGAGCGCGGCTTTAAAGTCCGATTGTTAAGATGATGTGCAAGCTGCAAGTGATGATAGAGGCGTATGAATGCGCCAAAAAGGTTCGTGCGGACTTCTTTCGCCACCGCTTTCGCATTGCTTTGCAATATTCGCATTACTACCAAAACAATTCGTGCAGCCAACTGCAGCCTGTAATTGATGGCGGAAGTTTTTGGGCTGAATCTGTTCCGATAATATCCGATCATAAAGGTGGGTGAAAAGCCATACGGGTTATGCACACCACAAATGAGAGGTGAGCATGAGTGAATGCAGGCACTGTGAGCTTGCTTTGTGCGGTGGCATTCTTAGCTGCATACATAATCTACGGGCGTTTTCTCGGAAGGAAAGTCTTTTCACTCCGTGAGGATACAGCAACACCGGCGCATGAATTGAACGATGGCGTTGACTATGTTCCGACTCCACCAGCAATTCTTTTTGGGCATCACTTCGCATCAATTGCTGGTCTTGGTCCCATCATCGGACCTGCAATCGCAGCAATCTGGGGATGGCTCCCAGCACTGCTGTGGATAATCTTTGGGACGATCTTTGTCGGAGCCGTCCATGACATGAGCGTCCTTTCCACATCAATTCGGCATGGCGCCCGTTCAATTGGTGATATAGCTGTTCAAGTCATAGGGAAAAGAGCGCGCCTTCTCTTCTTGGCTTTCATCTTCTTTGCCCTGTCGCTTGCTATGGGTGTCTTTGTGCTTCAGATCTCAAAACTGTTTGCGCCACCGCTACCTAACGAATGGTCAGTCCCCGAGGCGGTCTTTCCGAGCATCGCATTGATTGCTCTCGCTGTCGCGTTCGGCACACTGCGCAACATCTATGGCATCAACCTGACAATGCTTACATGCATCGGCTTTCTCCTCATGATGCTTTGCGTTATCGTTGGGACTCAAATGCCAATAACTGAAATCCTTGGTTTTAAGATGACACCGGAGCTTTGGAGTTATGCGCTGCTTGCATATGCATATGTGGCATCGCTTCTCCCAGTTTGGCTGCTCCTTCAGCCAAGGGACTATCTCAATTCGTATCTGCTTTATTTGGGAATGACACTGCTATTTGTTGGGATCGTTCTTTGGAGACCGCAAATTGCAGCCCCAGCGATAAATCAAAATGTGCCAGACCCAAAGCCGCTCTTCCCGTTGCTATTTATCACTGTGGCTTGTGGTGCTGTCTCAGGATTTCATTCCCTTGTCTCATCGGGGACAACCGCAAAGCAGCTTGATAAGGAGACACATGCCATCCCTGTTGCCTATGGAGGTATGCTCACCGAAGGTATGTTGGCTGTGCTTGTCCTGATGGCTTGCGTAGCCGGCTTCGGCGCATATGAGGAATGGGTCAAGCATTACACATCGCACAAACAAGCTGGCAACTCGGGCTTGCTCAATTTCATCTCCGGCGCTTCAAATGTGCTCTTGCATGTTGGCATACCTGTGGGCGCTGGCAAAGTTTTGATCGCAACTGTAGCAGTCAGCTTCGCGCTGACGACGCTTGACACTGCAACAAGACTGCTTCGATACAATATTGAGGAGATCGCTCAAAGCCTTCACATCACGCCGCTAACAAATCGCTACATTTCAAGCCTCGTTGCAGTTGCGGCTATAGGCTTCTTTGCGCTGCTTCGCGTTGGTGGCAAGCCAGTGGGTCTTGTGCTATGGCAACTATTCGGCGCCTCAAATCAACTGCTTGCTGCCCTTGCGCTTCTCACCGTCACACTTTACCTTCGCCGGCTTGGCAGACAGACTGTTTTTACGCTTTTGCCGATGGTGTTCATGTGCGCCGTCACAATAAGCGCTCTTGTGACAAGCCTGTTTACCTTCATAAGTGAAAGAAACATACCGCTGCTTATCGTTGATGCATGTCTTCTCGTCCTTGCTGGATGGCTAATTGTGGAGGCTATCATTTCAGCAGTTGTAACAAGCACGACTTTAAAGCCAACTTGCGGGGGCAAAAATTCGTCCCAATAATTTGACGGGCTTACTCTGCACCCTTGGAGGGCATAAACACATTTCGAAGCACAATCCAACACAATCTAATTGGCATGAACGGGTTGGCGGTGGACTGTCGCTAAATGACGATGGATTTTCGATGAACGATGGATTTTCGGTGATTCAAAAATGGTGGTCAGCAGGCTGTATCACCGTTATGCTCTCACCTTGTGGCTATTTATGCTTTGAACGAACTTTGCAACTCCTAAACAGATGATGGTGAGCAAACATGTGCGAGGATGATGAACGGCATTGCTACCGGGAGCGTGAATTATCTCGCTCAAAATTAATAGCTCTACACATTGCTGCTGCTATTGTGGGTCTGATCCAAATTAGTATGTGTATCCCTCATGAGCGCCCACCATTTGAAGTTGTTGGTGTGAATGAACGATATGAGCTTGTCGTCCCAACAGTTAACGAGCATCCAAAAGTTGATGGGGATCTTGTGGAATCTGTGTGGGGAATTTCTGCGCGCGCAAGCGGTTTCAAGCAGGTCTTTCCATATCGCGGCATGCCTGCATCAAGGGAGACAACAGTCTTTGTAATTGCCACAAAAGATGCTTTGCATTTTGCCTTTAGGTGCGCCATCGGAAAGAAAGAAAACATGCGCGCTTACGAAACGAGATACGATGCAGACATGCACGGTGATGAGCGAGTGACAATCTCCCTGGATACTATGCACACGCATGAGCGCACATTTGAATTCACAGTCAACGCTCGTGGCACAAAGTCAGACAGCAGATTTGGCAACAGGCAGTGGAATGGGAACTGGGATGCTGCAGTTGTTGTCTTGGAGAACGAATGGGTTGCCGAAATCTCAATTCCCTATTCCATACTCACATATGACCCTAAGGTCAAAAGTTGGGGGATTAATTTTTGGCGCTACATAAGCGAAACGCAGGAGTTAAGCGGATGGGCGTTTCATCCCGATAGGTCGTTTGATGAGCGATATATGCCGCATATAGTCGGGATGCCGATAAGGAGCGCAGGTGGCAGCGCTAACGAGTTAAAACTTCAGAACAAATTTTTCACGGTCGCCAAATACGATGCCGATGAGGGTGGAATAGGGAACATGTATGGCTTGGATGGCGAATGGGTGATACGCACGAATGCTTCGCTCAGGTTTGTAATGAAGCCTGATTTCAGCGAGGCTGAGGAGGCTTTTGAGAGCATTGATGTGACATATGTTGAGCAATTCCTTCCGGAGAAGAGGGAGTTCTTTGTTCAAGGGGGCGAATTCTTTGGCGATGTTTCACCCACTCTGTTTTACTCGCGCCGTATAAGAAGATTTGATGCGGGCATAAAGCTCACCGGCACATTGAGGGCAACGCGATTTGGTGTGCTGACGACACACGACTTCAAAGATGGTAAGCATAGCGTTGCCTTGAACATCAACCACACCCCAAACACGACCACAAGACTGTCAGTCGGCTATGTTGATGCGCTGTTTGGTGACGGACAAAATCGCGGTTTTTGTGCCGAGGGAAGAATACGCTTTGGCAAGCAGGGTCGTTTTTCACTCTCGGGCGAATATGCGCGCCATTTCTCATCGGAAGAAAAGAGGGATGGCGACTCGCTTGGAGCGAGGCTGCGTTACTATGACGGGCGTTGGTCAGCGTTCGTTGGCTACTCTCAAGTTTCGCCGAATTTTAATCCCCTGCTCGGTTATGCTCCAAGAAGGGATTTCAAGCAATGGTCATTCAGCTTGAGCAGGGATTTTCAACCGAGGCAGCAATCCAAATATCGCGGTGCCAACATATGGATGCGCTACGGATTTGGTGAAACATTTTCTGGGGCGTTCTTCAACCGCTCCTATGGCTGTGGGTTTAATATCACGCTCCTTAATCACTTGAACTTTGGCATGAGCTTCAACAGGAACAAGCATGCTGAGTATCACATCCGAAGAGAGCCATTTGATGATCACTCCTTAACCATGTGGGCATCACTTGGTGGCAATAGACCTTTCCGTTGGAGCGGCAACTATACGATGGGGAGAGCATTTGACGGACATTACCGGCAGCATTCACTTTCGTTCAGTTGGACAAAGCCAGATGGCAGTTGGCGCATACTGTGCGAATGGTCTCAGAGGAGACATCAACTTCACGGCGGACAAAGACAAAAGGTGCGGTCAATTGAATTGAACTTGACTCGCATCTTGAGCAGGGATAAATGGTTTACCTTGCGTTACTTCCACAGGGGTGGCGATTACAGGGTGGACAACTTTGCGATGGCATTCAGAATAAAGCGAGAGAGCGGCGAGGAGCTTTATCTCATTCTTGGAGACCCAAGAGCAAGCAAATTCCGAAAAGCTTTCATTGTTAAATGGATCTTCCCGTTCGCGTTTTGAAGCCGAGAATGGGTGATCAGAAAAAGCAACATTTGCATCTCTCATAACTGTTTCAAGCCCGTTTAATGCAAACTGTATAATGATTCACTCTTCTTTGGCTCACAAGCGGTGGTGGCTAAATGTAATCAAAAAGTGTGGGTGATGGCGAGATGACGATAAGAGAGTATCTCTCCCATGAGGCAATTAAGATAACAGAAAATGCACTGAAGGATTTCACGAGCAAAGAAGCCTTCCACAAATTGCTTCCAATGAAAAGGATGCAATTTCTTGAGATGATGGGTCTTTCGGATTTACCACCACATCATGAGCGTCCTCCAGTTAAGGCTGTCACTACTGGCGTTTTGGACAAGGGACTCTATCGCATACATAAGCTCTACTACGAGAGCATACCAAATCTTTTCGTCACAGCTAACCTGTATATGCCAAAGAGGGATGGCAGAGCTCCATTCCCAGCAGTGCTGTATTTTTGCGGGCACTCCCAAAATCAGAAATGGCATTATCAAGCTCACCCAAGACACTTTGCGCAACTCGGCTTTGTCTGCCTAATCGTTGAGACTATTCAACTTGGCGAAGTGCAAGGTTATCATCACGGTTGCTATAGAGAGGGTTGGTTTCATTGGTATAGTCGTGGCTATACGCCTGCGGGTGTTGAACTGCTGAATGCAATTCGTGCCATTGATTTTCTGACACAGCTTGACGAAGTTGACAGGGACAAGATTGGAGCAACCGGGATATCAGGTGGCGGTGCAACAACTTGGTGGGTTGCAGCTGCCGATGAACGAGTC
This sequence comes from Armatimonadota bacterium, assembly GCA_025062195.1. Taxonomy (GTDB): domain Bacteria; phylum Armatimonadota; class Fervidibacteria; order Fervidibacterales; family Thermosaccharophagaceae; genus Thermosaccharophagus. The sequence continues at coordinate 6,366 of JANXAS010000029.1, forward strand.
AAGGTGGCTGCACCTGTGTGTGCAACTGCGACCTTGGCATCACACATTTACGATAAGACGATTGATGGGCACTGCGATTGCATGTGGTGGATTAACACATACCTTTGGGACTTAGCCGATGTAGGCGCTTTGATTGCACCAAGGGCGTTAATGATAGCCTCTTCGGATAGAGATGCCATCTTCACAATCCAGTCAATCCGAAAGGTGTATTCACAACTTAAACGCCTATACGAGATGCTTGGAGTTGCTGATAATTTAAGGCTTGTTGAGACTCCGGGTGCACATTCATATCACAGAATTTCGCGCACCTCCATATTCTCTTGGTTCATGAAGCACCTTCAAGGTCGGGAGATACCGCCAGAGCAAGTGGAAGACATTGATGAATCAAATGAACGCATTGAGCCAATTGAGGCACTGCGAGTGTATGTTGATGGTGAGCCGAAGGGCAATCGTGTTAGGACAATACAGGACGACTTCATCAAGCTGGCAGAGCCGCCGAAGATTGATTCGGAAGCCGACCTAAGGCGCGTTCGCGAGAAGGTGGTGAGCGAACTCAAGCGAAAGACATTCAATGCCTTCCCTAAGGAACCACCGCCGTTGGACTTGAAAGTGGAGTTTGAATTCGCCCATGATGGTGCCACCGGGTGTAGATTCGCATTCACATCGGAAGAGGGTTGGCGCTTACATGGCACATTGGTCATTTCCAGAGGCGCTAAACAGCCTGCACCGGCGATAATAGCGCCGCGCAACCCGCTTGAAGGGCGAAACGAAACGGAGAGTTTCTTGGGGCGCATTAATGTGCCTTATGCTAAAGTCGTTGTGGAATTGCGCGGCACCGGTGACACTGCATGGGGAGAGGAATTGCAGTGGCACATAAGAAGGGCTGCTGCGTGGACTGGTCGCACCATCGCGAGCATGCGTGTATATGATTTGCTTCGTGCGCTTGAGGCTGCAAGATCACTGCCACAGGTTGATGCAAACTCAATAGCTATCGCTGCTCGCGGTGAAATGGCTGCAGTGGCTTTGTATGCAGCCCTGCTTGATGGGCGGGTGAGGACACTTATATTGCAATCTCCGCCAGCAACACAAAACGCGCCGAGCAGCCGAGATGGTCGCGGACAGGCAATTGAAATGCTCAATTGCTTGCAAATAACCGATCTGCCACAAGTCGCCGGATTGCTATACCCAACTGAAATCGTCTTCGTTGGTGACATGCCGAATAGCTACTTGTGGGCAAAGGAGTTATACGGTAAGCTCGGCTCACCACATAAGTTCATTTTTGTGCACGAAGTTTCCGGGTGGAAGCCATCGCTGTAATATCATTTGTGGCTTCTTAGCTTATCCATGACGGTCGTTTAAGTTTCGCCACCCAAAAGGAGCATGGCTACATGGGGGTTTTTGTCGTTTCATGATTCAGGCGGCAGCCGTGTTGCTTTGATTTTCTGAGATGGTGTAAGTTGTGCTCTACCTCATCAATAATTTATCACCCCCTGGACTGTGGGAAGGTGGCTTAATATGCATTTGAGTTGGCGAAAACCATTTTCTGCGCTTTTAGCAACCGCTTATGCACTCTCTTTGGTGCTCATCATATGCAAGCTGGGAGCGCAAAATCAACAAAGCCAGCCCTTAGTTGACAAGAGCAAACTTAGGGAGACATTCCTTGCGCTTGTGCAAATTGACTCCGGTTCGGAAAATGAGGATGTGATTGGAGAGTGGGTGGCGAAGCGCTTGAGGCAATGGACTGATGATGTTGAGATTGACGAAGCATGGCGAAAGATTGGCGGGCGTGGCGGAAATGTAATTGCGAGGTTTAAAGGTGACGCACGATTTCCAACAGTGCTCTTGAACGCGCATCTTGATACGGTTCTTCCTACGGTCGGAATCAAAGTGATTGAAGATGGAGACATCATTCGCACAGATGGTCGGACAATACTTGGCGCAGATGATAAAGCTGGTGTGGCAATCATACTTGAAGTCCTTAGCGTGCTTCATAAGTTCAACTTTAGGCATCCTCCAATTGAAGTCGTCTTCACTGTGCGTGAGGAAAAGGGCTTGCTTGGAGCAAAGGCGCTTGACATGAGCAAGCTAAGGGCAAAGTATGGTCTCGTAATTGACGGGCTGAGCGACCCATCCACCATAATTACGAGCATGCCATCACATGACACATTTGAGGTATCGGTAAGCGGAAAGGCTGCACATGCCGGCTTATCACCGGAGCAAGGTGTTAACGCAATAGTAGTCGCAGCAAGGGCTATTTCAAGGTTGCAGTGGGGCAGGCTTGATAAAGATACGACTTGCAATGTCGGAATCATAAGTGGCGGCAGGGCAACAAATGTTGTTGCTGACAGTTGCACAGTGTGCGGCGAAATGAGGAGCCACAGCACAAAGCGCCTTGACGAATTGCGCAAACAAATAAGCTGGGCATTTGAAGAAGAGGCAAAAGCTATGGGCGCATCCGTTAATGTGAAGTTCAAGCGCCTCTACAGCGGCTTCTCAACAAGACACGATTCTCCGGTAGTGCTTGCAGCAATTAATGCGCTCAGGCAAATGGGCATAGAGGCGCAATTGAGGAGTATTGAAGCTGGCTCAGACGCAAGCGTATTTTCCGAGAGCGGAATTGAGTGCATCGTCCTTCCAACTGGTGCTTCAAACATTCACACAGTAAATGAATTCGTTAACCTGAGCAATATGCAACTTTGCGCCGAGTTGCTCCTCCGCACACTTATAAACCTTGCCCCACCTAAATGAGGGTGAGATAATTGCTCCACTCCCAAAAATTGGGATAACATCCAACCCGTGCAGTGTTGTGGCTTATCCGTGACGGTTGCTCAAACTCCATCACACACAAGTGATAACGCCCCACGGTGAGAGTTTTTGTCGTTTCGTAATTCAAGCGGCGCCCATGTTACTTTGATTTCTTGCAACGGTATTACACCATTCCGAGGATTGGTATAGCATTGCTATCCTCTCAAGACATACTTCGCAGTGAGACACAAATCAGCGGCACCATCTTTAACAGCACACCGCTAAATTCATACGCGCTTTCGTCCATTCATACTATGCCATTTGCGGGTCTGCACGCCGATTATCTTCATCTGGTAATGTCTGCACATGCTGTGAAGCTACTTCTGCTTTTCCTCTGCTTTTCCTCTGCCTTCCCCTCTTTTTTCTGCGGCTTGCTTTCTACCCCCTCCTTTTTCTGCGCCTTGCTCTCCACTCTCTCTTTTTTCTGCCCCTTGCTTTCTACCCCCTCTTTTTTCTGCGCCTTCTTCTCAGCCCTCTTCAATTCAACTTGCGCATATGGTTTCCAACTGGCTTCATCAAAAACAGCATAAGCCATCCCTGTAACACTATAACCGACATAAACTTTATCGCCAGGCTTCAACTGGACATCAGCACCTTTGAGTTGCTTGCCGCCAAGGAAGTATCGTGTGACCTTGGTAAGTGCTATTGTCTCCTCACCCTTCTCCGTCTTCAACTTCAACTCACCCTTCTCCCTGTCAAAGGAGATAACCTCACCCTTAACCGTCTCACGCCGGATAAAGGCGATAAAGCTCAACTCATCGGCGAGGAACCTAAGGTCGGTCTTTGAGCGTGGCTTGAATCCAAACATAACGGCATCGCCGGCTTTGAAATCTTTCAAAGACGCCTTCTTTCCGTCCTTCATCACGATTGTATCGGCTACTACATTAGCGGTCACCTTAACGCCCTCAGATTCTATCACAACTTGAGCCTTCGCCTCAACCACTTCGGCAATATTCCCTTTGCGCCCTTCAATAAGGGGTTTCTTAACTGCCTTCACAGCTTCCGCCGCCGGTGTTTTTGTCGGCTTAGCCCCCTCAGCAGCAATTGCAATCGCTGCAAGCAATATCGCCATCCCTAATCCAAGTGCTGCCTTCACTGCTTTCATGCCTGCTCACCTCCCAGTTATAGTTAACCTTCCCCTTCAAGGGTTAGGTTTAAGCAAATTCATGCTTTATTGAACAACCCACCTTCGTTGCACCATGCGTTTCCTAAATCATTTTAGTCTATCACTACAGTCACTGTAAAGCCATAGCCACACCAAGGATATAAGACCTCTCAAGCCAACTATAATTTCCGCCCCATGCCTTCGACCCTATTCCCTTCATCACCCTTTAAAGCCTCTTTGTGCTCGCCTTCTCTTCAAGCGTATGCTTGAAGGCTTGAAAATATCCCATCCATAGAATAACGGATGTGACCATTTAAACTGCTGCCCCTCACTCAGGAGTTTGTCGGTTCTTAGCCATCCGCGCAACTGACTTTAGCCATTTGTCGGGGCGAATTTTATCAGCGCCAAATTTATTCGGGAGGGATTCTTCCGCCGTCTGAAGATTGCGCTTGTAAGTTTCGCCGGTGACTTATGGGCTGAAGCCCATAGCATGGTTTGGGAAAGTATCCACCAACGATACTCGCAGTAAGAGCGAAAACTGTATTAGCAGTGTTTGTGACACTACCGCTTATGGGCAAGGAGCACATCGCAACTCAACTTTCACCAATCAAGCCGTGAAAGCGAGCAAGCCAATAAGGCAGCAAAAAGAAAGTTGCATCCTCTTCAATCATTCCGTTTGCGCCGCCATCAAGGCGATATGGGTTGCCGTTCCACTTATGCATTGGTCGTTCGGTAAACGGGAGTGGTTCAACCGCTTGCAGTTCGCCGAACCTCCCGAGCGACTCATCAATTTTCACATCTGCTCTGTGGCTGTTTCGGACATCCCAGTGAACCAAGTCCATAGGAATTTCTTGCAATGTCTTTGCGGCAGCCTCTGCGTCGCAAGGCTTACCAGTCAAGGCACCGTAAATGAAGTTCCAAAGCGGGCATCTTTCTTTTCGCTCCATCTTCCATGTCCGTTCAAGGCTCATCATCAAAACTCTTCGCAATTCTGCATCTGTCTCATAGCGCAGTAGCGTGTAGTAGCTCAAAAATGCCAGTTCGTCATCACTGTGGTTTGTGATGCCATTGATGGCAACTTTTTGCCGGACTGTGTTCAAAGCGTAATGATGGTGCTCAATCAAGGAGCGATAGATTTGCTCATAGCGCTCATCACCCGTCATGTGATAAGTTGCTTTCAGCAGTGCGAGCAACTCCAGCGCGTTTAATCCCTTATCACCCCACCAAGTTGCGTCGTGGTTGAGTTTATCTGGCGCCCAAACTCCCCAAGTTGTCGGCTTGCCATCAACATCAACCAAAAAGAAGCCGTGCTCAATAATGTGGTCAGCGATGCGCTTTGCTGTCTCGGCGACTTGGCGCTTCAAATCCTCATCGGGTAGCAGGTCATAGGCGATTGAGTAGGCAAAGAAGTGCCCAACGATTTCATCGGATGAAGTATCGCCCTTCCATTCCCACTCACCATCTTCAGTCCTATGCCATTCAGGATGTATAGCTCCAAACTCAGGTTCATTTTTGTGTCTAACGGCTCTCGCTGGTAAACCTTTGATTCCTGTAACCTGTTCCAAAAACAAAACCGCCTTTAAACTTTCCGTTGCATTCCGCAGCGCCTCGTTGGCTTCGTCCTCTCGTCCTTCACGCTTTGCAACCGAATAGCGGAAACACTCCGACGCAACATAAAGCGCCGTCCAAAGACCATCGTTGTCGGAAATTTCAACTCGCCCGCTTATGACATCACCTTGTCGCTCCAACCGCCGGACTGTAACATAGCCAAAGCGCTTATGTCGCTCGTTCACCTGTTGCTCAAAAATCGCAGCCTTCTCGGCGAGAGTCATTTTCTGCTGCCAAATCCTTGCAATGCCTTTTGCTGTTGCGATGAAAGCAGAACCGTCGTTGCAAACGGCGATGTCACGAACATCGTCAGAAGGTAACCACCTTTGCGAAGCGAAGTAGTGCCACTCACCGTCTTTCAAACAAATTGCGCCGTTGCTTGAGGCGAACCAGATACTACCGTCTTTTCCCAACCGAACTTTGAGCAAGTTTTCAATGGGCATGCCGTCATTTCCCGTCAAGTGAAGCCAGCCATCGCCGCCACAGAAAACTAAGGCTCCTTTTTCCGTAGCAAGCCACCAATGTCCGAAACTGTCAACAGCGACATCACGGACATCGTTGGTGGGCAAAGGAGAGAAATCTTTTAACAGCTCTTTGAAGTGGAAACGCTTGCCTTGCAAGAACCATAAGCCGAACGAAGTCGCCAATGCAACTTGGTCTCGCCAGCAGGCGATGCTGCGGACTTCCACATTGAATGGGATATGAGTGACCCGTTCCCAATCGTTTTGGTAGCGCCAAAGTGTTTTTTCGGCAACCAACCAAATTGCGCCGCTTTCATCTTCTGTCCATGCAACCACTGGCAATGACTTGCTCAAAATTTGCCATTGCTTATTGCGCCAGAAGAATATTTCCTCGCCCACATTCACTAAAATAGTCCCATCGCGCCTGGCGAGCAGATGATTTGGCGTTTCCTTCCAATCAGCAGAAATTGTTCGCCATTCATTTCCGTCAAAGCAAACCATGCCGACGCCCGTTATTGCCCAAATGCAATTGCCAGCAACTGCTACTTGGCGAACATCGCTCAATACCATCCCGTCAATTTCCGTGAGCCATTGTCTCGTCCACTGCAAAAACGCTCCCAGCAGGAATTTCATATCTTCTCACCCCCGAGAAGCAAAGCGCCTTAGTTGACAACTGCGATACTGTCCCGAGAGTTTTATTGGATTCATCGTCACCTTTGATTCATCTTAGCATGAAATCGGTAAGCACCAAAACAGCATTAGCGACCAATCCACCCCAAATGCACCCGATGAAGAAAGGGCGAAATGATTGATAGCCTTCTAAACCCGCAAAACGCAGACTTAGTCCACGCAACAGCCAACCGAAGAAAAGTGAAAACCAATGGCTTTGCAGCGTTGAAGTGCTGCTCATAACGAATCCCAATGGCGAAATGTTCCACCAAAGGAAGTGCCGGTGAAAGTAAAGGAGAAATGCCATCACTGTTGCGCCGATGAGCATATTTTGCACGAAAGGCATATCTACACCGAAAGGTGCTGCCATCCAACTTCGCAATTTGTGGAAAGCCCAAGATGGCTCTTGTTGTGTGAACCATGCATTCAAGTTCAATGCACCCCAACGATGACAAAGCCAAAAGGTGAAAGGCAAGGAAATCGCTATCGTGGCAAAGTAGCCAAATGCCAGGTTAAGAACGAACAAACGGATGGGAAATGGCGAAGATATTGCCATCTTAAAGCCATCCATCAAGTATGGCAGTGGTATGGTCACTTGGTCAAACATGAACAACTGTTGCGGGAATGCCATGACCGTCAAGTCTCGCCATCCGACACGATGAACTCCAACAGTGCGCGCAATAATGTCCCAAGGCATGAATGAACATTCCACATTCATAATTCCACCAGCACTGACAGCACGAGTTAATACCAAATGCACTGCTGTCCAAACGGCAAAGAGGGCAACAGCTGTTAGGAAACGCATCCCTGACAGGCAAAGAAGCAAGATCAGCACCAATGTGAGGGAGACCCAAAGAATTGGCAAATGAATCTGTGTTCTTGCCCAATTTCGTCCTCTGCTCATTGTTTTCCTCAAAGCCGGCATCAAAAGCACCGCTGCTAAGATTAAAAAGCCACCTGCTTCTTGTGCTCGCTGCAAAGTCGTAATGCCGCCTGTCCCAACACCGGGTGCGAAACCTCGCCAGCGTAAAATTAGCCGAACAAGCAAATGGACCAAATAAAAGCCCCAAAAACTGAGGGCTACTTCCGCGGGAATGATGAATCCGATGCCTAAAGAAGCGAAATTAAACACTGTTCGCTCACCCTGCCAGACATCAAAAGGGAAATCAACGAAAGCTTTACCCCAAGCAAATTGCAATGGCAATGATGGCAGGGAAGGAAAATGCTTGGCGAGACCATTTAAGGAGTGGACAAGGATGGGCAGCATAATGCCACAAAGTAACGGAAATAAAGAACGCCTATTGTTGGGCATCACTACCGATTGCACAACTTGCACAGTCGGGAACGACAATTTCTCATCCACAATCCAGTGGCTGTGCAACCATAAGGCGAGGCAAAGCAAAGAGGCGAAGTAAATTGTGGCAAAAATTAGCCAAAAAGATGCCGGAAAAGCCCATGCCCAAAATTGCAAGGATGAAGAAGCGGGGACACCCTCATAAAACGAACGCACTGCTGCTAAATCCGAGACGGCAAACCATGGCGGGATAAATGAGCCAAATAGTTCCTGCCATTGATTGGCAGGCGTAGAGAAGTAATGAAAAGTCGCCATCATTGGGAACAGAAACCCGCCAAACCCGCTGGATGGCAATGCTGAGCAAAAATGCCAAACACTGTATGCTAACAACAAATCGCTACATGGGAAATTGAATCGCCATCGGCTAAGCAGTTTCCGGAAAGCCAAAGCCAACAACAATAAAGTCAGGGCAGAACTGGAAAGATGAGCCGAAGTTAGCCTTTGCTCCAAAACCAAATCGGCATAGGGCGTAACAATGGCGATAGCGACAATGCCAGCAAAGGTCATCATTAGTGTCGCAAAGGTTAAGCGTTTCTGTGCACTATCATGGCTATCTCTGAGCATCAAATCTTGCCCCGTTGATGCCGGGCACATTGTTCCTTCACCACCGCTGATTCAAATCCAGCAAAACGAAATTTGTTTAATAGTGGCGATAGCTCGCCCGAAAAAGAAATTCAGTAAAGTTGGACGAATTTCGCTGAAAATGATAACCCTACAACCCTTTTGTGTAAAGTGGGCAATAACACATTAACCCGCTTGCTCTTTACTACAAATGTTGTTGGTGACTATTTTCCCAGCCATGCTATGGGCTTTAGCTCATAGTAGCTGACGAATTTTTGAGCGCCGTTTTCAGACGGCGTAACTTTTTCGCCGAATAAATCCGGCGCTCGTAAATTCCTCATCAACCACTGGCAAAAGCCAGTGGCATGGAGTAAAGCATCAAAAAACTTTGAAGTAAAGAGCGAACCCGCTTAAATTACTTTGATTAAATCCGTCTCCTAATCGCTTCTTAGAAAATGCAGCATTGGGGCTTAGCTATGGTGGAAGTTTGCGAGCATTGTCTGCAAGCGGCGGAGCTATAACAAGTTGTTTCATAGGGTCGGGCAAAGTCTGCCAAAAACGAAATTTGTTCTTTAGGGTCGGGCAAAGTCCACCCGAAAAACGAAATTTGTTTGTAGGGTTAAACCAAGCCCATCCGAAAAATGAAGTTTGCTTGAATAGGTGGACGATAGTCTTTCCAGAAAGTGAAATTTGTTTTGTGGAGTCAGATGATGGTCTGCCCGAAAGACTAAGTCATGTTTGAACAAGTTTTGTGCCCTAAAGTTCTACAAAGTGTTTCGGTTGTGTTCAAGTTAAGCCCAATAAAGTTGAACAAGGTTTTGCGCAAGAAGCTTAATGGCTGCAAACATTGAAGGGATTTTCACCTTTACCTTCAAGTTTTAGTCTTTCCCCATTCATCCCGATGACAGTCGCCTTGACACTTTGCTCTTCAACTTCTATAGTGATGAAGTGATAGGCTTTCAAAAACGAGTCACCTTTTTGGGAACGATTGGGGTCAAAGTCGTAAAGTGGTGCACCACCTCCTCCCGTGGTGATGTAAGTCACGCCTTCGCGTTTAGTCAGATAAAAGTGATGGTCGTGACCGGTGAAAGCAGCGCAAATTTTGAGGCGATTGAAAACAGGTTGAAGGCGTCGACGAAATCTCTCAGCACTCGCTGCTCTACGCTCAATTAAGGTGAAAAGGGGGTGGTGAAAGACAACGAATTTGTGAAGTGATTTGCTTGCTCCCATCTCACGCTCCAACCAACGAATCTGTGCGTCGTCTTCAAGGATGGAGTTTGAGTCTAAAATAGCGAAGTGAAGGTTGCCAAACTGAACCGAAAAATAATTTGGGTTGCCAGTGTTCGGCTTCAAATTCAATCGCTCAATCGCTTTCGCCCACAAGCCAGTTCCACTATCAATATCGTGGTTGCCCTTTGCTGGTATGTAAGGGATTTTCTCATCCATGATGGGCTTGATGATTTCAAAGAATGTCTTCCATTGCTCAGGGACACTGCCACGAGAAACCAAATCACCAGTGCACAAAATAAAGGCTGGCTTGAATTTGAGGATTTGAGCGACGATGGCTCTATGAACATCATGGTTGGTTCGGACATCGCCGTAAACTACGAAAGTCAATTTTTCCACGCCACTATGAGCAAACCAATAGACCAAACTTGCAAGGAGGAGTAAAAGTGTCCACAGCATCTGTCTTCGCTTCATCCTGCTCACCCCTGAGAAAATTTGCCCACTTTTTGCCCAATTTGTTCCGGATGTGCCACCATTTTCAAAATCAATGTCGCTCTTTACTTCAAAGTGTGTTGATGGCACAACCTACAAGGGCGTTTAAGTTTTTGCCCTCAGAGAAGAGAAGTGAATCTCATGGCTATGCCACATCCGCTTAAAATCTTAGCCTCAAAAGAAACCTGTGTCAACATCCTTAGAAAGAGTTGTTGAATGATGAACTTCATGCGCAATAAAACTTTGTTCAATTTTAAGGGGCTTAACTTGAACACAAAAAACGCACTGTAAAACTTTAGGGCATAAAACTTGTTCAAACATGCAACAGCTGAGTTATCACGCAGGAAGTTTAATCCTAACAAAATGTCAAATCCTCATAAGGTGTCAAGTCCTCACAGGGTGTTAACATGGTTCTTTGACTTTTTCGCCTCGCTTAAAGCGCTCAAAGGTTTCTTTGACTTGTTCCCAATGAGGCGGGTCGGGGATTCCGAACATCCGGCGCTTCGTCTCAAGGTAGAACAGATAGTTTTCGTAGGTCACATCCGGTGGACAACGATGGTCAACATGAGGTATGTAGCCACCTTCTTCAACGACGGGTGCAATTCGTTTGAGTTCTTCAACGATTGCCTCTTTCCCCGCAATTAGTTTCATTTTGTCAACTCCACCCATCAGCAAAACATCTTTTCCGAACTTTTGGCGAATCAAAACCGGGTCAGAGCCAGCGCGAACTTCAACAGGGAACATGACATTGACGCCGCCATCAAGCCAATGTTGGACGAGTTGAAGGATGTTGCCATCACAGTCAACGATAACGATGTCAACACCGTGCTTTCGCAAAAAGTCGGTAATGCGTTTGTAGCGTGGAGTCATCCACTGGCGGAAAAGTTTTGGCGAAATCATCGGACCGTTGTTGAAAGCCATATCCTCCCAAAAGTGGGCGAAGTCAAGTTGAACTTCCTCAACGGCTTTTTTGATGACGGCGAGGAAGAATTCGGTCAAATACTCCATCATCTCTTCAACCCATGCTGGCTCTTCCATGCAAGCGATGGCAATGTTTTCAAATCCCATCCAATCGCGAAGCCATCCGAACAAGCTGCCGCAGAAAATTCCGATGGGGTAATCTCGGCTGGCGACTTTCTGCTTCCACTCTTCCCAATTAGTGGGGTAGCGAACTGGGTCGGTGGGGTCAAGCCGCTTTTTGAACTCCTCCCAATCAGCGCGAGTTTTAATCGGAAACTCAAGATATTGTGGGATTGTGCTCGTCCCGTCCTTGTAGACCTTACACTTCACTCCTTTGCCGTCAATGATGATGCGGTAGCGGTCGGTTTCCTCAAGGACTTTCGCTTCAAACCAAGGATGGATGTCAAGGTGGACTGGCACCATCCCCCTTGGTGCAAAACCGAAGAAGCTGTTTGCTTCGCCTTCTGTTTGAACCCATTCAGGTAACCCTTGTTTGTGCCAGACAGCGTAAGTTTCGTTCCAGTAGCCGAATTCCTCGTCGGGCACATGGTCAACTGGTTGGTAATGAAATGTTCGCAACCATCGTTCCCTGTGCGTCAGGACTTCACTCATAATGTTTACCACCCCTCATTTACCAAATTGCTTGAAAAACCGGATAGGAGTTTCGCAACTCAACTTGTGGCGGATGAAATCCCCAAGAAAATCTAATTTTTGGGGATTTTATTCAAGACCCGTTTGCCCCCACGAAACAACCCTCAAGCACACAAGTTTTGTTAGCGCACTATAAAGCGTGCCTTACAAGCAGCGGACTGCTCGGTTTCAAAGCAACTTCTTGTGATTAGCGGCAACTTTTTCAAATGCCTCTATCACCTGCTCTAAGAAGCCTTCCTTCGGTTCAATGTAAGCGGGAACAGTTAAAATTCGCCCTGACAAATCTTCCGCCACTGGGAAATCGCCAAGTTTGTAAACTTCAAAATGAGGCAACCCCATAAATTCCCCTCCAATAGGACTGCGCCCATATCCCCACAAATCAAAGCCCTTTCGGAAAATAGCGCGAAGGTGCTCCAATGTCCCCCCGTAACCATACTGATGACCTATCGGGACACCTTCAGCCCTTAAAGCAGCAACATACTTCTCTATCGGCAAACCTCCCAACTCCTCAGGTTCGTAGATCAACTTCAGCCCACCATAAAAACCTGCTGGCTTCGCTTTAGGATAGGAGCGAACAGGTCTGACACCGGGAATTTCTTCCAGCGCTTCAAACAACTTACGCCTGAAGGCATCTTTTCGTTCGTTTCGGTAGTCAAGTGACCTTAAAGCGACTTTTGCAATTGCCAACGCCAATGGATGAGCACGATACTTAAGCCCTAAAACTTCGCTGTCCAATTCGGCATATTCAGGTAGTGTCAGTTCTTCCTTCAAACCTTTCCTGTGCAAGTGACAGTAAGCGAGCATCCGTTCATGGTATTCACGGTTGTTAGTTGTCACAACGCCACCTTCACCGCCACAAACTGGTTTGCCGCCGGGGAGAGCCCCTTGAAGGCTGAAGCCAGTCAGGTCGCTGATGCTCCCAATCTTTTTGCCATCCCACTCAGCGCCGTGAGCGTGAGATGCATCTTCAATGATTGGGATGCCATACCTTTTGCTGATGTCCGTTAAAGCGTCCAAGTCGCAAACATTGCCCCAAAGGTGAATTGCGAAAATTGCTCTCGTTCGCCTCGTAATTCGCTTTTCAACATCGTTGGGGTCAATGAGCAAAGTTTTTGGGTCTATGTCACAAAAGACGGGGCGAGCACCCATGTGCAAAGCGCCGGCATAAGTTCCGATATAACCGAGTGTGGGGACGATAAATTCGTCACCAGGACCTCCCTTGATAGCATAGAAAGCACTTGCAAGCGCTAGGTGACCGTGACTTACGGTTAGGCAAAACTGGCTTCCGACATACTGGCGGAATTCTTCTTCAAATTCCTTCGGCAACCCAGAACCTGCACCAGAGAGCGCTCTCCGTTCAATAAGTTTGCAGACCTCTTCCTTCTCTTCCTCAATTGGTGGCTTCCATTGTTCTGGCTCTTGGATGGTGACGGCAGCCTTACCACCCAAAATCGCCAACTCACTCATCTAATCCCCCTCTAACCCACTTTTGATGTGACTGCTTTCCTTTCTTACGGGAAATCAGTCTCCTAAGGCGGCGCTGAACAAACCGCACTTGAATCATCTTACATCGTCCATTTGGCGGAGGGGGCCGGATTCGAACCGGCGCACCCTTATCGGGCATACGGGATTTCAAATCCCGCGAGGTTCCAGGCTCCTCAACCCCTCCGTCACAATTAAATTGTAGCGCATTAACAGCTGAGTGCACTTGGGAGAGCAATGGCACGAGATAGTGATTGGTAGCGATAACATTCGGTCTATTAAGAGGCTGCCTTTAACGCTTCTTCTTCTCCTGCACCTGCCATGAGCCTGCCCGATACAGTCAAATCAATCCCATGCGCTCAAATATCATGTCCACATGCCTTACGAAGTGTGAATAGTCAAAGCACTCATCAAGCTCATCATCGGAGAGCACCTTTCGCACGCGCTCATCCTCAAGTAGCACATCCCTCATGTGCCTCTCTTGCTCAAGTGCACTAAATGCAGCAGACTGAACAACAGTGTATGCTTCATCCCTTGACCAACCCTTCTCAACTAACTTGAGCATGACTCGCTGCGAACATATCATACCATGAGTCAACTCCATATTGCGCTTCATCCTATTCGGATAGACCACCATCCCACTGATTATCTCGGTGAAGCGTCTAAGCATATAGTCAACGAGAATGCTTGCCTCCGGTATAGTCACGCGCTCAACAGATGAATTTGTTAAGTCCCTCTCGTGCCAAGTGGCGATATTTTCAAGTGCTGGGATCACATGTGCCCTGACAAGCCTTGCGAGCCCACAAATCTGTTCGCACTTGTGCGGGTTGCGCTTGTGAGGCATTGCCGAAGAGCCACGCTGCTCCTTTGCAAATGGCTCTTCAACCTCAAGGATTTCAGTGCGCTGCAAATTGCGTATCTCAGTTGCGAACTTCTCAAGCGATGCCGCTATTATGGCGAGCACGCAAATGTATTCAGCATGTCTGTCACGCTGCAGTATTTGTGTTGACGCAAGCGGGCGCTTCAATCCAAGCCTTTGAAGGACTATCTCCTCAACCCTTGGATCAATTGTGGCGTAAGTTCCAACTGCGCCCGAGATCTTACCAGCACCTACTATGTCTTTCACCCTTTCAAGTCTTTCCCTGTGGCGCTGCATCTCCGTAATCCAAACGCAAAGCTTAAGCCCGAATGTGATCGGCTCAGCGTGGACGCCGTGAGTCCGCCCCATCATGATCGTATCCTTGTGCTCAACTGCCCTTACCTTTAGCGCATCAATTAGCCTGTCAACATCCTCAATGAGTATTTCGCATGCCCGCTTCATCCTTAAACCGAGAGCTGTATCCTCAACATCGTATGAAGTGACGCCCATGTGGACATAGCGTCCCTCATCGCCCATGTTCTCCGTCATGGCTTTTACGAACGCAATCAGGTCGTGATGGTAAACTCTCTCAAGCTCAAGAACTCTCTCAACCTTAAATGAAGCTCTTTCGCGGATGAGCTTTGCTGCCTCCTTTGGTATGTAGCCGAGTTCGGATAAGGCGTCGCAAATCGCCAGCTCAACTTCCATCCAAGAATTGAACTTCGCCTCAAGCGTCCAGAGTTCTCTCATCTGCGGATATGAATATCGTTCCCAGATGGCACACGACATTCTCTCTCACCACCTTGCACTGGTCTTTGATGAAATGTGGTAGCGCAGCCAGCATCATCTTGCATGTTTACATGATAGCCCACCTGCCAATCTGAGAAAAGCTATACTGCAAACGGGTGTAATGAAAAAATGCTCATTGCCAGATAGGTTTAACTTCGCTGCTGGCTCTGTTACGATACTTTTAGACCATCAAGCTTTATATCTTTGGCGATACACCGTAGGTGAATGGGATTATGGCGAGAGCACCTTATCGGCTTCGCGGATTTGCTCCTTTTGCGGAAGTGGAACGCAACAAACCAATAAACGATTTGATTGGTGAGATGCTTTCGTTGCTAAGCAAGGGCTTGCTCAAGCTGGCGATAAAGCTTATTCAGGCATTGCCATCGCCAATTGCCATATGCGCTGTTGGGAGGGCGATCGGCATAATCGCATACTACATCGTGCATCGTTGGCGTGTGCGCGCACTCCAGAACCTAAACCTCGTCTTTGGCGATAAACTCAGCATCCAACGCAAGCTTGAGATAGCTAAGAAAAATTTCAAACACTTGGGATGCCTCGTTTGCGAGATGGGCTGGGATTCCGTCAGACATGGTATACCGCTTCATTCTTGGGTGCGCTTCCACGGTTTGAAGCATATTGACGAAGCGCTCTCAATTGGTAATGGTGTCATCATTGTAACAGCTCACTTGGGCAATTGGGCACTGCTTTGCAGAGTGCTAAGGCAAATTGGTTACAAGGTTCACCCAGTTATACGGATGCCCTCAAACGAGGCTGCAAGGGAAGCACTAATCATGCTGATGAGGCAATACGATGTGAGTTGGATACCGACACCGCCGAATACTGAGGCAGTGAAGAATTGCTTAAGGCTGCTAAGGCGCGGCGAGATAGTTTGCCTGCTCGTTGACAGGCGCGCTGGCGGCTTGATGCTCGACTTCTTGGGGTTGCCGGCATTGACAGCTGTTGGTGCTGCAACATTGCACATTCGCACTGGCGCACCACTGCTTCCCGTCTTCATATTGCGCAGCGGTTATAGGCATGATGTCTTTGTCTTGCCAAAGATGAAATTTGAGTTCGCCGGCGATTATGAAAGCACCGTGCGCCTTATAACACAAGCCATAAACGACTTGCTTAGCGAGTGGATATTGCGCTACCCGGAACAATGGCTCTGGATTCACAGGCGCTGGAGGCTTTGAACACGGAAGGATAGTATGAACAAGCGCAATGGAGTAGCATGGAGAATGAAACTCCACCGAAATGCAGCAGCTTGAAAATGGACAGGCTTCGTCAAATGGTATCGGCTTTCGTTAAAGTGGTGTTGTTAAGACAGCAGCGTTGTCAGTGATGCGCTAAGCCACTTAGTAACTTCTTTTACCACCGACAATGCTATGCCATATCGCATTCTCTTAGGACCAAGCACCATTATTGCGCCGGTTGGTGTCTCGCCGACAAAATATGGTGCGCCAACGGCACCGCACTCAGCGAGCATGTTAAAAGGTGGTGGTGCAGTCCCACCAAGCAATTCAACCCCTATAGCCGTCCAAGGCATAGCGGAAGTAGTCACCTCAAGCGGCGTTTGAAGGAGCCACTCGGGCGGGTCGTTCAAAACTTCAATTAGTGCTTGAGCGCGCTTTGCATCCGCAAACTCGGGTTGTGATAGGAGTGGTGAAATGCTGCTGACAAAGGTAGTGATGCCGTGCAAGCGCAGCGTCTTTTGAATCATCTCAAAGCCTGTGCAGAGCACCTCCCACAATTTCTTGTCAACTTGCCTGGCTATCCCAAGACGCTGTATGATGGTATTTGTGCGCAAGCGCAAAATTTGGTCAACCCTAAGCCCGCAGAGAGCCTCCTTGAGAATGGATGAGGCTCTTTCAACATTGTTCCTTTCAATTGGCACTGCTGAGTAAAACAGGCGATGCAGTGCCCCACCATCACTCAGCACTGTAACAATTAGCAACCTCTTTGAGTTGACCGGCGAGATGCACAATTCCTTAAGCACCTTGTGCCTATGCACCATAAATGAAGCAAGCGCTACATAACCAGTTAGCGATGCAAGCAATTCGCACGCCGCGTTGAGCAAATCCTCAACAACACCATATCTGACTTGGAATGTTGAACGCACCCTCCACAGTTCCTTAGGGTTGAGCGGCTTAAGTTTGAGTATTCGGTCAACATAAACCCTGTAACCCATGTCTGAGGGCACTCTCCCAGCGGATGTGTGCGGCTGCTTTACTAAGCCCATGCTCTCAAGTGCTGCAAACTCAAGTCTTACCGTCGCTGGGCTTATTCCAAGGTTGTATTCTCTTGCGACGGTCTCAGAACTGACCGGCATAGCCGTTTCTATGTGCTTTTCAACGACGGCTTGCAGTATGCGTTCTCTTCTCGGGTTGAGCTCCAAGTTGGAAACACAAAGGCGCATAACGAACAACACCTCGCCATAACAGCGATTTGGCGATGGCTGCTTCAACATTTAATGCATCGTCGGTTTAGTGAACAAACTGCAAATGATTTTAGGGGCGCATGAGATGCGCCCAATGAAAGCTGTATGGGCTATTGCAAGTTCAGGTGGAGTATCCTTCACCCCGCTTTCTTACCGTTGAAAATTTAAACGCCGAATTTGTGACGGTAACGCACACTTGAGATTGTTCCGCCACCAAGCAATTCGTCACCGCTGTAAAAGACAACAGCCTGTCCCGGCGCAACACCAATTTGCGGTTCATCCCACATGATGAGCGCTTTCAAGCCGCCCTTGCTGTGGCTGATTGCCACCTTAGCTGTCACTTCCCTTGAGCGATAACGATGCATGACAGTGCACGCAAATGGCTCAATTGGCACCTTGCCACTTATGATATTGACATCAACGGCTTCAGCTTCAATCACTTCAAGCCACTCTCTTTCGCCAACTATAATAGCATTCTCATCGGCATCAATTGCTACGACATAAAGTGGCTTACCCGATGGACTCCTTACGCTCACCCCACGCCTTTGCCCAACGGTGTAATGAGCGATGCCGCGATGCCGCCCAATCAACCTTCCATCGGCATAAATTAGAGAGCCGGGCACGCCAGCTTCGGGGTAGCGCTCAATGACAACATCAGCATATCTGCCATCAGCTACAAAGCATATATCCTGGCTCTCCGGCTTTGAGGCAGTTTGCAACTTCAATGTCATTGCAAGCTTTCTCACCTCATCCTTTGTCATCTCACCCAATGGCAAAAGTAGCTTGCTCAATACATCCTGAGTGAGCATGTAAAGCGCATAGCTTTGATCTTTGCGCCTATCAAGCGCCCTCAAAAGTTTGAAGCATCCTGATGCGTCATCAAAAACTACTCTGGCATAGTGCCCCGTAGCAATGTAATCTGCACCGAGTGCCATTGCGCGCTTGAAGAACAGGTCAAATTTGATGAAGCGATTGCAGAGTATGCATGGGTTAGGTGTGCGTCCACTTGCATACTCTCGCGAGAACGGTTCAACGACATGGCGCAGAAACTCGGCTTCAAAGTTCCACACATAGTGGGGTATGCCAAGTTGATGTGCTACCCTCTTTGCATCCATCGCCGCATCAAGTGAGCAGCATGTCCGCCCGTTGCCTTTGCCCCAAAGCTTAAATGTCACGCCGATGACATTAAAGCCACTTTCAACGAGCAACGCTGCCGCCACCGAGCTATCAACGCCACCGCTCATGGCGACAAACACAGTCACCTTGCTCATGCGTATCACCGAGGTTCATTTTGTGGGACGCACACCGGAAAGGAGTTTTAATATTGCCTCGCCAAATGCCTTTGATGCATCAGGTCCGCTCGCCGTAACTATGTTGCCGTCAATCTGCACACTGGCGCCGGTGTATATTGCTCCTTTAGCCTCTATACGATGCTTCTCCGACGCCCAAACTGTTGCCTTTCTACCTTTGAGCAAACCCGCATTTGCGAGTGTGACAGGCGATATGCAGATTGCGCCTACAACCTTACCGAGCTTGAAAGCCTTTGTGAGAAGTGAATGCAATTCTTTGTCATCCCAATATTGTGCTGCGCCAACACCACCAACGAGGATGAAGGCGTCAAACTTCTTTGGGTCAACATCCTTGATTAGTATGTGTGGCTTAACAACAACCCCAAGCATCCCCTTGACTGGTTTCGTTGTTGTTGAAGCGATTGTAACCTTTACGCCCTGCGCCTCAAGCAACTCCTTTGGTTGGAGCAATTCCTCGTCCCTAAAGTCCTTTGATGCTATAATCATGAGCACTTGCTTACCCTTTGCTCCCACATGTTGGACACTAAAAGCAGTAGATGCATATGCTGCGCTGATGAGCACTATAACCACTACATGCCATATCATTCAATACCACCTCTTGCCGTCCGATTAATCGTGCAATTCCAAGTTTCATCATAATGCCAATGGTGTGATCAGGCAAGCTCAAAAGCTGCAATCGCTCTTTACCTCAAAGTTTGTCGGCGCTTTACTCCATGCCACTGGCTTTAAGCCAGTGGTTGATGACGGATTTACGAGCGCCGAATTTATTCGGCGAAAAAATTACACCGTCTGAAGACGGCGCTCAAAAATTCGTCAGCTACTATGGGCTAAAGCCCATAGCATGGCTGGGAAAATGGTCACCAACAAAATTTATAGTAAAGAGGGCCAGCAATTAAAGCCCACTGACGGCAAATTGCTATATGCCAGAAATTGGAAGCTGACCGAGTTCAACGGCAGGTGACTCAGAATGGGCTGCAAAGGAGTAAGTGGCAGGGAGAGGGCAGTTGAAGCCTTTAAGAAATTGTTCGGTGAGGCGCCAACGATGATTGCAAGCTCCCCGGGCAGGATCAATGTCATCGGTGAGCATACTGACTACAACGATGGCTTTGTAATGCCAATAGCGATTGAGGCGAGGCTTTGGATAGCTTTTCGCAGAAGGAGAGACGAAGTTGTGCGTGTTTACTCGGCGGACATGAGACAGTGCGACCAATTCATGCTGAGCGATGCTGCGGAGATGAAAAGAAGCGAAAGTGCTCTATGGAGCAATTACATTCGCGGCGTTGCGTGGGCGCTAATGAAAGGCGGCGTCAACCTGAGTGGAATGGATGCATGCATAGCAAGTGACATTCCAATTGGAGCCGGCTTGAGTTCTTCAGCAGCAATTGAAACCGCATCTGCTATAGCGATGCTCAATGAGGACATTGAAAATTTTGACAGGACGCGCCTTGCAAAGCTGTGTCAAATTGCGGAGAACGAGTTTGTCGGGGTGCGCTGCGGGATAATGGATCAGATGATTTGCCTTCACGGCAAAGAGGGACATGCAATGCTCCTTGACTGCCGTCATCTCACATTTGAACAGGTGTTCGTTCACCATCCGCAGTATACCTTTCTCATCGCTGACACAGCCAAGGGAAGAGAACTTTCATGCTCAGAATACAACATAAGACGACAGCAATGCGAGGAGGGCGTGAAGCTTCTCGGCGAACTGTTGCGCCGCGATCTCAAAGCCCTGAGGGATGTTTCGCTTGGGGAGTTTGAAAGCGTTGAGGGAATGCTCCCTGAAGTCATACGCAAGCGCTGCAGGCATGTGATAACCGAGAATGAGCGGGTGCACGCATTCAAGGTGTCATTTGAGCGCGGCGATATCATTGAAGCCGGGAGTTTGATGAACCAGTCGCATGAATCGCTCCGTAACGATTATGAGGTGAGTTGCTTTGAGCTTGATACCATGGTTGAGCTTTTACGCTCACATGATGGGATTGTTGGAGCGAGGCTGACTGGCGCTGGCTTTGGCGGTTGTGTCATAGCGCTGATACAGAGGGATAGAGTTGAAGGAGCGATTGAGGATGTGAGTCAAAAGTATGCCGCTATAACGGGTTTGAAACCTTCTCTATACCAATGCGAGCCATCTTATGGCGCAACAATTGAGCACTTGATGTGACGCCTGTTGGTCACCAATTCACTTCAACTCCGGAGAGCCTCTCAAGCGCCAAAATGGTTGCCTGCGTCCCCTTATCGCCGAAGCCGAGCGCTTCAACCGCCCTCATCAGTTGACCAACAAGCGCTGTGACCGGAAGAGGTATCATCATTTTTTGAGCCATCTCAAGGGCGAGTCTTATGTCCTTCAATTGGAGCCGTATTGAAAAGCCGGGTTCAAAATCACGCTCAAGCATTTTTGGCGCGAGGTTTGACAGCATCCAAGAACTTGCCGCACCATCGCTTATAGCATCAAGCAGCTTGTTCATATCAAGCCCAAGCTTCTTTGCGAACATCAACCCCTCGCACACCGCCAATATGTTGATGGCGCAAATTATTTGATTGGCGAGCTTCGCAACTTGCCCCATTCCATTTCCGCCCATGTGCACGACTTTCTTACCGAGAGCTTTGAAGATGGGCATGCACCGCTCCAGCGTCTTTTCGTCACCTCCGACCATAATGTTAAGCGTTGCTTCAATTGCCCCCTTCTCACCGCCAGTAACAGGTGCATCAAGGAACTGAACGCCCCTCTCACTCAGCGCGGCTGCAATTTGCTGTGCGGCGCACGGCGATATCGTGCTCATGTCAATTACAACCATTCCCTCACGGACGCCGTGAATGACACCATTATCACCGAGTATAACCTCCATCACATCCGGCGTGTCGGAGACAATCGTTATGACCACATCGGAGTGCTCCGCCAAATCTTTTGGGCTATGTGCTGCAGCTGCACCCATGCTCAAAAGTTCTTCCATCTTGCTCCTTGTGCGATTCCACACAATGAGTTCAAATCCGGCTTTGAGCAGGTTCATCGCCATCGGCTTGCCCATCCTGCCAAGCCCTATAAAGCCGACGCGCTCACGCTGCACATCCATCACCTCGCTCATGATGGCGATGAGATTAATAAGGTTCAATCGGGTCAGAAATCAAGGATGTCCAAAGCGCTCTCAAAGGTGGCTACGAATGTCACATCGTCAACCCTCTTAGCCCTTTTGGGTTTGATCTGGTCTGCTATCTCCTTGCTGCCGACACGCAATACGCCTTCAATTGGCAGCTTCAACTTGAACGGCTTGCATCGCTCGACTCTTTTCATCGCTTCAGCTGCGCCAGCTCTTATCAGCTCTCTCGCTCTCTTTGGTGGAAGCATCTTTGCGCAGTGCCTTGAATAGCCCTCCTTTACAGAAACTGTGACAATCTCATCTCCGAGTAGCTTCTTGGCTTCATCGCATGTGGCCTTATCGCCACTCACCATCACAACAGGGACATTATAATGACCGCACACGAGTGCCACTTGTCCCAACTCGCCCATCTCAATGCCGTTATACCAATAGCGGCTCTCTGTCCTTGAGCTTTGCGTGTGATGAAGGACACCATCTGAAGTGCCCATCATCGCGTGAAAGCCGATGCACAACACGGCTTTGAAACTTTCATCCAACCCGACAAGCCAAGTTGGGCGATGCGTCCCAGTTATGAACTGAGCCCTCGGATGCACCTCTTCAGGGATGAAGTTGAATCCACCACCATGCCCATCAAGCACTACTACCTCAGATGCGCCGCCTTCAAAACATCCTTCAACTGCAGCATTGACCTCTCCCATTAGAAGCCTTCTCGCCTCCTCATAGAGTTCAGGTTGCTTTTCCCTCGTCTGTTCAAACAGGCATATGCCGCTTACACCCTCAAGATCCGTAACGATGTAGACCTTCATCCATCTCACCTCTGGCAACTGTTATACTGCTGCGAAGGCGAAATGACTCGCACGCTTTTTCAAGCAAGTATCATGCATCATGGTGGCACTTTTTACCGATGTTGACAAATCTTAATAAGGCATTAAACTTGATACCGTCACATTCACGCGCAATTACATTGCCGGCGATGTCTTGCGCTGTTGTTTGCAGCCGAATTTGGCTGTGCATCTTTGCCAAGCTGAGAAGCGAGGTGAAGATGTGATTGCGGGCATCGGTTGGCAGATAAGGAGGGCTGTTAAGTGCCTATCGGTCGTGTGAAATGGTTCAACAGCAAAAAGGGTTATGGGTTCATAGAACGAGATGACGGTGAGGATGTATTCGTGCACTACACTGCCATACGAGGTCAGGGCTACAGGACGCTGAAGGATGGTCAAACGGTTGAGTTTGAGATTGAGGAGACAGAGCGTGGACCGAGGGCAGTGAATGTGCGCGTTGTGCGCCAGCGTGATTTGCGGTTTGAATGAAGTGCCAAAAGAGCGCTGCACATAATGAGCGCACAGTTTTTTCATAGTTACACCTTAAAGCCAAGCGCCAATCTTGAGGAGCGTAAGAAGCGAGGGTGTCTGCTCTTTACTACAAACTTTGTTGGGTATGTTCGCAGTTAGCCGCGATGTGAAAAACAGAGCAGCGTTAAATTGGTGCAAGTAGCGATGTTATCATTTTACTTCACTTCGCACTCGCTTTGACGGCACTTCGCTTTGCTTGGCGCCTTACTACGAACCAACAAACTTTTGAGCAAAGAGCGAATGTGTGTATCCATCAATGGCATCGTTGTAATATCTTTGCGCCATAATTGATGAAAGAAGTGCAGCAGCTTTATCCCAAAATGGCGCTTGGGAGGTAAAGCACTTTGCTGAGACGGGAGCTTTCATTGTTGATTTTTCTGTTGATATTGCAAGTTGGGTGCGTTGAGGTTAGAACTTACGCAAAGGCGAACGGCTATGTGGTGAAGGAGTTAGTCATACGCACAAACCGCTATTATGAGGGCTCGCTTCGCGAGAGGGTTAAAAACACCCTTGATGGGTGGAGCATCTGGCGCTCAAGGCGCGGCGATGTCGTTGAGATACACATCAGGCGTAAGTTTAACCCAAAACAGTTGGGCACACCACTGCCTGGAATGAAAGTTGAGTATGAGAGGGAACTAAAATGGTTTCCTCCGATTGGGCATTACCGATACAGCGAGACATTTGACTTCTCAAGGTTTGCTAAGGCAGTGAACCTGCTTGAGCCTGAATTGGGTGCTCTGAGCAAAGTCACATTGACAGTGGTTATTACCATGCCCTCAAATGTGCTCCCAGAGAAGAGCAACTCAAAGGATGTGCGCGGCAATGTTGCCAAGTGGGTTATTGATAATCTCGGCGAGCCGTCAGGGCAGCAAAGGTTTGAATTTGAAGTGACAGCGAGGGGCGTAAGAAAAATTTTGCTCTCACTATACATACTCGTAGCGCTAATACTCCTTATCGGCGGTTATATATTCTATCCGCGCATAGCCGAGCGGTTAAAAGACACTGCCGAAACGATTCGCATGCGCATGCTTACGATGAGGCTTCGCAGGCAGAGGAGAAAACTTGAATAGGGCGCTCAGCTTCGTCACAGCATTAATGAAGGGTTGAATACTATCGGTATGAGAGTTATGAGAGCTATAACAAATTTGCTCCTTACAGGTGTCCCGAGGGTGGGGAAGACAACGGTCATAAAACAGGTGATTGATGGTGCGGGATTGCCATTTGGTGGGTTCTACACCGAAGAGATAAGGGAAGGAGACCAGCGCGTTGGCTTTAGGATAATCACAACTGACGGTAAAGAGGGTATATTAGCGCATGTGCGCATACGCTCAAGGTATGTTGTGGGGAAGTATGGCGTGAACATTGAAGACGTTAAGAGCGTGGCAATGCCGGCTATTCAAAGGGCGCTTGATGAGGGAAAAGTCATCGTCATTGATGAGATAGCATCAATGGAACTATACTGTCCTGGCTTCCCCGAACTTGTCATTCAATGTCTTGACAGCCCGCAGCCATTGCTCGGAGCCATACAGCTTAAGCCGTTGCCTTTCCTTAAGCGCATAAGGGAACGAGAGGATGTTGAGGTGATAAATGTAACGCCGTTTAATAGGAACGAACTTCCAAGCATAGTATCAAAGCGTCTGTGGGAGATGTGGCTGCAATGGCGCTCAAGTTTGCAGCAGATGCGATGCTCGGGAAGTTAGCCCGTTGGCTCAGGTTGCTTGGCTACGATGTGTTCTATTCCCCAAGCGCCGACGACGACAGCCTCATAAGAGTGGCAAAGCAAGAAGGGCGAATATTGCTCACGAGGGACACAAAGCTGCTCCGCCGAAGAGACCTACCACCATTCCTGCTCATATTGAGCGATGATTGGCAGGAGCAGATACTTCAAACTGCCATTCGTTTCAACCTTGACTTGGATGGACAGCGCATGACACGGTGCGTTGAATGCAATGAGTTGCTTGAGCCTGTTAGCAAGGATGAGGTGCGCTACGAAGTCCCAAGGCATGTCTTTAGGACCCAGGAGCACTTTTCACGCTGCCCTAAATGCCGAAAAGTCTTTTGGGCAGGCTCGCACTGCGAGCGAGCCAATGGGGTTATTGAACGCATAAAGATACGCATCGCTGAATTGAGGTCTAAAACCGTTTCAAGAAATTAAAGTAACACTGCCGCCGTTTGAATCTGGAAACGATAAAAACTCTTACCATGTAGCGTTGCTGTCTGTTGGCGATGAAATTTAAACGGCAGTCATACAAACCCAGATGCTGCACAGGTCAGATGTTACCTTAATTTTTGAAACCGTTTGTGCAGTGTCTAAATTGCAATGGGGCGTGTTGTTGACTCCATAAACCTGCATTGAGGCAACTGCGGTAAGCTTCTCCACTGTTAAAAACGGCTTTCACAGTTTCCTCTCCTCCTTAGGAAATCAACCCGTGCAGGCAATTATCCTCAATGAAGCGCGGAGTTGCCAGCGGGTAGGTAGGTTGTCTTTCAATACCTCCAGCCATCTGATAGAAAGGAATAGCGTTACGGGCTTAATGAGCTATTTTTATTGCCACCTTTCCCCTGCGAAATCAGCAACATGAATAGAACTTAACACAGAGGACAGCCCAGCCATAATTAACTTAAACTTGCTCTTACTCCCCGCTTCCGGAGCCTTCAACCAATGTCCTTTCAATTGTGCCTTGAGTTTCCATAAGCGCTTCAAAACCCATTTCCCTGTAGCGTTCCTTTATTTCAACGCGGAATGTGCGCCATATTAGAAATTGCTTGCGTATCAGGTTGAGGAAATTCCTTGTCACGCGCATCCATGAGGCTTCGTCGCCGCTCTCACGCCTGATCGTGATGTGAATTGTGTTTGCGAATATGTCCTTTGTCGGCTGCGTCTCAAGGATAAAGTATTCGCTTACGCCAAGGTCATATGGCGCAAGCCAAACCATAGCTTCAAGCCTGTAGCCCTCGCCGTATTCAGTGCTATATGACGAGAGCGTCACTTTATCGGTTGAGAACTGACCGAGTGAGTAATCGGCATGTGCCTCAAGATACTCCCTTAGGAAGGCAATAACGCCGAGTGCTTGCACATTCGCAACTGTGAATGGGAGTGTCATCCTCAAGTAATCGCCCTCCGGCTCCGGCAACTTCCACCTTCTCTCAATGCCTGGCACAGAGACCCTTGAAGCCTGCCACGCTGGATATGCAGTTGAAGCGATCACAACGAGCATGACGAACGCCGTCGTGAATACGGCAGCAAGAGAGGAGTAGTTCAAACTTAAGCCAGCAAACAAGTCATATGCCACATGCAGCTTTGCGACTATCTGACCAAGCAGGTAACCAATGATTGCGCCAAGGACAGCATACACTGATGATTCGGCGAGGAACAAAGCGCCAATGTGACTTGGAGCAAGCCCAAGAGCAGTGTAAATCCCTATTTCACGGACACGCTCATAAACTGAACCGAGCATAGTCGTGAGCACAACAAGCGCAGCTATAAGCATTGGAATCCAAATGCTCTCAACGCCCCTAAGCCCTGTAGCGCCAATGGCGCTGCAAAGGTATGTTGTAAGCTTGCCCCTCTCAGGAATTGACGCAAACAGGTTAAGCTCAACCCTGTCCATCAATTGCCTTAATTCCTTCATTGCCTCATTCCTATCACTCCAATCAAACCTGATCGCCACAGAGCGAAGGTTACCACCAGCTGACATTAACATGCCATAAGGCATGATGATGACTTGGTCTGGGCTTAGGTGGATGTATTCCTCAAGCTCCATAGCCTCCTGACCGGTTGGTTGCTCTTGGACTCGCCTTCTCTCCTGCATCATCAAGTAGTCAACCGGCGTTAGCATTTCACCATCAAGGTCAACAACACTCTTCATCCTCTCGGAATGTATGATTCCGATCACTGGGACTTTCATACCGAGCACTTGGATGAATGTGCCTTTGCCCTCAAGTATGTCCTTCTCTCTTATCCCAAACCATCTCGCCATCCGCAGCGGTATAAGGCACTGAGGCTCTGTTTCCGATGTCAGCCAATTGCCTATCACAGCCCTCCTGATGTTTGTGACCTTCTCCTCTTGAGGCGACATTCCAACTATAGCCGTCACATCGTAATACCTTGCGTTGTGCCAAACCCTGATGAACGATTGCTCACCAACCATCGCTGAGAAATACCACGCCCTCGGTGCAACTGTATACTTCCGTCCATACTGATCCCTTATGATGCGAGTTGTTGGCTCACCAAGCGGGTCCCAATTTCGGCTTCTGATTAGGACACCTCTATAAGTTGGCTCGGCGCGCTTAACTTGGATCATATTGATTCTCGTTGTTGGAACAACGGATGTGAATGAGATGACTGTAAATGTGAGCAGGATTAGCGTAGTGGCAGTTAAGACGGTGCGCGCTTTTCTTCGGCGCATGTTTCCAACACCAAGGGAGAACGCCGATGCAACCGCCGTGAACCTCCCGACATCGGCAGTGTGTATTCCGGTTGTCTCAAATTTTATCTGGCGCATCTGGTCTTCAAACTTGCGCATCACGATGACGGAGACAACGATTGAGAGTGCAAGTATGATGAAGCCGAGTATTATGACCATCGGAGTTGTGTTGATTATGGCGAATGCCGGGTGGAAGTAACGCATGATGAAAGAGATGACGGCGAATATTAGGACTGTGACTGTTATCTGCCACTTCAAATCAGTCATGTAGAAGAAGAGGCGCTCGCAGAAGTATGCGAAAGGTAAGAGGAGCATGAGGTAGAATATGATGCCCTTAATGACATCCATTGCCGTCTTTCGGACATCAGGATATGCCTTTGATTCGTAGCTCCATGCAGCCCTCGCATATGTGACGAACGTGTCATAGTTGCGCTTTTCAAGTTCCTTCTTAGCCTCAAACAAGAATTCCCTTGCCCGCTCATGCATCAAGCGCATGCGTTCATTCTCTATACCGTAGCGGCGCAGCTTGAGCATCCTCTGGTGGTCAATCACCCACATGTCCTGTGCCACTTCGTATGGAGTTATCGGTATTGAGGGATGGTCATCAACTTTAAAGCCGACACCAAGATATTGATCATCGCTTGCATGCAAGACAAGTTCTGGGTGCTTTAGCAGCTGCTTATCGGTGTTGAGCAGGGTGAACAGCAACCCGAGGACTGTTGCGCCCATCGTCACCTTTATCCTTGTTCCCGGAGTTGCATAGACTACAGCGCATGGCTCATAGTGTGATGTCAAAGGCTGTGGCACAGGTAGTGAGTAGCCGTAGTTGAACGGCTCGGCACCGGTAACGGCATCGTAGATGTAAATCTCACGCAGCAGCCAGAAACGCCTTTGGTCAATCATGTCAAATATTGCCATTGGCTTGCACGGGAAAAGCACGACAGAAGTTTGCTTGTCCGCAACATCAATTGCAAATTCAATTGGGCATGCCTGCGCACCATTGAAGCCCATATCCGGAGCATAGTTGATTTCTCCGGTCACGGGATCAAGCTTGTAACCTTCAACACGGATGTTGCCCCACCTGAACTTTGACTGAGGGAAGCCAACGAACTCAAAGACAGCGTCCTTTAGTTCCTCCTCAACCTTTGGCTTTCCGGCGAGCAAATAGGCTATCGGGTGGCGGAACCAAATTATAGCCACATCAATCACAAGGGCAGCAAGTATTCCTATGGCTATTGACTTCTTAGTGCGCCTTACCACGCCGGAGAGCACTGATACGCATGTCACAACAAGGATGATTAACACCAACGGACCGTATGGGATTTGGGTTCGCTTTCCGAGGGGCAAGCGCTCAACCTTATCAAACAAAACTGTCCTCACGCCCATCATCGTCTTCTTTGGGACAGCTGTGTGGCGCATGCATGCTATTGCGCCCTTCACAGGTTGATCTGGAACACTCGTTGTGCTTTTCTCCGGGTCAAACCAAATTAGTTGCCCTTTGACGACGGAGAAGTTATTCTCAAGCTGCAACTTCAATAAGTTGGTTGGCGCGTTTATTAGGTCATAAAGCATGCACGATAGCATCCTTGCCTGCTTTACCACATTCTCAAAGTTCACATAACTTGGAAGGTCATACGGCGTATCAACGAGTGGGCGAGCATCATCAGCGGTAGCAAAACCTATTCCGGTCTTTCCAGCTACAGTGGCAACCTCGCTGTCAAGAGCGAGCATACCAGGGAGGTATGTCCTCCAGTTCTTTCCCTTTATCGGGTTTATGCCATCAACGAAGTAGCGCTCTGCATCAAACCAAAAAGTGAAGCCGATCCTCTCGGCTGACTCACGGCAGAATTTGCCTATGTCGGAGAACTGCCATTGGATGTTTTCGGTATAGTCAAAGAAGTGCGCCTTATAAAAGACACCGAATGTTGGTGAGCGTGATGAGATGTCTATAGCGATGAATGCGAGCAATTGCGGCACCTTTGCATTCGGGTCTGAAGCTGTGATCTGCCCCCATTCCTTCTCCTTGCTCAGCCAATATCGGATGAAGTGTGCAGCTCCCCTCAAACCGAGGCAGTGCCCTGAGGTGGCAAGGAATACAACCGTCCTATCAAGTGGCATCCGCCTGAGCAGCCTGGCAAGCTCAAGCAATATTGCGATTGAGTTTGCCTGCTCAGCCCCAGGGGCAAGCGACGGAACAACAGACATTGAATCGTAGTAGGCGCTCACAACAATGAACTGGTCTTTGCGAGATGGATCACTACCCCAGACGACACCGACTATGTCTTTCACTTCAATCTCTTCCCACTCCATGCGGCAACGCAAGCGCGCTGTGATCGGCTTTTCGCCATTGCGGCGGATCATGGAGAGCAACTGCATTGCATCGTCCCGCCTTATCCAGAAGCGAGGTATGTCAATTGGTGTCGTAAGAAACTTGATCTCGGCTTCCCAACGAGCCATATCCTTCGGTTCTGGCTCAATAAATATCACAGCCCTCGCACCAAGGAACGGAGCGTTGAACCATTCAGAGCCAGTCACAAAATCAAGGAGCACTATTGAGTCCTTCACATCCTTTCCCCTGAACTCGGATAGTTTTCCGCTGTGAGCATAAATGATATGCCCTTCAACGCCTTCGGGAGGAAGTTGAGGTGTGCGCACCAAATTCGGCCACATTGGGTAAAGCTTGAATGACCTTCCCAACTGCGTGAGCTCAACTGATGCGCCTTTATCAATCGGTGTTGTGACCCTGAACTTTAGCTCCCTAAGTCTTTCTGTGGTCACCTTGCCATCCTTTAATGTTGGCAACTCAAGTTCGTCCAAACCGAGTTCATAAAACTTTTGCTTAACCCATTCGGCTGCTTGCCTCTCACCTGGGTAGCCACAAACCCTTGAGCCAAGAGAACTTAGATGCTCAACTGCCTCCTTTATACGAGCTTCATCAACGCCTTCATACAGTTCCCTGTAAGCAGCGGTTGATTGCGCAAGCACGCTCACAGCAATTGATAGCGTGAGGATGAAGGAAGCAATTGACATCTGACACAGCTTAAACATTGGTATCACCTCGTTGGCATAATAAGCATGCCATACTAATATTGCTTACAGTTGGGCATGAGCAATTCCATTAGCGATACGCATTGCCGCTTACATTATAGCCCACCCAAACTCATTTAAAGCTATCACACAGCTGTAGTGCTTCTGTCTGCCAAATAGTTTTTACACCGTCTTTATAGTTATCGCAAATTGAAAGCCAAGTCAAGCACAAAATGCTCCCACAAATTAATGGGAGTTGCAAAACCGTTGTTGTTTTGCACGGCAACAAATGGAGCTTGACGAAACAACACAAACGCCTTTCCAACTGTTCTTATGGTCAACTGTGCTTGCCATCTTGATTTGATTGGCATAGGGCAAGGGTAAACATTGAGCGGCAATGCCAAAACCGAAAGGGGAGCACAGGCAATGGAAAATATGAGCACCAATAGGACACTCTATATTTGCAACTCGCATAGCAGCTCAAATTCGCAACTCAACTGTTCTAATGTAGCTTGCCGGGCATTTTCACTACTTCGTGGCTTGATGCTGCCCATACTCGCAACAATTCTATTTCTGCAACTTGGGTGCGATTCAAATTCAAACAACACTATAAAGCCGCCAAGCAACGGCTTGATCCGTGAGTGGACTGTCATGGTTTATATGAGCGCTGATGATGCAGATCCGAGGTATTCGCTTGAGCCGGACGCAATTAACGATGTGAATGAGATGGAGCTTTCTGGTTCAGCTGACAGAGTTGCAATCGTCATCCAAATTGATAGGGTGGCGGGGATAGACTCGTCAAACAATGATTGGACAACGACCCGACGATACCTTATAACATACGACCCATCGTATGACCGAGGCTCAAGAAATCCAGATAGGACGATTCGTTCAATGCTGATTGCTGAATTGGGCGAAATTAACATGGGCACACCAAAGGCGCTGATTGACTTCGTCAAATGGGCGAAGGCTAATTACCCCGCAAAGCGATACGCGCTCGTCCTTTGGAATCATGGCAGAGGTGTTGATGACACATCGCCATACAGAGTTAAAGGTAGTCCGCACATAGCGCAATTTGGTATCCTTCATCCAAGGGGCGTCATATACGATGATACCAACGAGGACTTTTTAACAATACCTGAGCTTGGTTATGCTTTGAGCGAAGTTAAACCAATTGATGTCGTGGCATTTGATGCTTGTCTCATGGGCATGGTGGAGGTAGCATATGAGATCCGAAATGCAGCCTCGCTTATGTGTGCCTCACAGCTCAGTCCACCAGACGAGGGCTATAGGTATGACCTTTGGCTCGGCGAGCTAAAATTCAATCCAACAATGACGCCAAGTGAGCTTGCCAAAGTCATTGTTGAAAAGTATGTCCAAAGTGTCGGGCAAAATTTTGCGGTGGCTGAGTCAGCGGTTAAGCTTTCCGAAGTAGCTTCACTCGCAAGCGCCATAGACGACTTCGCCAACGGACTGCGAGATGTAGCTGATAAGTATGAGTTTGAACTTGCCAATGCACGCAGCGAGACGACATACATATCGGATATGCCGCAGTTCAAGGACATCTACGATTACGCCATAATGGTCAAAAAGTATGTTGATGATCAAACCATCCATTCACTCGCCGACAAACTCATACAGCGCTTTAGGAGCGCTGTGCTCATAAACAAGCTCTCGGGCAACCTGGATAACTTCAACGGACTGAGCATCTACTTGCCGTCGCCTGACGAAGCCAACATCACCGGCAGCGGCTACATTAACTTAGCATTCGCCAAAGACACAAGTTGGAATGAATGGCTAATTGAACAAAGGCGTTAAGTTAGCCTCGTGGCTTGCCTTAGCAATTAGCCTGCGAGAGGTAAGTGTATTCATTCTCATTTGACTTAGATCCACAACAACTGACATGCTCTCTCAAACTTTCAAAATCGGCACTCAAGAGATAGTAGAGAGGATTTCATCTTAGGATTGTGAATTGAGCGAAACACTGCACTCGCAACGACTACACCTTTTCCTTTGAGGGTATTGGAAGGCGCATTGGTGGTAGCAGCTCTCCCTTTTTCCTGGGCAGGTTTTTAAAGCCCATGCAACTCAAGGTATTTATGAACTTTCTGGTTTGGTGAACATGGAGAAGATGAGGAGATTAGGGATGGAAAAGTTAAGAGAAGCAGTTGAGAGAAGGCAGGGGACGGTTCGTTCACTATTACGCATATACGCACGCAGGAAGTTTTCTGTTGACTGGAATGACATCAAGGCTCAAAAATTGGGTTGGTAAGCACTTGTGGGGGTGAAGAAAATGCGTTGGTTCGCCTTTGCTCTTTGCTTCTTGACAACTTCAAAACTTAGCGCGATGCCTTGGATTGTGCCCGATTGGCAGGGGAGAGAACCGAAATTTGAGCCTGCATCGCTTTTTTGGCTAACTCGTGAGTTTTCAATTTCACCCGTCCTTTACCGCACTGTGCTGACGCTACCATCAAAGCCTTTAGATTTCGCTGCCGCTCGTATTCAAACTCGCCGCTACGCTTACTTGTTTGCCACCCGTTTTGACCGTTTCTCAGAACTTGACCCATTGGGCAAATTGATTGCGAAAGCAGAAGCGCCGAAAGAAAAACCTGATGCCGAAGTTAAGTTGCTTGTTGATTTGAAGCCTATTTTG
>JANXAS010000002.1 GCA_025062195.1 Armatimonadota bacterium
TTTTATCATCCCAATTTGTGAGCCACATTTGTTTTAACGACCCTTTGGAGAAAGCAATGACGATGAAAAAGATGCCTGCTCACTGATGAAAATGCTTTTGTGAACTCTTCTCAAAATCGTGTTACGAGCTTTGGCCGATTGTCTATTGCGAACTCTTTGAGCATCATCTTCGGATAGTTAAAATCTCTTGCGATACTCTTTGGCATTGCAATAGCCCCACCATCACAATTTGCCCTTTGTTAATACCTTTATCCAAATCGTGTTACGAAAATTAGAAAACAGTCTGGTGAAGTTTTGAGCATCGTCTTTAGGTGGTGAAAACTTCTTGGCAACTCAATAGCCCATATGTTTCTTTGATTCCTTTTCGCTTGGCAATAGCTTTGCCATAACATTTTGGAGAATAGCCATCGCAAAGTTTGTGGGGCGCTGCTCTTACAGTTTTGACAGCAGCATCGCCCTCACAATTTTGCAGTAGAATCACCATCGCAACCTTGTCGGTAGCATTGCCCTCACATGTTCGGCAGCAATATTGCTCTTGCAATTTTGTCAGTAGAATTTCCATCACAAGCTCGGCAGTAGCATCGCCCTCGCATGTGTGACATTAACACCGCCCTCACAAAATGCCGAATACGCTCTTTACCACAAGCTTTGTTGTTTAGGTTCGTAGTTAGCTACGAAGCTATAGCGAGGTGGTGTCCTAAAAATTGTTCCATGTCCCATGTTCCATTTTTGACGGCACTACTCTTTGTGCCTTACTACGAACCAAAAGCTTTTGAGTGAAGAATAAGAACCGAATGAACTGCGCACTCATCTGCTTCGTCATCGACTGCTGGCTAAATACAGTGGCATTGTAACTTAGCACAAACAAATTTTTGATAGAAAACGGGTGATTTGATGCTTTTGCATTTGTTTGGGTAGGGCATCACTTTTCCTAAATTCATACGGCTTGTCAACTGACCCTTTTGGTGCTTACCCATCCTTCAAATACGCCTTAGAAGGGATCGTATGGAGTCAATTAGCAAAACGAATGCAGCCCTGAGCGCCAGTATAGCGATACTGAGCCATATGCTGAGTATGTGTCGCTCATGTTTGCTGCCAATACTTTCGCTTGAAATTGGCATGAGCTTTTTCTCAATTATTGGTGTGCGACTGCGCAATGGTATAATTTTACCGCCCCTTCGTTCAACCTTTGCGCTCCACACTTTTACATTTCTCACGCTTTCATCAAGCAGTTTGTGTCTAAGCGCTTCGTTAAGTTCGC
This sequence comes from Armatimonadota bacterium, assembly GCA_025062195.1. Lineage (GTDB taxonomy): Bacteria > Armatimonadota > Fervidibacteria > Fervidibacterales > Thermosaccharophagaceae > Thermosaccharophagus. The sequence goes on from JANXAS010000002.1 coordinate 1,262, forward strand.
CCAGTCCGCAAAGCCATCGCCTCATACATTCGGCGCCAACGCGAAAATCATTCTCACGAAAACGCCTGCTTAAGAAGCCCGCAAAATGCCCCATAGCTTCGCCACAGAGCAATTCATCGGGTAGACCAAACTCACTTAGCAGCAGCGGGCTTACAACTTCAATCTTGACTTCCCTCTTCCCCGTAGTCCCGCTCACCCTATCAAGCACTGCGTTTAACAGCCTAATGGCATTATCAACATGGCTGTGGCTTTCAAGGTTGGATGACAAATCATCTTCCGACTCTGATTGGCTGCCATTGTTGCGGATGTCATTTCCTGCATGTTGCCCGCTTACACCACAGCCTGCATTGCAGTCTCCCAAAGCCCTCTGTGCTATAGTTGACTTTTCAATTCCGTCCCTTTGCGCTCGTATGAAACGCATATCGCCGTTGATGCGCACCAATATGCTCATAAGGACCTCGTAAAGGCTTTTTGCTGCGTCAGGGTTTGCACTCAACCAATCTTGCATCCGTTCAAGCAACATCGCTTTCCAACACAGTCTGGTGTTAAGTTTTTGCGCTCCACGCAGGTCATCAAAGACATCATTCACATTGAACCTTGCGCTTATAACGCTCATCAAAACATCAAGCATTAAAGGTTGCGGGCGCAACCTTATTCGTGTTGGCTGTGGCGGTTGTTCTCTTGGGCTAACAACCACAACAATTCTTGATGCCTCAGAGTCATCAATTGGCTTTTGGTCAAATAGACCAATATGGTGTGGTTCGTAGAGGGCATCAAAAGCCAATGCAATCGGTCGGTTGTGCATGACACCGCCATCGGTGAAGTCAAAATTAACGATGTCATCGCTTTGCGCTTCAATCCAGACATGGTTGGCAATGTATTCTTCAGCGCTCCTCTCAAGCCGCTGCGCAGGGAAGATTGCTGGGAAGGCTGCAGAGGCAAGTGCTGTCTTTGCAACATATTCCCAAGAGTGTTTTCCGTGTGGTGTTTGAGCACCAGCATAAGTTAGCACCATAGCTTTCCAATCACGATGCGTAGATGCTATGAGTGTTCTACCCTCTATGACTGGTATTCGGTAATGCAACGGGGTCAAATTGGTCAACGTTGCCACATAGCGCACAGCCATTTCAGCGTTTTCAGATGGCTCATACGGTTGAGAAAGCAGTTCTTGTGCAAGTTCGTTCAAGCGCCTCATAGAAAGCACACCGTTGAGTTCGCTAACGAGAATGAGTTCTGATAGCTGAGGGTGTGTCACCCATGCATGATAGAGCCAAGAAGGCTCGCCATCGGTTAGAAGGATATAAGAAAGCAATGCACCAGTTATTGCGCCTGCTGATGAGCCAACGACGACATCAATGATGAGCGGTGGCTTATCCTTTGAAAGTTGGCGTGCCATTAATGCACACCTTGCAAGTTCAAATGCAGCTCCGGCTTCATAACTCCCAAGTGATGCAGCGCCCGGAAATACAACTGCAAGACGCAATTGTCTCATAGCTATCACCTCAAAACGATACATAGTTTACAGCGAGTCATCTCCACACCAAGTTAATGCGAGCATTGTGATGCATGGCTTGTAACAGCCTCGAAGCGATTGTGAAGCAGCATTTGCCAAGCTTGCCAAAAGGGAATTAATGGTTTAGTGGAAGCATCACCCTATGAAGAAAAGCATCATCGTGTAACGAATTTTAGCGGACAGCTTTCCTATCGTGGATGCGCTCTCTCAATGCATCAATGTTTTGCTTCAGTGCCTCAATGAAGCGTTCGGCAATGCGCTTATAGCCGACGTCATTTGGATGAAGCCCATCGCTGCAGAAGAAACGCTCATCATACATCTCGTCCACTGAGCGCAAGTCAACGAGTATTGCGCCGAAGTCTGAAGCAGCTCGCTCAATGATATCGTTGTAGATGCGAGATTGCTTTCTCAGGAACTCTCTCTCCTCGGGTGCGATGCGCCTTGCAAACGGTTGCCTTTCCATTTCTGGCAAGTTGGCAATGAGCACAATGGCATTCATTTCCTCGCGCAATGTTCTAAGCATGCCTCTGAGCAACCTCTCAAAGCCCTTTGGATGAATTCTGTGCCTGACATCATTTCCACCAACCCATATTGAGACAACAGTTGGTCTTACAGCTATAGCGAGCGGCAATTGGCGCTCTACTACATCCGTTATCCGTGCACCACTTCGCCCAACATTGATGAAATCCCATTTGCGACCCGTTGCTTGTTCAAGGTAACGATGAAAAGCTACAACATAGCCGTGCTCATAAGAGCTTGCCCCAGCTGCTTGCGTATCGCTTGCACCAATTGCGACATACGCCAACTTGTGAATGCCAACATGAGTTTGAGCGCCCTTATCAAGCTTACTTACCTTCCATTTGGCACAGCCGAGTTGCATGAGCAATGCAATCAACCAAACTTTTGCTGAACGCCTTTGAATGAGGAGATAGTTGGCGAGGACGATAAACATCCTTTTGGCTTCGCGAATGATTTGCCATGTCACACGACACATTCGTTTCCATCCCTCCTCTTAGACCTGTGCCGTAAAAGATGGATACAATGAACTTCGGCTTTAGCCAACTGTGGTTAACATGATTTGACCATCAGTTAATGTAGCGTGACCATCCTGCCCATGAAAGCCTGACAAGATGCAACTGCCATTATCCTTTGCATCGTGGGAAGGTTAAACTCCAACGTTCTTTACTGCGAACTTTGTTTGTTAGGTTCGTAGTTAGCCACGAAGCGTTAGCGCAGTGGCGTCCTAAATTGCCCGTTGCTCCTTGCCCCATGTCCTTTGCCTCGTGCTCCATTTTTGACGGCACTCCGCTTTGCTTCGTGCCTCACTACGAACAAACAAACTCTCTTAGTCGCTCGGAGGGCGAGGCTACCGCCGAGCCAAAAACCTTGTTTGTTAGGTTCGTAGTTAGCCACGAAGCGTTAGCGCAGTGGCGTCCTAAATTGCCCATTGTCCCATACCCCTTGCCCCATGTTACATTTCTAACGGCACTCCGCTCCGTGCCTTACTACGAACAAACAAGGAAACAACAAGCTTTTGAGTGAATAGCAAACCTCAAATAAGTTGGATGCTACCTTAGCTATGGTTAGGAGTTACACAATTGAGTTTAAGGGCAGCTTTTAAGCTGCTCACAAAACAGTTCTCTTGTTTTTGTCACCGTTTTTAGTGGGCATCGTCCGCACATACAAAAGCAACGCTAACTGAGTAACTCCTAATGGTATCAATTTGCCTTTCAAATCTTGGCTCAATAGCCACTCCAAAATTAACAGTTACCTCATGCCACAACTTTTATAGCGTATGAAGACATTGCATCATACCCATTTGTGCGTTATAGTGAAGTAGTGGTATGAAGCGAATTAAGTAAGTGATGAATTTTGTGAAAGGCAGTTTGAAAAGGAAGCAATTAAGGAAGTTATTAGCTGGCTCAAACGCACAATACTTTTAATGATCTTGATGATGCGCTGCTTAAGCAAATGGAGGTGCATGAACAATGTTGAAGACAGAAGATGGACGCAAATGGGTTAGCCTTGAAGAGGCGCAAAATGAATTTGGAGTCACATACGCAACGCTTCACCGCCTGTATAGGAGCGGTTCAATTGATAGTTTGAAGTTGCATCAAAGGGCTATCCTGCTTGACTATGACCAACTTAAATTCTGGCACGAGCGTTTCTACCGAAAGACAGCGGCTGAGAAAGTTCGCCATATGTGGCAGAAACGCAGGGAAGAACTTGTTGCAAAGATTAAAGCGGCAAAGGGGAAAGGCAGAAGGAGACGCTAATGTCCACATTTGAATGATGATACCAAAGTCGGATTCAAGATGTGGGAGCACATCAGATGTGCCAAAAAGAATTGGCGCAGCCCACCACCTTCTTCAATGGTTGCATCATTTGAAATGGTCGCACCACCAAAAGATGTTTATGTGATGAGGGTGGCTTAAAAAGTTAATCCAACCAATAGCCCCTAAGTGTTGTTTGAATCTAACTTCCACTGATTGTGGGACGGGCAAACCTTACACGCTTGTAAATCAACCACACGATTATAAACATTGGGACGCCAAAGAAAACGCCAAACATGAACATCCAAATAGCTCCGATAAGCAATGTGCGAGCAACTGTCACAACGCTGCGAAATGCATCGGCAGCTACCTTTACAATGCTGAATGTGGCAGCTGGCAGTGGGCGTGGACGAAATTCAGTCAGCGTTACATTGATGGTTGAGAAAGCAACTCGTTGTGTCAGGTAGCGCAACCGACCTTCAAGCCTCTCAATCTCGCTTCTTCTATTAGCGAGTTCTCTTTCAACGCTGAGCAATTCACTCACCTTACCTGAGCGCTTTAGCAGTTCAAGTAGGTGTTCTTCGGAGCGCTTCAAGTTGCGAAGACGAGCCTCAATATCTATGAACTCCTCGGTTACATCTTCCACTTCCTCAGTGAAGCTTACAACTTCTCCGACCTTATGCAGGCGTTGCAATGCCTCGTTGTATCGCTCTGATGGGACTCGCATGACAATGTTTGCCCCCCAATGGTCACCTTCCTGGTATTGCGAAACAGAAGACACATAGCCTTTCAAGCTAATAGCTATTTGCCTGATTTCGTTTACCATCTTTGGCACATCCCGAACTTGCAACGATATGCTTGCAGTCCATATTAGCTTTGGCTGGACGGCAACAAGCATCAACTGTGACATACCGTGAGTGGTTTTGCTCGGCTTTCTTACGCTTGCATCAAGCTCTGTTCCAACTTCTGCGTAGTAATCTTTACCGCCTGCTCGCAATCGCATATGGTAACTCTCGTCGCTATCAGCCTTACTTGGTGGTGTTGGTGATAGACCGTATCTTACTGTCAACAGTTGGCTTAGGAAGATAACGCCCGATAGGAAGATCATGAGCATCAAAAACACACCGACAGCTGCGAGCGTTAACTTGAGCCATCGCTTTTTCGTAGGCATCACCTCATTTGTGAGTTATTAAAGGCGGGAGACCGAGTTTAGTTTGTGGACTTCAAGTGCAACACCTTCACCGGGCATTATAACGCAGTTTGAGTAGTGAAGCGAATGGGAGCTATGCAGTTAGCCTTGCGGCTACTGAGTAGCTGCGCCTTCCGTCATTGTGTGGGCTGTCATTCACTCCTTACAAGATAATTCCAAATAATTCCAACTGTGTTAGTTTGGCGAATTGTAGCGATGAACGAAATGTTCGCATTGAGGCACAAAGCGAGGCGCCGTCTAATAAGTTCGTGCTCTTCAAAGTTGCTTTGCCATTGCTTTGTGGGTTACAGTAAATGAATGTTGCTCTTTACTTCAAAGTTTGCTGTTTCACAGTAAGGCACAAAGCAGAGTGCCGTCAAAAATGGGACAAGGGGCAATTTGAGACGCCACTTCGCTAACGCTTCGTGGCTAACTACGAACCTAAACAAAAGTTTGTAGTAAAGAGCGGTGAATGCAATTTTGCACCACCATAATTTGATGGTGACCGACTTGTTAATTGCGGGTGATGGCAGGGGCACATGAAATGTGTCCGAAAATATTGGGTGGACTATCGCCTGCCTTACATTTGCATCATTTCGCGCTCAAAATATTTGATGGTTTGATGAAGCGAGTCAAATCCAGAAAAATGATGCGCAGCAACCAAAGATACAACTTTTCGTCTAAAGTGATGAAGATGATGGCTATGGGGGTGCTGAATGATGCGGAAAGGTATAACCGTTATCATCGTGCTTGCACTTATAGGTTTGGCTTTCAATTCTATCCATGCTCAACTTGGCAGGGTCATAAAGGGCGCTGCAATAGTGTTTATAGTTAAACAATTTGGAAAGCAGATTAACGACGGAATAAACGCAGTCCTGTTGAATCGCAAATGGGAGCACAGGAAAGCCACAAAGGTTGTGCCGATTTTCAGCATCGGCAGCGGAGCTTATGTAGGTGCAGCTCAAGTTATTGGCGACGAGGAAAGGGTAAAGGAAGTTGAGGCTGTGGCTCAGATTGAAGTTAACTTGCCGGGGGAGGCAAGGGCAAAGGTGCTGATACCAGTTGACAGAGTTAGCCTAAATATAACGGAAATTAAGCGTGTTTATGATGTCGGGGTGTCTGCGGTTATTGACATAAAACTGTGAGAGTTTTCCGGAGAATTTCTGATTTGATTGGAAGATTTGAGAGTTATGCAGGATTGTGGTGGGTGGTGCATTATGGGGAGAAGTTTGGCAATTAAGTCATTTTTCACCGTGTTTATGGCGATTCTGTTTTGCCGCCCAGTTTCCTCTAATCCGTTTGAAGATATCCTCTCAGCAACTGTGCGCATAGTCGTCGGTGGTCGCTCATCAACTGGTTTTATCGTGGCAGTCGGTGATGCCGAAAGAAGAAGACATTTACTCGTCACAGCTGCACATGCATTCTTAGGGTCAAAGGAGCAAAGTTGCTCCGTATTTTTTCGCGTAATTGGTGATGGTAACGAAGTTAAACGCGCGGAGAAAAAGATACCAATCATGAATGATAGCAAGCCGTTGTGGATAAAGCACCCAAATATGGATTTAGCTATTCTTTCATTAGAGCCGCCAGAAAATGCCATTTTAAAGCCATTTTCGCTCCAGCAAATTGCCAGCAGCGAACTCGTTGAGCTTGGGAAAATTCATGTCGGTCAAGATGTTTATATACCATGCTACCCCGCAAAAATTGAGTCAAACCCAATGGGTTGGGCTGTGCTGAGGAGAGGAATAATATCATCTCATCCGCTGGCGCCTGTGGAAAAAATTAGGGCATTTTTGGTTGACTATTCAACATTTGGCGGGGATAGCGGTGCACCAGTTGTTGCGTTCATTGATGGTAAGCCAATAATTGTTGGCATTGTTGTTGGAATGATGAGGCAAACAGATGTGGCTAAAATGCCGTTTGAAGAAAGGGTAGTTCACACTCCGGTTGGGCTTGCTATTGTTATCCACGCACACTTTGCCCGTGAAGTAATTGAAAAGGTGGAAAAATGAAACTGAATATGGGGTGAACGATATGAGGCTAATTGGCAAAATATGCTGTGCAATGAGTGGTGTCACAGGAAGGGTAACCTTTTGGTCATTAATAGTCGGATTTCTTTTGGCAGGGGTAACATTTGGGTTGCTTCAAAAGTTTCGCAAAATATTGCCAACTGAAAGCGTATTGGCACAGCAAGAAGTTTCAGCTAAGCCTGTTACAATGCCACTTGATTCGGTCGGCGTGCTCATAACTTTTGGCGTAACTGACAAGGAACCCACAAAGTGGTCAGGGGAGATATCGGTAAGCAATGGGCAAATTATATCATTAACTGGCTTCAGGCTTGGAGCGAAAATGAGTGTTGAGGATAATCGGTTTATCATATGGTCAAGGTATGCAGGTCCTCAACAAAAGGCTATAATATCTCCCCAAGTTTTTGCGGTTATTTTGGCGAAGGATGATGCCACAATTTCCGCATCCACAAAGCAGGGGAATTTTTCCGCAAAAATTGGGGATTTATCTTTCTGGCAGCCAATGCTATTGCTTGATGGAAGAGTTAAAGTTGAGCGTGTCCTTCCAAGTTTCCAATTAACTCGGACGCCAAAAGAGGATGATTTCCCATCAGTTACAGTGGATTTTGATGGGAATTTGTGGCTTGCTTATGTAGCTTATACTCATGGCGGCATCCCAGATTTGAGCCAACCTTTGTCAGAAGAGCCGAAAGATTTTTCATTTCTCGTCCCGAAAGGCAATGGCGACCAAATTTTGTTAACAAAATTTGATGGTAAGGAGTGGAGCAAGCCTATACCCATTACTGAAGGTGGTCTGGATGTCTGGAAGCCAACTGTTGCAGCTGGCATTGATGGAAGTATTTGGGTGATTTGGTCGCAAAATATGGATGGAAATTGGGAGTTGCTTGCGAGGCGATTTGATTCCAAAGCGAACAGGATTGGTGATATTGAGCGGTTGACAAATTCTTTGGGTTCTGATTTTAATGCTTCCGCCGCTGCTGATAGAAATGGCAACATATGGGTTGCATGGCAAAGTTGGCAAAACGACAATTTTGATATTCTATTGATGAGATTGCCCGATAAAAAGCCAATTTATGTGTCTGAAAGCAAGGCAAATGATTGGTCTCCAACAATTGCCGTTTCTAAAGATGGGACTGTTTTCTTGGCTTGGGACACATACGATAAGGGCAATTATGATGTTTGGATGGCTGAAGTCCGTGCGGGAAAGATCATTCGCCGTCCGATTGCGATTACGCCAAGATTTGAGGCGAGACCGCATATTGCGGTTGATGAGCAAAACCGTATTTGGATTGCCTATGAAGAGGATGAAGTCAGTTGGGGTAAGGACTTTGCTGGGCTTGGCGGCGTGCACTCATTAACTGTGGCAAAGTTTAATAAAGGTATACCACTTTACTTCAATCGGGCTGTCAGAGTGAGATGCTTTGCCGAGGGTAAACTTTTGACCACAATCGGGCAATTGAGGGCTAATTTCCCAAAGGAAGTGCAAAGAAGTATAAGCCATCCGAGAATAGGTGTGGATGGTGAAGGGAGAGTTTGGTTGCTATTCCGCCATGCAACAAACCCCGACGGAAGTCAAGAGAATTGGATGAGTTATGCCGTGTTTTACGACGGAGATAAGTGGAGCATTCCGCTGCCAATCATGAACTCAACCAATATCATGGATATTCGCCCAACTTTGGCGTTAGTTGGCGGAAAAACTCTTTTAGCTATTTATTCAAGCGATAAGCGCTCTGGTGGGACTGGTTCAAGGATTGATAGCGATTTGTTTGCAACACCGCTATATATTCCAATTGCTGCAAATCCGCCAAAGTTAACGGAAATATCACCAGATGTTGAAGAGGAGTTGCAATCCATACCCCCAGCTAAGCGAAGACAAGTTAGGCAAGAACGGCGAAAGAAAGCTGCAGCCTCCGGTGAGTATGTCCCTCAGGAAACTGTTCATCCGAACGAGATAAAAGACATAGCTCGCATAAGGAATTTTAGGCTCAAAATTGGGAAGGAGGAGTATATATTGCTTCGTGGCGAGTTCCATAGACATACAGAATTTACGGCTCATAGAGACCAAGATGGAACACTTGAGGATGCTTGGCGCTATGCGCTTGATGCTGCGGAGATGGATTGGATGGGTTTGGGAGACCATGACAATGGCTACCATCACGAATATCACTGGTGGATTTCGCAAAAAGTAACGGATATTTTCAATCACCCGCCAAGGTTCATAACTGTGTTCACATACGAACGCAGTGTTCCATACCCAAGCGGGCATCGCAATGTGCTTTTTGCAAAAAGAGGTATAAGACCACTTCCAAGGCTTGGTGGTGCGAAAGAGGAAAAATTGCTTATGGGAACAGCGGAGACTGGTTCGCCAGATGTTAAAATGCTTTACCGATATTTGCATGAATTTGGGGGAGTTTGTGCATCTCACACCTCGGCAACCGGCATGGGGACAGATTGGCGTGATAATGACCCTGAGGCGGAACCAATTGTTGAAATTTACCAAGGACATAGGCAAAATTATGAATTTCTTGGTGCCCCAAGGAGTGCCACGGAGCAGAAAGAATCAATCGGTGGTTGGCAGCCCTCAGGTTTTGTCTGGAATGCTTTCAAGAAGGGGTATAAACTCGGATTCCAGTGCAGCAGCGACCATGTCAGCACTCACATGAGTTACGCCGTTGTTTTTGCCGAAAAGCCGACAAGGCAAGCTATAGTGGATGCATTCAAAAAGCGCCACAGCTATGGCGCAACTGACAATATCTTGCTTGTTGTCACCAGCGGCGATCATATTATGGGTGATGCCTTCGTCACGAATAAACCGCCTGTTTTGGAAATTTTTGTCGCCGGAACTGCACCAATCGCCAAATTGCATATTATTAAGGACTTTCAGCATGTTTATACAATTGAGCCAAAACGAAGCGAAGTGAAGTTGAGATGGCAGGATAAGGCAGCAGAGAAGGGCAAAACAAGTTGGTATTATGTGCGTGTTGAGCAGGAAGATGAGCAGCTTGCATGGTCAAGTCCAATGTGGATTCACTACGAGTAATGCACTTAATAAGCTCTTGCAAATAGCAGTCTAAATTTATTTCAAAAGCTCATGGCGGAGCGCGAAACAAGTAAAGCGCCGTCAAAAGTATCAGGACTTGTAAAGTTGAATTGTTTCGCAGGAGGGGATGAAGGTTTTTCCAAAAATTTCCACAAAAATCATAAGTTCTGGCGGATTCCATACGACCATACCAAACAACCGACAAATGGCTTTTATAGTATACTGCACAACAAATTGCAGGAAGGACAAATGAACTATGTCCTAAAATAGGGGCGCTCTATACCACGAACTTTGTTAGTTAAGTTCGTAGTTAGCCACGAAGCGAAGTGGCATAAAATTGGCACTAAGCGGAGAATATGTGTCGTCATTTTAATTCACACGTTGCACTCATTTTGACGGCACTCCACTTTGTTTCGTGCCTTACTACGAACTGACAAATGTGTCATTTAGGTAGAGGCGTTACTATGTGTGGTGCTGCCTCTGCAATTTGCGGTGGTGAAAAATGGCGAGGATTAGCCGAAGAGGACTGTTAAAAGCGGCAGTAGGTGGAGCCATTACAATAAGAACGGCTCTTATGTCTGGTGAAGCGAAAAGGCGACAAAAGCCAAACATACTCGTCATCATCACCGATGACATGGGCTACTGCGATGTGGGATTTCATGGCTGTGAGGATATACCCACACCAAACATTGATTCATTGGCAAAAAATGGCATACGATTCACTAATGGCTATGTTTCCCATCCTTGGTGTGCGCCAACAAGGGCTGGTCTAATGACTGGGCGTTATCAACAGCGTTTTGGGTTTGAAAACAACCCAAGGTTTAGTTTTGATGACGAAATTGCAGGTATACCTGAGAATGAAATCACACTTGCCCAATTGTTAAAAGAGGCAGGCTATGCATGCGGCATTATTGGGAAATGGCACTTGGGTGCCCATCCAAAATTTCACCCAATAAAGAGGGGTTTTGAGGAATTCTTTGGGTTTAGAGGCGGTGGGCATAACTACTTTAAGTCTCGTGAAACACTTGATGCGCCGATGTATCAATTGCCACTTGAACGAAATTTTGACGAATGGATCCCACTTAAGGGTTACTTGACTTTTGTCCTCGCTGAAGAAGCAGTCCAGTTCATCAAACGCCACAGTGATAAGCCATTTTTCCTCTATCTTGCCTTTAATGCCCCGCATGCACCTTTGCAAGCCCCTGAGGAATATGTTAGCAAGTTTGAGCATATTAACGACAAACGGCGGCGCCTTTATGCTGCAATGATGAATGCCCTTGATGATGCTGTCGGACAAGTCCTTCAAAATATCCGAGATTTGGGCTTGGAAGATGACACAATAATCTTTTTCCTGAGCGATAATGGTGGTCCAATAGGTGACGCAAGCAACGGCTCTCGTAACGAACCGCTTCGTGGCGGTAAAGGGGGATTATATGAAGGTGGGATTCGTGTGCCATTTGTCATTCAATGGATAAGTAGACTGCCATCGGGCAAAGTTTATGAGCATCCGGTTATTTGCCTTGATATTTTTTCAACTTCATTGGCAGCTGCAAATGTCCCGTTTCCAAAGGATAGAAAAATTGATGGTGTAAACCTGCTGCCGTATTTGAGGGGCGAACGGACAGATATGCCCCATGAATTTTTGTTCTGGCGAATTGGCGGCGGTAATTGGATGGCTGTGCGAGATAGCCGTTATAAATTGCACCGAAGGAAAGATGGCACTTTTGAACTCTATGACCTGCAAGTTGACATTGGAGAAAAGCACAACTTGGCTAATGGATTACCTGAAATTGTGAATCGGTTAAACGAAGCCCTAAATAAATGGAACAATGAACTTATCCCGCCCATTTTTCCCCCACCAAAGAAAGACGAGGCAACTTAGCGATAAGAGCCAATTTCAGTAATCAGAGGCGGAGGTGTGGAAATGGATAGGAGAGATTTTCTAAAAAATGCGACATTAGGTGGGATAGCGTTGAGTGCATCGGTTAAATCGTCAATTCGTATCGGAGATTCACATTTGCCAAATTTCGTCTTCATTTGCGCCGATGACTTGGGTTGGGGTGACTTGCGCTGTTACGGTCATCCGTTTGCAATAACACCAAATCTTGACAAGTTAGCCCAAGAAGGTATAAGATTCACACAATTCTATGTAAATTCTCCGGTCTGTTCGCCATCCCGTGTTGCCTTTTTAACGGGTTGTTTTCCGTCTCGTTTTCGCATTTGGGATTACCTTTCAACCTCAGAACTGAATGCAAAGCGAGGGATGCCAGACTCGCTTGATCCAAAAGTCACGACACTACAAAAACTTCTAAAAGAGGTCGGCTATGTTTGCGGTCATTTTGGCAAGTGGCACATGGGTTTAATTGAGGCAAAAGAGTATGGTTTTGACGAATATCGCACATTTGCTGGTGGCGGCAGCAATCAGTTCAAAAGTGAGCATTTCATTCGTTATTCAAGCCGCCTCATTGTTGATGAAGCGATCCGTTTCATTGAAACATATCGTAATAAGCCATTTTTCATAAATGTTTGGTTCTTTCATCCGCATGCCCCGTTAGACCCAGATGATGAGCAGATTAAACCTTATATCAATCGCATTGATAAGCGATTAACACCAAATCGTTATATCACCCCAGCGCAAGTTTACTATGCAGTCGTTACGGAGATGGATAGGCAAATTGGAAGGTTATTGGAAAAACTTGAAGAGCTTAACTTGGCGGAAAACACAGTTGTAATGTTCACAAGCGACAATGGTCCTGAGGATATAGCGCTGCTTGAAGCTGCTCATAGCGGTGTTGGCAGCCCAGGTCCATTTCGTGGTCGCAAGCGTAGCCTTTACGAGGGTGGAATTCGTGTGCCGTTTATCGTCCGTTATCCGGCAAAAACGCTACATGGTTTAGTGGACAGGGAATCAGTGGTTAGTGGGGTTGATTTTCTCCCGACAATTTGTAAGCTTGTTGGGATTCCGCTGCCGGAAGATTTGCAAATTGACGGTGAGGATATGAGCGAGGCATTATTGGGTCAACCTAAACGCCGCAAAAAGCCGCTCATGTGGGAGTGGCGTTTTCGCCATTTTCATGGTCATTTGATTAATAAAAGCCCAAGCCTTGCTATACGGGATGGAAAATGGAAATTGCTAATGAACCCAGACAAAAGTCGCATTGAACTTTACGACATCACGAATGATCCTATGGAAGTCAACAATCTTGCAAAAATTCACCCAGAAGTTGTTGAGATATTGTCAAAAAAATTGCATTCATGGTTGGCAACTTTGCCTGAACAGCCAAGGGATAAAGACGCAGGGGCTATTTCATACCAATTTTCTCCATAACTTTCGCAATAAATTTAGGGGAATTGGTGGGATGAAAAGAAGGCAATTTTTTATGTTATTTGGCGGTATAACTTTTGTTGCAAATGTTAGGTCAACATTGGGAGGAAATAAGATGCCAAAAAATATGCCAAATATTGTCCTCATTTTGACCGATGACCAAGGCTGGTGGGACTTAGGATGCTATGGCAACCCTTACATTGAAACTCCAAACATTGACAAAATTGCGGAAGAAGGCGTCCAATTTATGAGATTTTATGCCACTCCAGTTTGCACTCCTACAAGGGCGTGCATTATGACTGGTCGCCATTTCCAGAGAACCAGTGCTATTGACACATTTATGGGTCGTGATACAATGTCAGATAACGAAATCACATTGGCTCAAATTTTGAAAGAATATGGCTATAAGACGGCATTGGTTGGGAAATGGCATCTTGGGCGGTATATGAGATACCATCCAAACAATCGCGGATTTGATGAATTTTTCGGATTTTGGCAATACGGCTTCATAAATCGCTATTTTGACTCCGATGAACTTTTTTACCAAAATGAGCGAGTTTATACAACTGGATACATCACGGATGTCCTAACGGATTTTGCCCTTGATTTTGTTCTGAAAAGCAAGGATAGCCCATTCTTCCTACTTTTGTCCTATAATGCGCCACACTCCCCTTATTTCGTGCCAGACAAGTATTTGGAACATTATTTGCGCAAGGGTTTGCCACTAAAAGAAGCACAAATTTATGGAATGATAACTTGTATTGACGAGAATGTGGGGCGAATTTTGAGGGTGTTGGAAGAAACCAAAATTGACGACAATACAATCGTCATTTTTATGAGCGACAATGGCGGAGTGAGCAACTACTGGAAAGGTGGACTTAAAGGCAACAAAGGCACAGTTTATGAGGGTGGAATCCGTGTGCCATTTATCGTCCGATGGAGGGGGAATTTCCCTGAAGGTGTTAAAGTTAGCGCTATGGCTCATGCTATTGATATTCTCCCGACAATTTGCGATTTGCTCGGTGTCTCTCCATATGATCGCAGAGATATTGATGGGAAAAGCATCCTGCAAATCCTGCTCAGAGGCGAGGGTGAAACCCCTCATGAGGCACTTTTCTTTCAATGGACACGGGAAAGGCCACATCCAGATAAAAATTGGGCAGTTATTTGGAAGAATTACAAACTCGTGAATGGAGAGTTATATGATTTGCAGAGTGACCAAGGTGAAAAGCACAATATTGCCCAGAAAAATCCGGAGATTGTTCGGAAGTTAAGGCAAGACTTTGAAACATGGTTTGAGGAAGTCACAAAAGGGCAAACTTACGAGAGAGTGCCAATTGAAGTTGGTCGTGAGGATGAAAATCCAGTTGAGATTGATGTCACTTGGGGGGAGGCTTTTGGCAAGAGAATAAAAATAAGATACGAGCGCTATATAAGAGATCGCATAGAAAATTGGGGGGATGTTGGCGACTTTGTGCGATGGAAAATTGAGGCAGTGAAAGAGGGAGTTTATGAGGTCATGTTGGCATACTCCTGTCCCCCAACAGATGCAGGTTCAGTTTTCAGAATTAGCGTTGGTAATTCACACATTGATTGCAAAGTTGAACCTACGCCTGGATTTGAAGTCTTTCAGGAGCGAGTTTTAGGGCAACTTTTCATCCATTCTGGGAAGAATTTCCTTGAAATAAGACCAATTTCAATAAAAGGGCGTGAGTTAATGAGGTTGCACAAAATATGGTTAAAACTTTTGAAGTGATATTAATGGGCATAATAAGTCAAAATGTTGGCAAAATCAAGCGAGGTGAGCTAAGATGAAAAGGCGCGAGCTTCTGATGACAACTTTTGGAACTTTGGGATGGCTTGCTGCTAATCGGATTGGTGCAGTAGAGACCGTCTCACTGCGGGAGCGCCAAAGAGAAATAGAGCCAATTTTGGAGGAATTAGAGGAATTTAGTGGCAAGTTCTCAAATGTTCCAAGGACAGACGGGCAGTTGCTAAACATGCTCGTGAAAATTGCCAGAGCAAAGAATGTTCTTGAGGTTGGAACATCAAATGGCTATTCCGCCATTTGGCTCTGTCTGGCACTGGAAGAAACCGATGGTTATCTGACAACGATAGAGATAAACCCCGAAAGGGTTAAAATGGCAAAAGAAAACCTAAAAAGAGTTGGATTAAGCCACAGGGCGACAGTTATTGAGGGTGATGGGCACAAAATTGTCCCAACACTTGACGGTAAGTTTGATTTTGTCTTTTTGGACGCTGACAAAGGGCGCGAGCAGGACTACTTCGGCTATCTTTATCCAAAAAAGCTTGCTATTGGTGCAATTATTGCTGTCCATAATGCAATACGAATGAGGGGAGCAATGAAGCGATACCTTGAAATGATAACCTCTCACCCAGAATTTGACACAGTTTTCGTGAGCACGACCCTTGATGACGGATTCGCAATAAGCTATTGGCGAAGGAGGTGAAAAATTTAGAGCCCATTTCAACATTCGTTTCTGTCATTTTTAGCGTGTATCGTCCGATTGTATAAAACAACTTGGGATAGGAGTTGCGCAATTGAATATAGGGCGGATGAAATCCGCCCGAACCAACAACTTTTTACAATGATTTTTCGGGCAGACTGTCGTCCGTGCTACAAAACAATGCCAACTGTGTAAGTCTTAACAACGATAACTGTGTAACTACTACACTATAAAGTTTGGTAATTGCTTGAATAGGTCAAAGACTCTTAAATGAACTGAAAAAGTTGGGCAGAAAAAGGAAATCTTGTAAGAATGGGAGGGTGAGGCTCCTGCCGAACCAAAAATAGATTGCAATTTGCAAAGCCATTGTTTGGTAAGATGAGGCTATTTCCGAAACGAAATTTAGGCAAGTTGGCAACAGGTAATGGGAATTTCGTGGCTCGCTTATGGACTTACTTCCCCTAAAATCTTTCGTAAAAAATCTTTTGAGTGAATAGCGAAACTGATTATACCATTTTCAAAAATTAAGGTCGCTCTTTACTAAAAACATTGTTGGGTAGGTTCGTAGGTAGCCACAAAACGAAATAGTGTTAAATTGGTGCAAAGTGCCATGTTATCATTTTACTTGCACTTTCACTTTGCACCCATTTTAACGGCACTACGCTTTGCTCCGTGCCTTACTACGAACCAACAAACTTTTGAGTAAAGAGTGGTTAAGGTGGCATTCAGCCTATGTAGTATTGGGGCTTGTAGCCGACTGCCGTTTAAATTACGCCACCCACGAATGGCAGTGATAAATGTGAGATTTTTGTCGTTTCTTGGCTCAAATGGCGGTCATGTTGCTTTAGTTTCTTGAAGTAGTATTACTTTCTGGCACTTTGCTTGGTGCCTTATCAAGTTTAATCTCTCAGGAGGTGGTCAAAATGCGTCATATGGTTTTGATTAATGTGCTACTTCTCATCGGCGTGTTAACTGGTTTGAGTATCCCTGCCGGTTTTCAGGATAGGTTTGTTTGGGTCTTCGGGTGGGGACTTGGAAAAGACGAAGAGGTAGCTCAAATTAGGGAAATCCTTGAGGCTGCATCAAAGTATGGCTATAATGGTGCTGTGTTGTCTGCAAGGCTTGACTCACTTTGCAAGCGTGATGATGGCTATTTCCGAAGGCTTCGCGAAGTGCAGGAAATTTGCAATAAGCTAAATTTAGAGCTAATTCCGTCCGTTTTTTCCGTTGGTTACGGTGGAGGGGTGCTGGCTCATGATAGGAACCTTGCTGAGGGATTGCCAGTTAAAGATTCATTGTTTATTGTCAAGGGGAATAAGGCATTTCATGTTCCAGATCACCAAGTTCAGATAGTAAACGGTGGATTTGAGGAATTTGAAGGGAATAGGGCGAAAGGATACGCATTTCACGATGAACCCGGCAAGGTCAGCTTCATTGATACACATATTAAGCATAGTGGCAACTCATCTTTAAGATTCGAGAATTTCCAAGCACATCCATATAGGAATGCAAGAGTGATGCAAGAAATAAAAGTCAATCCGCATAGATGCTATCGTGTTAGTCTTTGGGTGAAGACAGAAGGGTTGCAACCATCAAGAAACTTTCGCATACTTGTTTTAGCAGGCAACCGTGATATTGCCCCACGCTCCTTTAACCTGCCGCCAACGACGGATTGGAGAAAAGTCACGATGATTTTCAATAGTATGGAGTTTAATTCCGTGAGACTTTATGCCGGAGTTTGGAGTGGAAGAGAGGGTAAATTCTGGCTTGATGACTGGACGATTGAAGAGATCGGACCCTATAATGTGCTTCGTCGTCCCGGAACACCCGTAACGGTAAAGAATGAGGATGGAAGTGTCACATATGAAGAAGGCAAAGACTATGCACCTTTAGTTGATGCAAATTTGCAGCCATATAGGTATGAGTTTGACTATCCAGAACCAGTCCTAACAATCCTGCCTGGAAGCCGAATAAAAGATGGACAAAAACTGAGAGTTAGTTGGTATCATCCGATGGTAATTTACGAGAGTCAAGTAACAGTCTGTATGGGTGAACCCGCCCTGTATGAGATTTTTGAGCACGAGGCTAAGATGCTTTGGGAAAGGGTTCGTTATCGCAAGGTTTTGCTAAATATGGATGAGGTGCGCATGGGCGGAACTTGCAAAGCGTGTGAGGGGAGAAATATGGCACAACTTCTTGGAGAATGTGTGACAAAACAGGTGAAGGCTTTGCGGCGTTATAACCCTGAGGCTGAGATTTACATTTGGTCGGACATGTTTGACCCAAATCACAACGCTCGCCCGAATTATTACCTTGTAAATGGCGATTTTACCGGCTCTTGGAATTATATCCCGAAAGACATAATTATTGCCGTCTGGGGAGGCACTCCGAGGGAGAAAAGCCTTAAATTCTTTGAAGAACAGGGCTTCAAGATGCTAATTGCTTGCTACTACGATGCTGATACTCTGAGGGATGTTGAGGGTTGGCTGAATCTCGCAAAAAATGCAAAAAATGTGCGCGGATTTATGTATACGACATGGGAAAGGAAATATAAGCTTTTGGAGGGATTTGGTAGATTAGTCTTCGTGGATAAGTGATGAGCCAAAAGCAACAATTAAGCGGCGTTTCTGTGGCGCAAATTTGCAGGTTATGTTAAAATGTCACTTAGCTTCTTGCTTTATAGAATTTCAAGTGTTGTCTATGTCTATTGCAGGTGATAGTCATTGGAACTATCAAAAAGTATAGAGTTGTATTTTAGGCAACGAAGTTTAAAAACCGTCGGGGATAAACCCCAATGTTACATCAGTTGGATGCCGTCAATTTTTGTAAGGTTACGCCACTTGAATTAAATGCAGCTGTAAGCAAGTAGCATTTATTTGTTTTTGCCAATATTTATTGGGAATGGTGTCATCAGCACTATTAAACAATGAAAACGCTTTTTACTACAAATGTTGTTGGTGACTATTTTCCCAGCCATGCTATGGGCTTTAGCCCATAGTCGTTGACGAATTTTTGAGCGCCGTCTTCAGACGGTGTAATTTTTTCGCCGAATAAATTCGGCGCTTGTAAATCCATCATCAACCACTGGCAAAAGCCAGTGGCATGGAGTAAAGCACCAACAAACTTTGAAGTAAGGAGCGAATGAAAATTATGCAACATTTTTGAAAGAAATCCACAAATATGGGGGTGAAGCATATGGAATTGAGCCGGAGAGAATTTTTGAAGCAGCTGAGTGGGACTGTGTTTTTGCCAATAATTCTTCGTTCCGCTGGTCAATCGCAAAATAAGCGTCTAAATATCCTTTTCATCGCTGTTGACGACCTAAACAGGCGGCTTGGTTGCTATGGTGATTCAGCCGCAAAGACGCCAAATATTGACAGATTGGCTGAAAATGGTGTTGTTTTTCGCCGTGCTTATTGTCAGTATCCTCTGTGTAATCCGAGCCGAACTTCGTTCTTAAGCGGTTTGTATCCTACAGAGACCCGAATTATGGACAACAATACACTGCCACGAACTTACATTGGAGATATTGCGTTTTTGCCGCAGCATTTCCGCAAACATGGCTATTTTACTGCCCGTGTTGGTAAGGTTTATCATGGTGGCATGGACGATGCAGCATCTTGGGACATTTCAGAGGATCCAAGGCGAACAATTCGTCAACAACGCAGGCGACAAAGGCAACAAGATGCAAAAGGGCACCAAGCTGACACAATTCTCGTCGGTTTGGCGGCGCAACAAAGACAACAAGTCTTGCCATTGATTTGGCACGCCACAGAGGGAGAGGATGTTGATGAGCCTGACGGGTTAATTGCACAAAGGGCTGTGCGAATTTTGGAGGAACATCTAAAGACACGCAAAAATCAACCATTCTTCATAGCTGTTGGCTTTCACAAACCACATTTGCCTTGGGTAGCGCCAAAACGCTATTTTGATATGCATGACCCGGAGAAAATGCCATTGCCAAAAACACCGCCCGATGACCTCGCTGATATTCCAAGAGTTGCTTTAACGCTTCGTCCGCAAGAGCGAGAAATGGACGACGAGCAGAAGCGGCTTGCTATACGAGCCTACTATGCCTGTGTTTCGTTCATGGATGCACAGGTTGGCGTGTTGTTGGATGCTCTTGACAGGCATAAGCTTTTAGATGAAACCATTGTTGTGCTTTTAGGTGATCATGGCTTCCATCTTGGCGAACATGGTGGTTTATGGCGAAAGATGACACTATTTGATGAATCAGCGGGAGCACCACTTATCATTGCAGCACCAAATACTAAGGGCAAAGGCAAAAGCTGCAACCGGGTCGTTGAATTCGTTGACATTTATCCAACACTCTGTGAATTGTGCGGGTTGCCGATGCCCGAGCACAACTTGTCTGGCAGAAGCCTACTGACACTGCTTAATGACACAGATGCAAAGTGGGAAAAGCCAGCCTTCACTTTCGTTAGGCGGGGTAAGATTCTGGGGATTTCAATTTCCACAGAGCGATGGCGCTACATTGAGTGGGATGAGGGACGCTTCGGTGCAGAACTTTACGACCATGAAAATGACCCAAAAGAGTGGAAAAATCTCGCCGATGATCAAAAGTATTCCGATGTGATCAAAGAGATGAAGGAGCTAATGAGAAAATGGATATTAAAGGCAAAGTAATGGGATATTTTTGTTTGGGCTCAGCCCTGCCAAAAATTCGCATTAAATTCGGCAAATTATGGGTTAAAGCATCAAATATTTGCTTTCGCTCTTTACCCAAAAGTTTGGTGGTTCTTTATTGGTTCGTAGTAAGGCACGAAGCAAAGCGTAGTGCCGTCAAAAATGGAACATGGGGCATGGGACACGGAACAACGGAGAATGGGCAATTTATGAAGCCACTTCGCTACCGCTTCGTGGCTAACTACAAACCTGTTGTTTGTTCGTAGTAAGGCACGAAGCAAAGCGTAGTGCCGTCAAATGGAACACGGGACATGGGACAATGGACAATGGGCAAGGGACAATTTATGAAGCCACTTCGCTACCGCTTCGTGGCTAACTACGAACTTGACAAACAAAAGCTTTTTGGCTCGGCAATAGCCTTGCCCTCCGATTTTTCGTCACGAATTTTTGTCATTTCGTAGGGCACGCCTACCGGCGTGCCAATCTTTCCGTCACGATTTTTTCAGCCGGGCAGTAGCACGACCCTCCAAATCTGTTCGTCACGATTTTTCGCTATTTCGTATGGTAAGCCTGCTGGCTTGCCATTTTTTCGTTTTGATTTTTCGGCAAGGCATTAGATTTTTCGCCGAATGAATTTTGCACTCATTAATTCGTCATCAACCACTGGCTAAAGCCAGCGTCATGAATGAGCAAGAAAAATTTTGGCTTTTGTTCCAACCATGCTACGGACTTTAGTCCATAGTTGATGGCGAACTTCCCTTAGCGCCGACTTTAGTTGGCGAAAACTTTCATTTGCAGTGAAGAGCGAAATATTTTGGGGCATTTCTTGGGGAAAGCCTGTTGAGCTTGCCGAGTTAAAGAGCGTTAGATTTTGGTTTGGCAGGAACCTTGCCCTACCATCCTTCCAAGGTTCCATTCTGCCCAACCTCTGGCTCAATGATAAGTCCAGACGCTAACAAGACATTTTAGGTTTTCTGACAGCCCTGCGGGATAGAACAATGCACTGAAAACTCAGGATTTAACCCCATTTCCAAGCATATACAAAGCTATAGAACCCCCACTTTATCTTGGCTTTGAAGCCAACATTTGTGAGAGCGATTATCTGGCAGTATCTGGCTTACTTTCCCCACCTTTTGACTGCCATACAACTAACTTTCTGGCTCACTTGATGGCAGCAATTTTGGTGCTTCTTCTCGCGTGAGCAATTGCGTTCTTGCGCGGGCAAAGAAGCCAGTTCCGGCTGGTATTAGCCTACCGATTATTACATTTTCCTTGAGACCGAGTAAGTAGTCAACTCTGCCCTTTATTGCTGCGTCTGTTAAAGCCTGTGTAGTCCTCTGGAAAGAAGCTGCAGACAGCCAACTTTCGGTTGACTCTGCAGCGCGCATTATGCCCATTAAGACCCAATCCGCTGTTGCTTCTTGCTTTCCTTGCGCTCTTACTCTTGCATTCTCACGCTCAAATGTAGCCCTATCAACGAGTTGTCCGGGAAGGAATTCTGTATCCCCTGGGTCTTTAATTCGGCGCTTTCTTAGCATTTGTCTGATGATTATCTCAATGTGTTTGTCATTTATATCAATGCCCTGAGAGCGATATACCGTTTGAATTTCCCTTAACAGGTAATCTTGCACAGCCTTCACTCCGCGAAGCGCAAGCAAAGCATGCGGATTGATTGTTCCGGCTGTGAGTTGTTGACCGGCTTCAACTTTTTCGCCAACTCTCACCTTGAAATCGGCATGGAATGGAACAACATACGGTCTTCTCAGCGTTATCTTCTGGACACCAGCTTTGCGCAACTTTTCAATTATCTCCTCGTCTATTTTAGTGCCCTTTTGTGCAACGACATTGCGGGTTTTCGGGGAAAAAGCGTCCTCAACTATTTCCATTCCAATGTGCCTCTCCAAGTCATCAACTGGGACTTCCACATCAAGCACTATGCGCCATATGCCGCTTCTGATAATATTCCTGACGACTCCGTCATATTCAGCCACAATTGATTGACCAAGTGGGCGGCGCGCATCAAACAGTTCCTCAACGCGCAACAATCCCCTTCTCCTCGGCACATGCAATCTAACCCACCACTTCATTCTCTGCTCCTTTTGCTCCTCTTCATGCAATCCTCTCGGAGTTTTCTTTATTATTTTCAGCATTTCAGAGACTGTCATTTCCTCCCTCGCACGCTCAGTGATTTCCCTTAAAGCTCTCTCCCTTCTCGTCTTATATTGCCGTATTTCAACTATGCTTGGACCAACAACGGTGTGGAATGTGCGCATAGTGAACTGAGTTCCCGGCTCGCCTATTGATTGAGCTGCAATTATACCAACTGCCTCTCCGATGTCAACGAGCTTCCTTGTGCTCAAGTCCATACCGTAACACATCGCACATATCCCGTGTGGCAATGCACAAGTCATTGGTGAGCGGACTTTAACCTTTTTAATGCCGATTTTCTGTATTTCTTGAGCCTTGTTCATCGTTATCATTTCGTTCCGCTTAACTAATACTTCCTTTGTTCTTGGGTGAACAATATCATCAGCTGCTATTCTGCCCCAAATTCTCTCCCAAAGTTCCACAACAGTTTGCCCATTTTCGTCAAGTATTTCCGTCATATCAAAGCCATCATCAGTTCCACAATCAAACGCCTTTATGACCACATCTTGAGCAACATCAACCAAGCGCCTCGTCAAATAGCCAGCATCAGCTGTCCTAAGGGCTGTATCAGCAAGTGAGCGGCGTGAACTGAAAGTCCCAACGAAATACTGAAGGAGAGGCAAACCTTCACGGAAGTTTGAAGTTACAGGCAAGTCGTGTATTAGAACACCAAGTGCATTTGCCATAAGACCGCGCATGCCACACAGTTGCACGATTTGCTCCTTTCTTCCCCTTGCGCCACTGTCTGCCATCATATAAAGTGGGTTAAATCTGTCAATGGTATGCATTATTTCGTCGGATACTTTTCTTGTAGCTGCCAACCATTCCTGAGTCACCTTGTCATCGCATTCAAATTGTCTCATTTCGCCCCTGCGGACAGCCTCTCTCCATTCTTCCGATTGCTTTCTTGCCCTCTCCACAATTTCGTCCCTGCTTGTCTTCACATCCAAGTCTTTTATGGAAAGCGACAAACCGCTAACAGTAGCTATGTGGAAGCCGAGTTCTTTGACATCGTCAAGGAACTTCACCAATGGTTCGTTAGTTTGACCATAATGTTCAATCCATCCAGCCTCAATTGCCTCATCCAAAGTGAGCGATTCTTTCCCCCTTTTAACCCTAATTTCTCCCTTATTTTTGACTCTCTCAAAGACATCGCCCATCACGCAATTCCAACCCTGCCTTAGCTTTAAATCGCCAACGCCGGGTAGAGATAGCACAAGTTTGCCATCTTCAACCAAGCTTTTGACCCAAAATGCCTCAAACATTTGAGTAACTATTACGCGCAATTTGCCCTTTGAGACAACCTCATTAACAAATGGGAAGCCAGCCGGCAATAGCATGTTGAAGACAACTCTTCCCGGAGTGGTCAATATCCATTTACCTTGCCAATTCACCATAATGTCCTCATGTGTGTCAATCTTGCCAAGTTCCCACAATTGTGCTGCTTTTTCTGGGTTGCTGAATGCCTTCCCTTTGCCACCCAGGTAACGCAAAAGTGCCCTATATGCCTTCATTCTCTCGTATTTATCGTTAAACTTTATCAAAATTTCCTCATCCGGCTGTATCCAACCCTGCCTTGCAAAGAGCAGAAGCAGTTCTGGGTCATCGTATCTCTCAATCGGCTTCCTTGGGGGTTCCTTCAGAAAATCTTTGTATTTTTCCTCACTATGCCTTCTTGTAACCTGAGTCAAGTAATAGCATCCCATAGCAATGTCGTAAGCTGGACTCATCAACGGTGAGCCGTTTGCCGGGGAAAATATGTTATTTGTTGCCATCATCAAAAGCCTCGCCTCAGCTTGCGCTGTAGCTGAAAGAGGAACATGAACAGCCATTTGGTCACCATCAAAGTCGGCGTTGAATGGCGGGCAGACAAGTGGATGGATATGTATTGACCTATCATCCACAAGGATTGGCTCAAATGCCTCAATGCTCAATCTGTG
This sequence comes from Armatimonadota bacterium, assembly GCA_025062195.1. Classification (GTDB taxonomy): domain Bacteria; phylum Armatimonadota; class Fervidibacteria; order Fervidibacterales; family Thermosaccharophagaceae; genus Thermosaccharophagus. Next base: position 25,829 of record JANXAS010000002.1, read on the forward strand.
CAAAGTTGGGGCACGGTTTAGCAAAACTGGGTGATTCCTTGTAACTTCCTCAACTGCTCTCCAAACCAGCTCGTTTTCTTCCTGCTCAAGCATTCGCTTTATTGCCTTCAAGGTCAAGGCGCTTTCGTTATGTAGCTCAATCCAACGCATTATGAACGGTTTGAACAACTCCTTAGCCATAACTCTCGGCAATCCGCATTGATTCAGCTTCAACTTTGGGTCAATAACTATAACTGAGCGCCCACTGTAATCAACCCTTTTTCCGAGCAAGTTCCTCCTAAATCTTCCCTCTTTACCCTTTAGCAAATCTGAGAGCGACTTTAACGGTCTACCGCTTGGTCCAAGAACTGGGCGAGGCTTCCTGCTGTTGTCAATTAGGGCGTCAACTGCCTCTTGCAAAAGCCTTTTCTCGTGATTTATGATTGACTCTGGCGCTCTAATTTCAATCAGTTTTTTAAGGCGATTATTTCGGTTAATTATGCGCCTATAAAGGTCGTTCACATCGGAAGTTGCAAACCTACCACCTTCAAGTTGAACCATTGGGCGAAGGTCGGGCGGAAGAACAGGCAAAACCTCAAGTATCATCCACTCCGGATTATTGCGTGATTTCTTGAAAGCCTCAACAATCTCAAGCCTTTTTATCGCTCTTGTTCTCTTTGCACCTTTGCTTTGAGCTATAACCTTTCTCAATTCTCTTGCTTCCTTTTCAAGGTCTATCTCTCCGAGCAATTTCTTTATCGCTTCCGCACCAATGCCAACCTCAAACCATTTTCCGAGGTTTATGCCAGTCCTTCGGTGAACTATTGAAACAAGCCCTTGAAGTTGTCTATATTCTGCGTCTTCAAGCGTCTGTTTTGCCCTCAAATTCTTCAGCAATTCAACTGCATTTTGAATATCCTCAATTTGTGCCTGACCTTCCTGTTCTTCGCGCCTTATTTCCCGCTCAAGCTCCTTGGAGCGAGCTTCATACTCATCAGCGCTAATTTCTCCCTTGCCAAATTTCTGCTCTAAACTAATGATTTCTTTCCTCAACCTTGCAACATTTCTCTTAACTGCTTCCTCAATTTCGGCAATTTCTTCCTCAGCTGCGCGCTCAACTGTAAGTTCTATCCTTTTTTGCTCATCTTTGCTCGCCGGTTTTGTAACACGAGTGACAATGTATGCACTGAAGTATATGACTCTCTCAACAACTTTTGGTGAGAGGTCAAGCAACAAAGCTATTGGTGATGGTGTATTCTTGACATACCAGATATGAGCAACTGGAACTGCAAGTTCTATATGACCCATTCGTTGCCTTCTTACCCTTGATGTTGTAATCTCAACTCCGCATCTTTCGCACTTCACGCCCTCATATTTCATCTTTTTGTATTTGCCACATGAGCACTCAAAATCTTTTGTAGGTCCAAAAATCCTCTCACAAAATAGCCCGTCTTTCTCTGGGCGATATGTGCGATAATTTATTGTTTCCGGCTTTCTCACCTCCCCATATGACCATGAGCGTATATCCTGAGGCGATGCGAGTGAAAGCCTAACTGCATCAATCTGAGGGACTCGCTTTGTTGTATCCATCAAAGTTGCTCACCTCTTTGAGCTTAAAATTTTGTGCACACCACAAATGTTACTGCTCTTTACTCAAAAAGTTATTGGTGAAACGCTTTAGGGAAGGCAAACTCACAACTGAGCTATAATGCTGCTTACCCAATTGCTGTTGTTCTCGCCTGTATAAACAACCCCAACTGCGCAACTTTTGAATTCACGGGCATTAAGCCCATGATATACTGCCATTATCTCCTTTTTCTTGGCTGTATTGGCTCAGTTTCTTCCTCGTCCTTAATTTCAACTGGTGTGCCATCCTTTGTCTCAGATATGACTTGCAGACCGAGACTTTGCAATTCTTTGACGAGTATCTTGAATGATTCTGGTATCCCAGATTCAACCACATCTTGTCCTTTTATTAGCGCATTGAATGTGTCCTCTCGCCCCTTAATATCGTCTGATTTTATCGTTAGCATTTCTTCAAGTGTGTGTGCTGCACCGTAAGCCTCAAGTGCCCAAACTTCCATCTCTCCGAAGCGCTGCCCGCCAAACTGCGCCTTACCTCCAAGCGGTTGTTGAGTGACAAGGGAATATGGACCGGTCGCACGAGCGTGAATTTTGTCCTCAACAAGATGAATTAACTTCATGACATACATGCTTCCAACAGTCACTGGTTGATGGAATGGCTCACCGGTCCGCCCATCATAAAGGATACATCTTCCGGTTTTTTCGTCATAACCAACCCTCTTCTTGACGAGTTCCGAGATGTGCTCACCTACCAATCTTGGTCTATTTCTTGATTTCCTCCACTCGTTGATTCCAACGCCCACCTTTTCGGAAATAGCTTCAAGTTCTTCTTCACTAATGTTTGAAAGGAATTCAATAAATCTCTGCAAGTATTGCTCATATGTTTCATCAGACTCCGGTTTGCCGAAGTTCAGACCGAGTTCAATTGTGGCATAATCATAAAGCTTATCTTTTCGCAAATTATCAACTAACTCTGCAAGCCCTTTGAGTATTTCTTCCTCGTTCATACCCTGAAATATCGGTATTTCAAAGGAAGTCCCAGTTAAAGCCGCTATTAAGCCCAGATGTGTTTCAAGTATTTGCCCAACATTCATTCGTGATGGCACTCCAAGAGGGTTGAATATGATATCAACCGGAGTTCCATCCGGCAAATACGGCATATCAGATTCTGGCAATATTTTGGCTACTACACCCTTATTTCCGTGTCTCCCTGAAAGTTTATCTCCAACGGTTATTTTCCTTGTTTGAGCCACATATACACGCACCATCATGTTGACTTGTGACTTTAACTCATCAGCTGGCAGCTGCTTAAGTTCACCGCCACACCTTGGGCACTCAAGGTCCGGGAGCTTTTGCCACTTTTTGAACAGATGACGGCACTTCTTGCATTCGTAGTTATATCTCGCAAAAACTTTCACACTTATTACAGTTCCCCACTCACCATGCGGGACTCTAAGCGAAGCATCCTTCATATCCTCTGCTTTCTTCCCAAATAAAGCAATTATTAGCTTTTCTTCTGGGGAGTGTTCGCCGCCGACTTTCGGAACAGCCTTCCCAACGAGTATATCGTTAGTCTTGACCTGTGCACCTATCCTGACTATCCCATCTTCATCAATATTTTTCAGTTTTTCCTCGCTAACATTCGGCACATCCCTTGTTATCTCCTCGGGACCAAGCTTAGTTTCTCTCGCCTGAGTTTCATACTTTTCAATATGGATGGATGTCAAAACATCCTCTTTTACGAGCCGTTCACTTATAACTATTGCGTCCTCATAATTGTAGCCTTCCCAAGGCATAAACGCGACTATAAGGTTCCTTCCGAGGGCAAGTTCGCCTCTTTCGGTTGCCGGTCCGTCGGCAAGTATTTCTCCCGGCTTGACTCTCTGACCAACCCTAACAATCGGTTTTTGATGTATGCAGGTTCCCTGATTGCTTCTCATGAAATTGTATAAGTTAAATGTGTGCTTTTTACCCCTTCTATCAACAACTTCAATTTTTTGACCGTCAACATATGTCACTTTCCCGTCAAGCGGTTTCCCATCCTCTTCAACATTCCAAATAACCAAGGCGCCGCTATCCCTTGCCGCCTTTGCTTCCATACCAGTTTTGATTAAGGGAGCCTCCGGACGAATCAACGGAACAGCTTGCCTCTGCATATTTGAACCCATAAGAGCCCTATTTGCGTCATCATGCTCCAAGAATGGTATCAAGCTTGTTGCGACGCTAAAGCACTGCATAGGAGTGGCATCCATCAAAGTTACTTCCTCACGCCTAACAGTTACATATCCAATTTCACCAGTGTCAGGATGCCTACCACGAACTATAAGCTTTTCCGGAACTATTAGCCCATTTTTGTCAACTTGCGTATCTGCGGGCGCTATGTAATGATTTGCGTCCTCATCGGGGGCAAGGTAAACTATTTGATTCGTCACCCTTCCATTTTGGACAACTCTATACGGAGTCCTTATGAAACCGTATTCGTCAACATAAGCGCACACAGTTAGTGAGGAAATCAAGCCAATATTTGGTCCCTCTGGCGTCTGTATTGGGCATATTCTACCATAATGGGATGGGTGGACATCGCGAAGCTGTAGCATTCCTTTTGCACTTTCCCTTGAGATACCTCCAGGTCCAAGGGCAGTCATTCGGCGTTTGTGCTCAAGCTCATCAAGCGGATTTGTTTGTTGCATGAATTGTGATAGTTGCCCACTGCTGAAGAAACTTTTTATTGCAGCCATTATAGGCTTTATGCTCAAGATTGCCTGCGGGTTAAGCTGCGACCTATCTGTAGTTGTCATTCTCTCCTTTGCAGCCCTTTCCATACGGAAAAAGGCAAGGCGAAGTTGGCTTTGGACAAGTTCACCAACACACCTTAAACGCTTATTGCTAAGGTGGTCAATATCATCAGTTTGATGAAGCTTTGATGGCGGTATTTTCTCCCTCTCTTCTGGGAGCATTTCTGATTCCTGGCGCAGATTGATCAGGTAAAAGACAATGCAAATCAAATCTTCAAGGGTAAATGTTGTTACATTTAGCGGGACATCGTAGCCGATTTCGTCCATCATTCTAAGCTTACGGTTCATCTGGTATCTTCCAACCCTCCCCAAATCATACCTCTTTTTGTCAAAAAATAGGTGATTTAATAGGTTCCTTGCACTCTCATTTGTGGATGGCTCTTGTGGGCGAAGGAGCTTATGGACTTGAAGTAAAGCCATATTTTCATCTTTTGATGGGTCTTGTTCAAGGGTAGCGTCTATGTATGGTGGCAGTTCCCAAACTGTCAATTCGCTCAAACCAGCGTTTATAATTTTGGCAATGTCATCCTCTTCCAATTTCTTTGGTCCTTTTACGATGGTTTTCCCCCTTACCACCACATTCTCAACTATCCACTTGTTTTTCAGGTTATCTTTGGTTATTTCTGTTATCGTCTCGCAGCGCCCAAATAGCTTTATGATATCCGAATCTGTGCTGCAGCGAAGTGAATCACGACGAATAGCTACTTTCCTCAAATCTCTACAACTCTCCATCTTCCTCTGCAATTCCTCGGTGATCAAATCCCCTTCCTTACCGATTATTTCGCCAGTCTCCGGGTTAACCACTACCTGTGCAAGCTTGCATCCAACTATGCTCGGGTCACTAACATCGGCTTCCGTAACCTGTGGTTTTCTTCCCCTTGACTCTGGGAGCGCACTGAAAGCCCGCATGAGCATTGTTACAGGCATAAAGCGGCTTTGACCAATGCGAACCCTTAAAACATCTTCGGCATCGGTCTCAAATTCAATCCATCCGCCATCTTTCGCAATAACTTGAGCCGAATAAAGCTCCCTGCCCGTTAGTTCGTGCAAACGATAGTGGAAGTATACCCCAGGTGAACGCCCAAGTTGAGAGACAACAGTCCTTTCTGCGCCATTTATGATAAATGTTCCCTTTGGTGTCATGCAAGGTATATCGCCAAGGTAAACATCGCTCCAATCTTTGGCTTCACCTGTTACCTTATCAACTAACCTAACCCTAACCTTAAACGGCATTGCGTATGTTGACTCTTGCTCGCAGCACTGTTCTGGTGTGGCATCCGGTTCACCAAAGCTATAGTCAACAAATTCAAGGGCAAGTGTGCCAGTATAATCCTCAATTGGTGAGAATGTCTCAAAGAGTTCTTTTATCCCCTCGTTTATGAACCATTCGTAGGAGCGCAACTGAAATTCAATTAGATTTGGCATTTCAATTGGCGGCACTAACCTCTTTTGATTCTCAAGTTTTTCTTTAGCTTGTGCTATAAACATTAGCCTATTTGGGTCAACTTTGCGGAAATTATCCAAAGGCATATACACCGCCTCCATTAGATGAGTAATTGACCTCATTATTTGCTACAGATTTTGTTTATGGACACCAACCATGCTATAGGCTTCAGCCAACAGCTATTTGGTAAACTTCTTAGCGCCCTCTTTAGATGGCAGAAAAATTTCTCGCCAGCTGGTTCGGCATTCACTGTCTTCATAGCAGCCTGGATTGATAAGTTCCAACAACATTTTGAATGAACAGCAGCTTGATTCACGCTATGGTTACCAAATACGGGTTTGTCCAATGCTTTGGGAAAATTATCAGGGAAAATTGGGAATTCAGGGCGAAAGCTCAAATGGGTTTTCACCCCCACAATTGGTTGTGGAAAGACATGAAGTCAAAAGCCGAGCAAACCAGATTACAGGATTTGAGAGAGGAGTTTAACATGCGAGGCATCATAACCTCCATTGCACAAAGAATTTGTTTCATTTTGTGCCATCTAATTCTTGATCCTGCTATGCTTTTACTCGCCCCCTTCTGTCCCTCAACTGCGCAATTTTATATCCACATTGGCAAATTGTCACTTGATTTCAACCTTTGCCCCAGCTGCTTCAAGCTTCTCCTTTATTTGCTCAGCTTCCTCCTTTGAAACGCCCTCTTTTACCAGCTTAGGTGCTCCTTCAACAAGCTCCTTTGCTTCCTTTAAACCGAGCCCTGGGATTACTTCCCGCAAGACTTTGATGACTTGTATCTTCTGCTCACCAACAGCCTGAAGTATAACATCAAACTCGGTTTTCTCAGCCACGGCAGGTTGAGCTTCCGTAGCTGGTGCTATACCCGCAGCAACTGGCGCAGCAACTGCAGCCACCGGGGCAGCAGTGATGCCGAATTCCTCCTTGAGCAACTCGTAAAGTTGCTTCGCCTCAATAAGAGTAAGACCCTTTATCTCCTCAAACAGCGTTCTCACCTTTTCGGATACTTCCATTATGCTCACCCCTCCATTTTGTGCTATGCTTTGTTGAACTTGCTCAGTGCCCTCGCTTATCTGGCGAATGGCATCCGTTAGCGCATATAGCAATGATTGCAACATCATCGCTATGCCGTGCAAAGGGCTGATTATTGCCCCTGCAACCATGCCAAGCATCTCAGCTCTTGATGGCAGCTTTGAAAGCTCAGCCACTAACTCAGGCGTGCATACCAATCCTTCAATCCAACCACCTTTGACCGTCAATGGCTCATACTGTTCCTCAGCCCTGATAGCTGCTTTAGCAACCTCAACTGCATCATCATACCCAACGATGAGCGCTAATGGTCCGATAACTAACTCGGCAAGCTTGCCATTTAGGTCGGCTTGCTTTAGTGCCCTAAGAAAGAGCGTATTCTTTATGACCCTAACCTTAAGATTCTTTTCACGCATCATCCTGCGAAGTGAGTTCATATCCTCCGCAGACATGCCAGTATAACTGACAAGAACCCACCCAGAGGCTTTCTTCAGCTCCTCGGTCAGCTCCGAAACTATGCGAATTTTATGTGGCTTTGGCATATCTTAACACCTCAACGCCCTATACTATCACCTGAGCAGCGAAAGAGCCTTTTGCAGCTCCACCTTAACTCCAGGACCCATGGTTGAAGACATCGTTATGGATTTTATGAACTGTCCACGAACCCCGGGAGGACGAGACCGTATCAACGAATCAAGCAGCACTTTAAAGTTCTCAAGCAGCTTCTCCGTATCAAATGAAGCCTTCCCTATAACCGAATGCACTACGCCACCTTGGTCACTCCTGAAGTCAACTCGCCCTCGCTTCAATTCCTCAACCACACCCTTTACATCTTGGGTGACAGTGCCAGTGCGTGTGCTGGGCATCTTCGGACCAAGCTTCCTACCAAGACGAGAAACTATGCGCATCATATCCGGGGTGGCTACAAGGTAATCAAAGTCTTTCCAGCCATCCTCAATTCGTTTAACCAGGTCTTCTGCGCCAACATAGTCAGCACCGGCTTGCTCAGCTTCACGGGCTTGTTCACCCTTTGCTATGACTGCAACGGTTGGTGAACGCCCAGTCCCGTAAGGAAGCACAACCGAACCTCTCACCCTCTGATCGCTTTTTCTCGGGTCAATGTTTAGAGTGAATGCAACTTCAATTGTCTCATCAAACTTCGCTGTAGCCATCCTCTTAACAAGTTCAATTGCTTGAACTGGGTCGTAAAGTTGGTTACGGTCATATTGCTTGGTCAGCGCCTTGTATCTTTTGCCGCGCTCCGCCATCTTCAAACGCCCCCCTTAAAGGGCATCAAAACAACTACGCAAAGTAATTTCGCTAATTTCGCCAATTCGCTTGACGCAAAAAGCTCCTCTCTCACCTTCACCATGAAACAACTTTGTAGGATGCCAATGAAGGAACACCCATGGGGATTAGTCCACTATTTCAATGCCCATACTCCTTGCAGTTCCTTCAACAATCCTCATAGCGGCTTCTATGTTATCCGTGTTAAGGTCGGGAAGCTTGTATTCAGCTATCTGGCGAATTTGCTCCCTTGTTATCTTCCCGGCAATCTCATGGCTCGGAGCACCAGAGCCTTTCTCCAACCCAATAGCCTGCTTCAAGAGAAAGGAAACAGGCGGACGCTTGCAAACAAATGTGAACGACCTGTCCGAATAAATCGTCACCTCAACAGGTATAATTACACCCGCTTGAGATGCAGTCTGCTCATTGAATGCTTTGATGAAACTCATAATGTCTATCCCATGTGGAGCAAGCGTTGGACCAACTGGCGGTCCGGGCACAGCCTTTCCTGCCGTCAGTTGAAGTTTGACTACGGCTACAACCTTCTTTGCCACAGCTGACCTTCCTCTCTTGATCGGTTATGGTGTGTGACTTCACTTCCCGGTAAGCCATCATCATACCGATGCAGCTGAAGCTTTCATTATGCCGTAAGGTGCACTAAATGTAAAATTGCAACCCTGCTACTCCTCAACCTTCTCAACCTGTGAGAAGTCAAGTTCAACTGGCGTTTCGCGACCAAACAGCGAAAGCATAACAGTCAGAGTTTGCTTTTGTTGATGCACCTCCTCAATGACCCCTTCCGCACCTTCAAACGGACCTGAGTGCACTCTCACCTTTTCGCCCCTATGCCAAATGCTTTTTCTCCTGGGCATCTCTTCTCCGGAGATCTTCAATATCGTTTCAACTTCCTGATCGCGCAACGGAACTGGTTTCGTTTGTGAACCAGCAAAGCCAGTTACGCCCGGTATGCGGCGAATGAAATACAATGTGTCATCATCAGCTACCATCTCAACGAGTATGTAACCCGGAAAAAGCTTCCGCTCAACCTGACGGACACCGCCATGAAAACGCCTCTCTCGCTCAACCGGTATGACAACTCGCCCTATCTTGTCGTGAAGCTCTCTTGCCTCAACGAGCTTTTCAATTGCTCGCTTTACTCTCTCCTCATAGCTCGTCAGAACATGAATGACATACCATTTCTTCTGCATAGTCGCTTTCTCACTCACCTCTCAATGTGTTTATCAACTCAGCAGCGTAAGCACCGATAATGATGTAAAGGTGTGTCGGATACAAAACCGCTCCTCACTCGCCCCTCACTCCCCCCACACTGCTGCCTGCAGCCCATTCACTACCAATCAGCTGTGGTCTATTTTTTCATTCGCAACACGAACACCATCGCTAATTACGAGTTACGCGCTTCAGCCATCTGCATCATTCGTTTTCGTCAGCATATATCGTGCTGACCATCATCCTCTGCAAAACAACACTGCTTGCGTGACTTCCACTGATTCTTAAAACCTGTAAATCCCAAGGGTGTGCATTAACCATCCGAAAAAAGCATCAAGCAAACCCATGTAGATGCCAACCGCAATGATGATAGCGATTACAACCTTGGTGAATGTCCATGTGTCATGCCATGAAGGCCATGAAACACGCTTCAACTCTTCCCACGATTCCCTAAAGAAGTTTATTGGGCGCTGAAACATGTTAATAATCTTCCGATGCAACTCAATGTCACCTCAATAACTTAACATACTCTCCCCTCTGCTCGCCCTGCAAGGTAATCAATGCCCCACGCACCAATTCGGAGTGACACACTCCCATCATCATTCATTCAATCTTTTGGAGAGCTTCATCAGTGTGGCAGTTTGCATTCCCGCTCGCTTTGCAGTTAGCCGCATCCGACAAATTGGACGATAAGCTATACTGGCAGGCCCGGGAGGATTTGAACCCCCGACCACGGGATTTGGAGTCCCGCGCTCTTCCTGGCTGAGCTACGGGCCTGCCAAAGGATTATAATTTTTACTTCGTCTCACGATGGAGTGTATGCTTTCGGCAGCGGCGACAAAACTTCTTAAGCTCAAGCCTCTCTCTTCTGCCACTCTGTTGCGGCTTCCTCGTCGTAACATAGTTGCGAGAGTTGCATTCAGTGCATGCAAGCACAATAACTCTTCTTTCACCCATAGCTACCACCTGTGCTTCAGTCAACTTGCCGCTGCCTGTAAACAGTGCCCTTCCCAATAAAACCTGCAATTGATGGTAATAAACAATTGCCCTCTTCATCTCAATTGAGCTTTGCAAGCTGCTACTTAGTTTAACTCACATCCATGAGTTTGTAAAGCTGGGCAACAAAAGCACCTATGCGATGCGAAGATGACGGGGACGAAAAATGCTCCGCTATCTTTTAGATCGCAGCCTACACAAATTCTTAGCGCGCATTCCATATGCCCTTATCAACATAATTTGCTCGCCACTTCAGCGCTGATTCCACCGTGGCAATGAAAACGCTAAAATGGTTTTCAGTCGGAGTTAATAACCTTTGCCTTCAATAGTTACATAAACAAACGCATGAGGTGGTCAGCGATGGCGGTTATAAACAGGGGCGAACTATGGCGGCGTGTGTATGCGTGTGCCATGGGCAAGAACGCAGGTGGCACACTCGGTGCTCCTGTTGAAGGGCAACCAGGTCCGCACAACTTTGATTGGTATCCGAAGTTGCAAGAGGGCGGGATACCAAATGATGACCTTGAGATGCAGCTTGTTTGGTTTGACGCCGTTAAAAGAGCCGGATGGAAAATTAACTCGCTTGTCCTCTCACAGGCGTGGCTGACTCATATTGGCTACAACTGGAATGAATATGGAATCGCAAAGCGCAACTTGCGTTGGGGGTTGCAACCACCGCTATCTGGAGCATACGACAACGACTTCTTCAAGGATTGCATGGGTTCGCCAATACGCTCCGAGATATGGGCATGCCTTGCACCGGCGTCACCGCGTATAGCAGTGCGATTCGCATTTGAGGACGCAATAGTTGACCACGCAGGCGGTGAGGGAGTTTGGGGTGAGATGTTCTTTGCGGCGCTTGAGAGCGCAGCATTTGCCATGGGCGGTTATGAGAGGCTGGATGAACTGCTCGACATAGCGCTCGCCTACATACCATATGATTGCCAGATACATCGTGCCGTCACAGACACACGCTCATGGTGGGCTGAACTGAAGGACTGGAAAAAAGTGCGTGAGCGCATCGCGGAGAAATATTGGCATCGCGAGCCAACCCATGCGCCGCAGAACATCGCATTCACTGTGCTCGGATTGCTCGCAAGCGACGGTGACTTTGGTAGGGCAATATGCACGGCGGTTAACTGTGGTCAGGATACGGACTGCACAGGCGCAACATCGGGTGCAGTAATGGGAATCCTGCTTGGCGAGCTGCCAAAGAGATGGATTGAACCACTCGGTGAGATGATAGCCACAACGATCAGCTGGGGTGGATTGAGGAACTTCACACCGCCACAAAATGTGAGGGTGCTTACAGACCAAATCGTTGAGGCTGCAGCTATGTTGCTTCCGTTCTATGGAGCGCCAATACGGATTTCGGATGAACCGACAGAACTTAAATCGCTCCCCCAAGACTGGCTCATGCCAGATGACGGAATTTATGAGCTGTGGGAGCGAAACAAGTATCCGTGGCAATGCAACTTTGAACTCTCGGCGTTGAATGTGAGCGTAGATTACAGAGGTGCACCAACTATTAACCCGCAGGTGCAAAAGCCGTTGACTGTTTGGCTCCAGAACAGGCAACCAATGCCGATGCGAGTGCAACTCCAGTGGCATGCCGATTCCAACTACTGTGTTGAACCTTATAGGCAGGATGTCGTCCTTGAGCCAAATGGGATTGTTGGCGTTGATGTGAGCGTTAGTGCACCAATGTCATTGCGCCAGACACAGACGCTTTGGCTCATACTGAACATCCTTGAGCGCCCAAATGAGGTTGCCATACCGGTGACGCTCATCGGCGAACGCAAATGGCAAATCAAGTGCCCGGATAATGGATGGCGCGTTGAGTGGGTTAAGGATAGCCAGCTGCCGCTTGAAGAATGGTTTGGTGGCAAGCCGGGAATGATTGAAGCGCGAATATGGCTTCACTCACCGAACAGAAAGCAAGCTGTCATTGGCTTCCCATGCAATGCAAGGTTTGAACTTTCACTTAACGGCATCACGCTGCTTAGCACGCATCAACCAGATTACCTTGTGCGACCCGGTCAACAAGGTCCACAAAGTCACTACGCACGCACGACGCTTAGGATTGGTTGGAATGAGCTGAAGGTTAAAGTGGCTCGCGGCGATGAGCCGGTTAGCGCATATCTCATACTGACTGACCCAACCGATTTACATCGCCACATTACCGATGTGGTGCTCACTATGTCACCAGAGCAATGAGGGAAATAGCCAACCTCTTCAAACATTGACTTGACAGTGAACTTCAACAGGGTTAAAGTGGTAAATAGCAATTTGGGTTTCAAACCGACATATTAAGGAGGAGGTTATAGTGAATCGCGGGGGCTTTACGCTAATTGAGTTGCTTGTGGTAATTGCTATCATTGCCGTCTTAGCAGCGATGTTGTTCCCAGTCTTTGCCCGTGCGAGAGAGGGTGCAAGAGCAACAGCATGCCGAAGCAACTTAGCGCAACTCGGCAGGGCGCTGCTAATGTATGCTCAGGATTACGATGAGTGGCTGCCAGCAGAACCACACGCAGGTAACCCTCATCCAGACCTTGTAGCTGTGCTGCAACCCTATGTTAAAAACATTGAGTTGTTTTACTGCCCGAGCGCACCCAGTGTTGGGCGCACAATATGGAGCGATTCAGATGGCGATGGAGCAATTGATATAGAGTATCACCCCATAAATGTTGCCAGAGGCAACATCAGCTACTACTACTTTTGCTTTTACAATCTCCCATCGCAGGCTGCTCCATCGCGCGCACGCTGGATTGACTGGGGTTTCTTAAGGCAATGGTGGGGTGACAGACCAAGAGTTATGTCACTGCACTGGTTGCCAACATATTGGTTAATGTCGGACTGGTATTGCAGACCACATAGGGATGCTGGGGGAACTGTGCCACACGAGAGCGCATTCATGTCAGCAAATGTGCTATTCCTTGATGGGCATGTGAAGAAATTCAGCCAACCGGCAAAGGATATTTTCCAATGATGCCATCTTAAGGAGAGCTACTCCTTTTAGCTCCTAACTTACCGTTGGCTTTCACGGGCAAACTAACGCCCCATCCATCGTTGATTTTCATTCATTGATTTCAGCTTCAAACGCCTCTCAATGCTTACATCCGGGCGTTTGCGACAACCGTTTCCAGCTCAACAAACCTCGCTAACATTAATGATCCCACCACGAGGAAGTCGTCCAGATACGCTTTGCCACCAGATACATGGCTCCATAAACAATTCATCGCTGTATGATGGTGTTTCTTGTGAGGGGAAAAGTGGCTCGCTATTTATTGCAAATGTTTTTAATGGGCGCCTCTGCCAACCATTATAGAATTTAAGGCATGTCCGTTAAAAACTTCGGGGCAAGATCATGGCTTGCCAAAATCTGTTTTGGATTAGTTTGCCATGAGGGCGCCCCCGATTCTTTTCGGTTCGGCGTGAATCCAGCCTTTTAAAGCGCTAACAAGCTTTTGAATAAGAGCGTTTTGTTAAGCAAGGGCTTTACCTCACTCATCGCTACTCATCGCTTACAGATATCCGTTTGCCAATGCTAACGGTTGCCTGAACTACTCTGCAACTCTTCTACGAGTTCTTTTAGAGCCTTCCACTCACGCTCCATCGCTTTCCAATCGCCCTTTCGCTGCGCATCTTCAAACTTCTTCATTCGCTCCGAAATTTGCTCGGAAAGCCTGCTGCTCAATGAGTCGTGCGATGGCACTTCGGTTTTACTCACATTTGAATCAAGGCTCCCAACAAGGCTTTTGGAATCAACATCAACCACCCTTCCAATTGCCTCATAGATGGTGTCTGCCATTGCAACCTTGTCTTCGGATGCCACCAGAACTTTCTTCAGCTGAGGAAGTTGTGTCTGTTCGGATTGCAAGAAGAGCGGCTCAACATAAAGCAACGAGAATGAAATGGGTATTACAAGTAGATGCCCTCTTATAACCTGCGAGCCGCGCTGATTCCACAGGGTCAAGTATTGCGATATAGTTGGGTCCTGGTCTATGCGAGCTTCAATTTGCATCGGTCCAGGTATGAATGTCCCTCTTGGGAACCTGAAGATGACCACCTTGCCATAATCTTCTGGGTCGCAATGCGCAGCCATCCACGCAATCATGTTTTGTTTCTCCCTCGGCGTGAATGGCAGGATGAGCATGAAACCCTCCTTGTTTTCCCCGGGAAGGCGCATGACGACATAGTATGGTTCCATTAATCGTTGCGAGCCTGCGTAAAGCTCCTTTGGTATCTCCCACACATCCTCCATGTTGTAGAACTGGACTGGGTCGGTCATATGATAGTGCGTGAGCATTATCGCTTGAGTCATGAATAGCCTTTTTGGATAACGGATGTGGCGTCTAAGGTGCTCGGGCATTTTGCTAATTGGTTTAAACATGCTCGGGAAGATCTTCTGATAGGTGCGGATTAATGGATCCGCTCTGTCGGCATCCTCAATCACATAAAAGTTAACTTTGCCATTGTAGGCATCCACAGTGACCTTGACCGAGTTGCGTATGTAATGGACTCGCCTTGGGTCAAGGACATCCGGCGTTGCATATGGGAAGAATGGAGACACAGTGTAAGCATCAACGAGCCAATATAGATGTCCATCATCGCCTAAGACAATGTATGGATCTGGGTCAAGGAGCAAGAACGGCGCTATTGCTTGAATCCGTTCGTGTATCTTGCGATACATAAGCAACTTACTCTCTTTCGTCACAGCGCTCGTTAGGAACAACATTAGGTCGGTAAAGCGCGCCGCAAATGCTAACCTCTTAAAGAAACTGTTAATCGGAACACCGCCATCGCCCTCGTATCTGCAAAACCTTGGACCGTCAGCAGCTGGATAATCAAATTCCGATTCGCTGCCCCTTACGATAACATACTCTGGAATTGGCATCCTTTCCCTCTGCGGTCTCATCTCGCGCCTATATGTTTGCGGCGATGGCTTAACTTCAGCAGGAGGCGTGCTATCTTGCGATTGCTCTCCGGAAGCAGTTGGCATGCCCTCCTCAGGGGGTTGCGGTGCTGCCGGTGTCTTTTGGGGCGGAGGCGGCAATGATGGTTGCGGCAACTGAAGTTCGCCAAAGTAAATTCTGGGTTGACGCACCATTAAGCCTTTGACCTGAGGGGTTGGCGGGATATCTTTGATGATGAACACGGGTGAGCCATCGTTAGTGGCTTCGTTGACGAAGCTCATGACCACCCCATAACCATGCGTATACTTGAGATGGTCATTGACCCAAGTCCTCGCCTGAAGGTGTTGCACGAGTTCCCTTGCGGCTATAGCAACCTGGCGCAGCTTGCCGTTAATGAAGTAGCGGTCAACATCAACATCAATGAAGCTATAGTATGGGCGGATTGATTGCAGTTGCTCATATGTGCTCTTGAGGGGGCGTGTATCCCAAAGCCTTATGCTGGACAGTGTTGCGGCGTTCTCAATGGCTGCCTCCCGGCTCAACCCGCGAACGAAGTATGGCAGCTCCCTAAACCTATCCAAGTTGTATGCATATCTGGTGAATCTGATGTTATGTTCAATGAAAGGCTTTTCAAGCTGCAGCTCGTTAGGGTTAACAACGAACGCTTGAACAAGCCCGGGGACAACGAATCGCCCCACAAAAGATAGAGCGATAGCTGTTCCGGTTGACCAAAGGAGTATCCTTATGCTCCCCCGTTTAAAGTTGAGCAGAAGGATTAGGGCTACAACGACGAAGACAAAAATTAGAACCCACAGCGCTGGCAATGCCGCATAGTAGTCGGCAAAGCCAACCCCGTAAACTCGTCCGCGCATTGAATAAAGCAATTTGAACATGCCAAAGCGCGTCCCAATTGATGCGGCAATGAACCACAGTGCAGCCATGAGCGATAAAATGCGAACGGCATAGTCGGTCATTTCGGTGCCCATCTCGGTGAAGGAGATGTGGTCGTCAAAGATGAGCAGCAGTATTGCGCCAATGATTGAGAGAGATAAGCCCGTTGAAACCAAACCGAGCACGAAAAGCCACAGCGGCAATTTGAACAGGTAGAAATCAACCGGCTTGTTGAATATCGGCTCTTCAAGCTCCATGGGAGTTGGATGCATGGATTGCAACACTGTTAGCCACTTATGACTCGCATAATAGCCAGCAATAAGTGCAGCGGCGAGCGAGACAAGAAGGACTGTGTTATCAATAGCTCTCTCAACTGCCCTCAGCTCATCTGCATCCAAAAGCCATTTTCGAGATGAAGGTGGCACAGGCAACCTGCGTATGTAGCGCCATGGGATGTAAAGCATGGAGAAGAATATCGGTGATGCAACGGCGAAGAGCAAAAGCCTTGTAAGAAGTATCTTGCCGTAGACATGTTGATAACCTTCCGAGACAAACCACAACCATTCGGCATATACCGACAACAGCTTCATTATGATTATGACTCCACCTACAGCTATAGCAATGAAGCCTACAAGGCGCCATCCGCTCATACTTCTCTTCACGCCCCGGTGAATTTGATAGCACCAAAAGGCACACAATTGTGGGCTTCGCCACCAAATGCTTATCTCAATTTGTAAGCCATTAATTGAGGATAGCACTGCAACGGTGCCTGAAGTTACCGAACAGAACTATATGCCTGATGATTCGCCCTATGCTTTAGAATATCACACGCCGCTATCAGTTAACTGGCTATGGAAGCGAAGCGCTTTAACACAAGTTGTGCAGCTGGTGTTGTCTCATAAGCGCAAACTACAGCCACCGACAAAACACCACTTACCAAGTGAGCGCCACCGGAAAGCCAAAGCGCGATGGCTTAGCAGCTGCCCAGAATTCAACTGTGCGCCTCACCGCCATTCTCTTGGCGCCTAATCATGTAGCATTAGGGTTTATCTCAGATTGCCGTTTAATTCCCATCACCTAAGCCTTAACGCTTATAAACGGGCGTCGCCTGCAGGGGGAGAGTGCTACATAGTGGAAGTCTCCCTAATTTCATGATGCAATGGGCATCCCCCAAAATTTTTCATGGGCAGCATGCCATTCCTAACTCTTGAATTGGCATTACTTTGATGACTGGATGTGGTTGAGTTACAGGTCTGCAGGCTCAGCCTATCACTTCAACGCCACCGTTCCTTAGAATGAGACACTCATGCTGAGAAGGTGAATGTCATCTTCCGGAGATGGGCGGTCGGAAAAGGCGTAATCAATGTGCATGCCGCGCATGAAACCACCCCTAAACCCAAAGCCGATTGTTAAGCGCCTGTCAAGCATGCCTATGCGTCCGGTGAGTGATGGCGTCAAGCGCCTTTCAAGCCCAACCCTTATTGCAATTCCGCTACCTCTGCCACCCGCCCAGTCAGTTGTGTTGTCCTCCAAATCCCAAACATCAACTGCAAGAAGTGTATCCTCATCAAACCAGTGCGCCACGCCCGCGTTTATCAAGCGTTCGTCACGCTTCCTCACTGTGCCCATTGTGAATGATGGGCGTGTGGTGTTGATCGAAGATATGCCAATCCAGGTTCGTTCAGCAAGCCTCGTTAGGAAGCCTATGTCAAATGTCCAATTCGTCCTTGAGCCCTGCCCGGCAATGCGCTGCTGGTGCATCTTTATCGTTGTGCCGAAATCAATCTCGTATCCACGCCACATGCCTATCGGTTGAGTTATGGTGTATAGCAGCCCGAAGTGAGTTGTCCTTCCACCCAACGCTGAAGGGCTTTCATCCCTTGCCCACATGAGGGTGAGCCCACCGCCAAGCTTCCCCTCCTGAGAACCCCTCAAGTAGCCGGCGAGAAAATAGCGTTCGTTGGTTGTGTTAAGTCTTCCGCTGAGAGATGCTACAGGCTCTGGCAGCCTCACCGTTGCAGCCGGGTTGGCAAGCAATGAACCAAGGTCGCCAACAACAGCCACCGATGCGCCGCCCATACCTAAGGCGCGCGCATTTATTCCGTAACATGGCATGCCCAAAACCTCAACTTGAGCCGTTGAACACTTCGGAAGTGAAGCTATGAGGCACACCACAAACGCAGCATTCATCAAACATCGCCGCTTGCATGCCACTGCCGACCGCATCGCAACCACCTCCATCATTGGTGTTGTGTTACAGTGCTTTAATCTTTGCTCCAAATGTGCCATGTCATTGTTAGCGTAACTCAAATTTCTGCACCTTGCTACAGGCTTCAATACACATAGGAGCCAATCTCAAGGAAAACTTTTCGGCGCGACTTCTGCCAGTTGAGGCTGATCCAGAGGTCACCAAGACGGTAAGCAACGGAGACATCATAGTCAACGGTTGACATCCCGCTATAACCCTGATACGAGCCACCAAGACGCAGGCGCCACCTATCCCCAAGCGACCTGACAATGTGTAGGTAGCCATAAGTGCTATCGCTTGAGAACGACTTTGACGCTGATAGAGCGATACTCCAGTTGCGCCCAATGTTTCCGTAGAAGTTGAGCATGAGTGACTCATTTGTTGTCCGACCACCGTAAAACAAAGAGCCGCTATCGTAACTATAGCTTATGCTGAGCATACCGAACCTGCTGAGCTGATGGTTAAGCGAGAGCATTGCACTCCTGCCCAGCCTTAACCCATCATCGGAGTTGAAGGCTGATATGCCGCCACGAAATGATAACGATGTGGCTTTGCCCAGCCGGTATGGCGGTGAATAAAAGTCAAAGTCAATGCCCTGCGAGAACGAACCGGAGGCATACCTGCCGCTGCCGAGAGTCAAATAGCCAACCACCGAGTAGCCAAAGCCGCTTTTCCCAATTGACCTCATCGGCAGTTGAACCATTGCCTGAGTGTTCCAAGAGCTGCCAAAAGATGTCCTGTTGTAAAATGCTTCAATGCCGAGGTCGAAGCTTCCAAGCTGCCCAATGTAATCAATGCGTGTCAGAAGATCTTTGCCTCCGAAGTAATCGGCGCTGATTCGCATCATTGACTGCATACCGAGGCGCTGCAAGTGCTCCAAACGGAAGTTCCTCTCCGGTCTCGTCAGCGCCTCAAGCAGAATCACGCCCTCGGAATTCTCGCCAAGCACATAGCTCTCTTCAAGGGAGACTGTAAACCCCGGACGATACACTCCAAAGCCATGGCTGCCAAAATATTGCAACCTTAATGCGCCAGTGCCCTTCGTGTCGGCATGGAAATAGAGCGGGAAGTCAATCTGCAAGCCGCCATAGGAGTTGTATGAGATGATCTGGTTTGCAAAGCCGCGAGAACTCATGCGCAAACCATATGTTGATAGCGGGATAACATGTATCGGGAGAGAGATGAGCCTGTTACCCCTGGCATAAAGCTGCGCCCGTTTTAGGACTATTTTCTCTCCGGGGTAGATAATGATTTCCTTTGCCCTTATCCAAGTTTGATCAATGCTATAATCGGGTTCGGGCGCCTGCAACCTCGGCATTTTCTCCTCTTCCTCAATCACCGTAAGCCATCTTATGCCCAACTTTCTCGGTTGCGGTGCAGTTTGAATCATCGTGCCTTCCTGCCGCTCATAGTCAAGCACAAGCCTATCGCAGTGGAGTTTGTTTTCGCCACAAGTTATGGTGACAGAATTCTTACCAGCCTCACCTTCGGCTACGAGTATGCGCTTGCTCAGAAAGATGTTCATCCTGACATCGCACTCAACTTTTACGCCCATGTGAATGAAGCGCGAATAACCGCTCGCAGTGATAAAGTCATCACCGGGCGAATACGATAAGTAATCCCCTTTGACTATGATCAGATTGGCATCGCGCGACATGGCAGCCTGCGGCGGCAACAGGCGCACTTCAACCGACTCACGGGAGACGCCAAAGAACGCGGTCACTATAGCTATTCCAGGCGTTGTTCCGCTGCGCAGCGTTGCTCTTGCGATCCTATTTCGCAATATGGCGCTGGGCTCTATTGTGGTGTCCGGCATTGAGCTTATGAAGCGCACCTCAGTCCCATCCGGTATTGATGGGTCATCAACCTGCACAGTGATGATGCTCGTGCTCTTGCCGTTTGCTGGTATCTCCTGAGGTGAGGCTGTTATAAGGAACCTGATTGGCTGAAACGGTTGTGGCTCACCAGCCATCGCAAACTGAAGTTGGGCAGCCAAAGCCATCAATAGTGTGAATGAAATTGCCCTCAAAAACGAAGCATACATGGCGCGCATTTTTCCATCCCCTCTCAAACTTCGTTGAAGAACACCGCCGAAAAAATTTTGCCCACCATAAATTGCAGCGAAACAGAATCGCCATAATGTTGCTATGGGAATACCCATACGAAAGGTCAAATGTCTCGCCCTATTTAACTTGCCCCAATCAGTTCAAAATTATAATTGGCGCCAGATTAAGGCGCGTGAAGGCACATGGGATGAGCAAGAACAGAGACCGATACAAGTCTTTGCGCATTTTAATTTACCGTGTCCTGATGCCGTTGCTGCGCGTTGCCGCAAAGCTCTTGTTTGGATTGAAAGTTCACAATGCTGAGAAGGTGCCAAGGAGCGGCGGCATAATAATCGCATCCAATCACCCGACATACCTTGACCCATTGTTCATAGGGTGTGCCTGTCGCAGGAGGGTTTCGTTCGTCGCTAAGCGCCCCATATTTGACATCCCGTTGCTAAGGTCACTCCTTTGGCTTGACGATTGCATTCCGGTCTCAAGAAGCGCAAGCGATGTGGGGGCATTGCGCGAATGCGTCAGAAGGCTTAGGGATGGCGAAGTCATCGTCATCTTTCCTGAGGGCACAAGGAGCAATTACGGCAGGATGCGTCAGTTTACTCACGGCGCCGCCCTGCTCGCTCAGCTCAGCGGATGCCCAATCTTGCCGTGCGCTATCATCAACGCTTACCCTGCATGGCGCATGAGTGCGCCTTTGCCAAGACCGCATTGGCGTGTGGAGGTGCGCTTTGGCGAACCGATGGTGGTCGAGCGATGTGACTCAAAATCAAGGGGGCTTATACTGCGCAAGCTGACTGAGGAGCTGATGGCTCAGATAAGACAACTTGGGGCAAATTAATCGGAGAACCGGCTCAGTGTCGTTTTTGCACAAGTTCAAGGTGAGGACGATTGGAGAGTGAGCTTGAGAAATGCGGACTCAGCACGATAAGCGTGAAAGCCGCAAAGGCATTGCGGATGAGGGTGTAAGGCACATAGCCTTTACAGCGTTCATTGGCATAGCTCTTCTGCTGCGCTGGTTCAACATAGTTCAGAGCGTTTTTGGGATTGACTTTGCTGCAATTATAGCTGCGGTCGGGGGATACAAGTTCTTCTACGGCACAATTTATGAGCTTTTGTTTGAGAGGCGCATCGCAGTTGATGCGGCTGTGGCGGTGGCATCAGCGGCAGCGCTTTATGTTGGAGAATACTTTGCCGCTGCTGAAGTCATACTCATCATGCTCATCGGTGAGGCGCTTGAGCACTATGCTGTTGGGAGAACAAGGACTGCCCTCAGCGAACTCGCAAAAGCTATCCCTTCAATTGCTCACCTGGTTAAAGGCGATGAAGTGGTTGATGTCACAGTTGATGAGATACAAATAGGTGATATCGTGCTCGTGAAGCCGGGCGAACGAATACCAGTTGATGGGACGGTGATTGATGGCAGTTCAAGTGTTGATGAAAGCACTATAACTGGGGAGCCACTCCCATCGGATAAATCCGCCGGTGAGCGCGTATACGCTGGGACGGTCAATCAGGCTGGCATTCTCTATGTGCGTGCCGATGCAGTTGGAAATCAGACGATCGTTGCCAAGATAATGCGAATGGTGGAAGAAGCTCAAGAGCGCAAAGCCAGCATTGAGCGTGCCGCTGACAAGTATGCGCGCTGGTTCCTGCCAGCCGTAATGGTTGCAGCTGCTGCCACATTCATTTTGAGCGGTGATTTGATGCGTTCGGTAGCCGTGCTTATCATCGCGTGCCCGTGTGCGCTTGTCCTTTCAACACCGACTGCGATCATCTCAGCCATAGGCAGACTGGCAAGGGATGGCGTCCTTGTAAAAAGCGGGGCTGCAGTTGAGGGGCTTGGAAAAGTTAACTGCGTCATCTTTGACAAGACCGGCACCCTTACGATTGGCTCACCGGTGCTTACGGACATTGTTGCAGCTGATGCGTTTGATGATTTGGCGGTATTGTCATTTGCGGCATCAGTTGAGCTTGTAAGTGAACACACACTCGGACGGCTAATAGTTGAGGCAGCAAGGGGCAAAGGCGCAGTTATTTCCCATCCGGCGGATGTGCAGGTTTATCCCGGGATGGGCATCAGGGGAGTTGTAGCGGGGAAAGTTGTATCCGTCGGAAACCGCAAATTGCTTTCGGCTTTGAGCATAACCCCAACTGGCAGGCTTGAGGACGAGTGGAGACACTTGGAATCAGCCGGAAAGACAGTTGTGGCTGTAGCTGTTGACGAGGTTGTTGTTGGATTGCTCGCCTTCTCCGACAAGCCTCGCCCTCAAGCATCCAGCGCAATTGAAATGTTGCGAATGCTCGGGATAGCAAAGATCGGCATGCTCACAGGGGACACAAACGCCGCTGCAAGAACGGTAGCTGCACAGCTTGGCATAACTGATATCCATTCCGAGTTGCTCCCCGATGAGAAGGTTGAGCGCATAAGGCAATTGCAATCTCAAGGGCTATATGTGGCGATGGTTGGTGACGGAATAAATGATGCTCCGGCGCTCGCCGCTGCACATGTTGGCGTTGCAATGGGCGGTATTGGGACAGATCTGACTGCTGAAGCTGGTGACATAGTCGTCTTAACAGACGACCTGACTAAGGTGCCGCTCGCAGTTGAGCTCGGTAGGGCAGCGCTCCGAAAGATACATCAAAACATAGCCGGCTTTGCCATCGGGTTTAACTCAGCAGCTGTATTGCTTGCCGGCTTCGGGTATATACCGCCAGTTTGGGCTGCTGTAGTTCACCAGGTTAGCTCGCTTGCGGTCGTGTGCAATTCGCTTACGCTCTTATCAAAGCGCCGCTTTGAGTTATCGCCTTGGCTTGGCAGGATGGCATCGTTCTTGAGAACGGCTGCAGAAGGATTGCAGTGGGAGAACATAAGTGAATTCATCGCCCGAAACAGCAGAGCAGCAAACCGGATTGCCATATTGGCACTAATCATTGGTTACTTGCTCTCCGGCTTTTTTGTCGTTCGCGCCAACGAACGCGCCGTTGTTTTTCGCTTCGGCAAGCTTGTTAGGGAAGTTGCTCCGGGATTGCATTATCGTATTCCATCGCCCTTTGAGAGGGTGATAAAAGTTGACGCTCTTAGCAGGCGCAGGCTTGAGGTTGGTTTCAGGAGCAAACCGCAAACTGCAGGGGATGAACCGGTTGTCTATGAATGGGCATTCAAGCATCAAATAGCTGGCTACGAGCGCCGTCCCGAGGAAGGGTTGGTTATTACGGGGGACGAAAATATCATTGAGCTGAACATGATCTTGCACTACAGCATTAGCGATGCCACAGCGTTTTTGCTGCGCTGTGAATCGCCGGAGGCAATACTGCTTCCCCTCTCCGAAGCAGCCCTTCGCAGCGTGCTCTCTCGCTGTGACATGTATGCGCCGTTGGTTGGCAGGAGAAAACAAATTGAAACGAAGTTGATGCACAATTTGAGAAGGGATTTGATGCGCTATGGCATAGGCATAACTGTGCACAGCGTCAAGCTGCAGGATGTTCACCCGCCGCTTGAAGCGGATGTTGTAGATGCATTTCACGAGGTGGCGAGAGCGCTTGAAGCCAAAGCGCAGCTTATCAATGAAGCCGAAGCTTACAGAAATGAGAGGCTGCCAGAAGCGCGCGGAGAAGCCGCATCGCAATTTCACTCCGCAATTGCCTTCGGTGTTGATAGGACAAAGAGGGCTGAAGGTGAAGCTTCAAGGTTTGTGAGCGTAGCTTCGCAGTATAAAAAGGCGAAAGAAATCCACAGGATGCGCTTATATTGGGAGGCGCTTGAGGCGGCACTGCCCAACTTGAAGAAATATATTGTGGCGACAGATAAAGCTGGCTCTCAGCGAATCATTTTCTTTCCGCCAAACACGGGCGTAGCCGTTGAAAGCGCTTCGCAGCAAATGAAGGAAGCAGTAGTTATCCCGATGCTTGAGGAATTGGAACACGCACCGCCGCAGGGTGGACAAAAGGGGGCGAGGTGAGTATGGTATGACTTTCCGCCATCTCATTTTTGCAGTTCTGATTCTGGCGCTCTTGATGCTGCTTAAGTCGGTCATGTTCACGCTTGACGAGAGAGAGGTCGCCATAGTGACAAGATTTGGCAAGCCTGTGCGAAGGGTCATCTCAGCAGGGTTGCACTTTAAATCTCCAGTTGATGTGGTGGTGCGTTTTGACAGGAGGTTGCAGTTGACCGAAATACCGGCTCGCGAGTTGCTAACGCAGGACAAAAAGAGCTTGGTCGTTGAGACTTTTGTGTGCTGGTATGTGTATGACCCAAAGCGCTTCCTTGAAACGCTCGGGACAATGCAGGCAGTTCCAATAAGGCTTGAGGATATAGTGGTCTCGGAAGTAGCGACAGCATTTGGAAAGCGGATGCTCTCAAGCATACTTGTGGCTGACTTTGGTGCATCGGTGTTGGATGAAATCGGGAAAGAGGTGCTGAGAAGATGCCGTGAGCGCATACGAAATGAGTATGGCATTCCCGGCGACCCTAAAGCCGACCCGATAAAGCTTGTTGATGTGCGCATAAGAAGGATCAACTTCCCCGAGCCGACGAAGCAAAGCGTTTACGAACGAATGAAGGCGGAGAGGCAGCGTCAAGCAAAGCAGTATAGGGCTGAGGGGAAAGAGCAAGCGATGAAGATTCGCAGCCAAACGGACAAGGAGGTGGCGCGCATACTCGCTGAAGCATACAAGCGTGCTGAGCAGATTAAAGGTGAGGCTGAAGCGCAGGCAATGCGCATCTACGCCGATGCATACAAACGGGATCCAGAGTTCTATCGCTTTCTGCGCACTCTTGAAGCTTATAAGAAGGTGCTGAATGACAAGACGACAGTCATACTTTCAGCCGACTCAGAGTTGATGAAGTTGCTAACACACGGTCGTGAGACAAAAATCAAAGATGAACGGAGGTGAACACCTATAAAGCGAAGGGAATTTCTCATGCTGCCGATAGGTATTAGCATATGCGAACTTTTGAAGGGCTGCGGCGGTTCGCCAGGCAGCCTGCAAGGTGAACATCCCTTTAATATGGAACCTGACATCATGTTGATGGGCGACGAAGTCGAAATGGCTGAGCAGTTGCAGGATAGTTACGGAAGGCTTAAAGAGATTGCCGATGACCCCGACAGGCAACTTAGAATCGGATTTGATGATGGCGGTCAGATGGAAATTTTGACGATGCATTTTTGTGAGCCTAAAAAGGGAGTCGCAAATTATAGGCACCTGAGAGTTGTTAAGGAATCTACCGGTGAGGCAGTTAGGCTGGTATGGGGTTGGGATGGGATTAAGCCGGCGATACAATTCGTTGATGATTATGGCAGGCTGCTCACCATCAACGGCACAAAGATGGATTTCAAAATCACAGATGCCAGTGGCAGGCTACCCAGTAGGAGTGTTGATTGGCTTTCGCTCGGCGTTAAATGGATAGCGGTCGGATTCGCCATATGGCTGGGAGCACAGGTGGCAAGGCTTATAGTGTCGGCAATTGCCTTCCTTGCATTCAATGCTATGGTTATTGGGGCATTGATGATGGCGGTCGGAATCATAGTGCCAATATTGGAGCTGACAGGCTGGACCTTTGAGGATGTCAAGTCGTTCATAGGGCGCATGGTTGAGGAGCTCGTCAATGTCCTGCGTGAGGGCGCTGAGTTTATGTCTCAGATGCTTGCGCAGCTGGCGACATAGCATTCTTTTTGTATCCCAAGCATTGATGAGGCGTTGGTGAGTTGCCTATGGGTGCAAACGGGATGATGCGCATAATCTTAATCCTGTCATTTGCGCCGGTCATAACAGGAGCTGTGCTGCTTTGCTCTTGCAGGCGCGTTGGGGAAAGGGCAGCTGATAGCGCTTTAACGCTCGTCATTGTATCACCGCACTGGGATGGAATACAGCGCGAGTTCACACTGGCTTTTCAAGAGCACTACAAGCGACGCTTTAAAAAACATGTTGAGATACGCTTCCCCGATGTCGGTGGGACATCGCAATGTCTCCGATACATACGAACCAGCTTTAAGGAAAGCCCAAGCGGCATTGGTGCTGATATGTTTTGGGGCGGTGGAATTGACCCACACATTGAGCTTAAGCGGGATGGCTTACTCTCGCAATATAAGCCGCCAGAGGAAATACTGAAGCGCATACCGAAGCACATAGCCGGTATGCCACTTTATGATGAGGACTATTACTGGTTTGGGACTGCCCTGTCTGGATTTGGGATATTGTTCAACAAGGTTGTGCTGAATGAGCATCGTCTTCCGGAGCCAAAGGAGTGGGCAGATCTGTCAGACCCGAAGTTTTATGGTTGGATTGAGCTTACAGACCCAAGGCAAAGCGGCGTTGCACATATGATGTTTGAGATCATCCTGCAAGCCTACGGTTGGAAGAAGGGGTTT
This sequence comes from Armatimonadota bacterium, assembly GCA_025062195.1. GTDB lineage: Bacteria > Armatimonadota > Fervidibacteria > Fervidibacterales > Thermosaccharophagaceae > Thermosaccharophagus. Next base: position 52,670 of record JANXAS010000002.1, read on the forward strand.
GAAGTCATAGCTATGATGTCGGGCAACGCGAGGGTTTACAATCGCGGCTCGCAGGAGCCAGTTGAGAGCGTAGCCAATGGGCAAGCTGCATGTGCTCCAACTATTGACTTCTATGCGTGGTCAAAGATTGCCGAGGTCGGAAGCAAGATACTCGGCTTCGTCTATCCAAAGGACATGACCGTCATCAACCCGGACGGCATCGCAATCCTAAGAGGGGCACCGAACAGGGATGTTGCTGAAGAGTTCGTTAATTTCGTCCTCTCAAAGTCGGGGCAGATGCTATGGATGCTTCCGAGAGGTGCAAGGGGAGGACCAAGAGAATTCACGCTCGCAAGGATGAGCATATTGCCAGATTTGTATGAAGAGCTGCGCACCAAGAGCATCGTAGATGTTAATCCTTTTGAGTGGAAGACAAGCATGCACTACGATGCCAAGCTCAGCGCTGACAGATGGGAGTTTATTAACAGCCTTATCGGCGCATTCTTTGTTGACGCACACAAACAGGTTCAAGAGGCGTTCTCTGCATTGATTGAGGCGGGCATGCCAAAGGAGCTGTTGAAGGAGTTCGCTCAAGTGCCCGTGGATGAAGCGCAAGCTATGAAGCTCGCAAAAAGGTGGGTTAAAGAGAAATTGCTCTCAAGCAGGTATGAGGCTGAATGGGCATCGCTTGCGCAGGCAAGATACAAGCGCATAGTTCAGCTTGCTCGTAAGGTGAGGGGACAGAGAGCGAAAGGCAAATGACACTAAACTGGGAAAAGCAAATTGGCAAGCGCCCCCCTTTAGGTTGCTAAGGTTTAGCCGATTGTGGATGCGCCCCGCGGAGAATTCAACTTGCAGGTGATCTTCTCCCTTCAGTTTTTGGCAACCACATTTGCAGGGCGAATGTTGCGCCCTTCATATGCTCACCGTTGGCGCCAACTCAAACGATGTCTTTTAGCGCTTCCTTTTGCAGCTCAAACAGCTTTTCAATTCCAGCCCTTGCAAGCGCAAGTAGGCGCATCAGTTGCTCTTGGGTGAATGGCGCTCCTTCAGCAGTCGCCTGAACCTCAACGAACCTACCGCCCTCAAGCATCGCCACATTCATGTCAACAGCTGAGCGCGCATCTTCCTCATAGCTTAAGTCAAGCATCTCCTGCCTATCAACCACGCCGACGCTTATTGCTGCCAGTAAGCCGTGCAGCGGGAGAGCCTTGCTTGAGAGCAAATTCTGCTCTCGCATTTTGTGGAGCGCTTCAACGAGTGCTACAAAACCGCCAGTGATTGCTGCCGTTCTTGTTCCGCCGTCGCTTTGCAGGACATCACAGTCGATTATGATGGTGTGCTCGCCGAGTGCAGACAGGTCAACGGCAGCCCTTAGTGCCCTTCCGATTATGCGCCCTATTTCAACCGAGCGCTCATGTTGACGACCGCGCTTTGCCTCTCGCTCGTTCCTTTGCGTCCCAGACCTCGGCAGCATCCCATACTCAGCCGTTATCCAACCTGACTTACTTCCGATGAGAAACGGGGGCACCTTGTCTGTTATTGTGGCTGTGCATATCACCCTTGTGTTGCCAACCTCAATCAAACACGAGCCATCCGCAAACTTTATCCAGCCACGAGTGAGCTTCACAGGACGCATCTGATTTGGCGCTCTGCCATCGGCACGCCTTAGCAAACTGGCATGTGACATCTCTCTACGCGCCTCCTTATGCAAGTCCTTTGGACTTCCCCTTTGGGCGAAGTTTGACCGTTACAAATTTTGCAGCACTCAGCGCTGCCATATTGTCCTCCCATCGTCACGCGGGCTTGAGACTCACAGTGTGCGCTGAGTGCGCTCTAAAAGTTTTGCGCATTAGAATGAACGGCGAGGGCTATCAACGGGGTTGCGCCATTGCCCATTAAAATTCATGGGGTGAGCGGGATGGAAAATGAGCACCTGCAGCGCTTGCTTGAAATAATAGACATACTTGCATGCCCAGCATGCAAGAACGGAGTCATGCTCTCGGATGACAAAACAGCACTAATATGCGAAGGCTGCGGAAAACGATACAGGATCTGGAAAGGCATCCCGATCATGCTGCTTGAGGAGATCGAGCTTCCGGAGGATGAATGTTCAGAGGATGTGCAACAAGATGCAAAGGGAAGTTAAAGGCGAGAAGGCTCGTAAAAAGTTGCCTTGCGCCGGAGAGGACATTGATGTCTCCATTTGCATCGTCAACTTCAACACGAGGGACGAATTGGATGGGTGCATAGCTTCGCTTGAGAGGGGTGCTTCATTAATCACATTTGAGGTCATCGTTGTGGACAACGCCTCAATTGATGGTAGTCCACATATGGTGCGCACAAAATACCCTTGGGTGAAGCTCATCGTGAATGAAAGAAACATTGGCTTTGCAGCCGGATGCAATCAAGCAATGCTCCATTCCAGTGGACGATACATTATGTTGCTCAACCCCGATACTGTTGTCCACGATGGCGCAATTGAAAAGCTTGTAAGATTCATGGATGAGCATCCTGGGGTGGCTATTGTCGGTCCGAAGTTGCTTAACCCCGATGGGACGCTTCAATACTCGTGTCGCGCCTTCCCGACGCTCCTCACGGGCTTGTTTAGGAATACACCCCTTGAGAGGCTCTTCCCGTCAAACAAACCGACAAAGGAGTATCTACTCAAAAACCATAGCCATGAAGAACCAATGGAGGTTGACTGGCTCTCGGGCGCCGCAATGCTTGTGCGCAGGGACGCGATTAGAACTGTGGGCATGCTTGATGAAGGCTATTTCATGTATTGTGAGGATGTGGACTGGTGCTGGCGTATGCGCAAAGCCGGCTTTAAAGTTTTTTATGTCCCGAGCGCCATCGTAACGCACGCTATTGGAAAGAGCAGCGATCAACTCTTTGTCCCGATGCTCATTCATCGCCACCGGAGCATGTTGCGCTTTTACTTCAAGAATTACAGGCGCATGCTGCCGCTAATATTCGCTCCGTTAATTGTGCTTGGAATAGGGATAAGGCTTTTCGGGGCGCTCTCAAAAGTCGCTCTCTCGCGCATAATGCTGAAGTGGAGGCATTGGATTGAAAATGCGTTCAGGCGGAAAAGGCAAACGCAATAGCCGTTCATATACAGCTGTAAAGCAAGCTCGCACGAGCTACACACCCGCTATAGCAAGTTGCATACGCCTCATTTTGTCAGTCCCGTTCGCTGTCATAGCGGCGCTCGTTGTCATAGCGCCACTTGTATGGTCATTTCCCGAGCTACCAACATTGGAGCTTCATCCGATGCGCACGCCATCAGCATTGAGCTTTCTCGTCCTCACCTTGGCGATCTTAGGGATTCTGGCGCATCTCCTCAGAATGCGCCTTGGCATCGGTTCAAATGTAAGTTATGTTGACTCAGCCAATGTCGCCCTATTTGCATTTGTCATCCTCTGCGCCATAAGCTGTCTTGACTCAATCTCGCTATGGGATAGCGCCATTGAGATGGTTAACACATTCTCATTTGCCGTCGCCTTTATTATCGCCTCACTGGCTGGAGCCAATTGGGCGCTGGTATTTCTCCTGGCGCTCCTGCTCGGCGTATACATTGAGGGCTTAATCTCGCTGCGAGAGTATTGCCTCTCCTATGCAGCTGGTCTCAAAGACTGGCGTGCATTCGGGACATTCCAAAATCCAAATCTGCTTGGCGGCTATATGGGAATGTGTATTCCGGTTGCCGTTGCACTCGCATTACATTTCAAGTGCGCATCGCTGAAGCTGATCTGCTGGCTGGTTGCTACAGTCTGTGCGCTATCGCTCGTGGTGAGTGGCTCAAAAGGGGCATTTGCAGCATTGCTTGTCTCGGCGGGTGCGTTTGCTTGGCTATCGATTAGACAGGCGCGCTTGAAGAGCACAATCGCCTTCGCGCTCACATCCGCATTTGCGTTGCTCCTCATTGTTGCCTTAATCCCAACGCTTCGTCACCGAATCGTTGCGGCATTTAGCGAGCAGGCTCATTCATGGTTGTTCAGGCTCTTTGTTTGGGGCGCTGCGGTAAATATAGCCCTTTCGCATCCAATCAATGGAACCGGCATTGGCACATTCCATTTTGTTTATCCTCGCTTCACCGAGGTCGGACCGACATTTATGGCGCATAATGCGTTCCTTCAAATAGCCTCTGAGTGTGGCGTAACCGCGATGCTTACCTTTATTGCCTTTATAGGGCTATGCCTATTTAGCTCCGCGCAATTAGTTAAACGGTGCGAAGATGAATACCGGTGGCTTCGCATCGGCAGCTTTTGTGCCTGCATTTCTTTCATATCGCACAACCTCGTTGATTGCACTTGGTATGTCCCAGCAGCAAGGTTTGCCTTTGCACTCTTGCTTGCCTGCTGCATGACGAAATGCACACAGGCAGATGTTGGTGCAACGCATGCGTCCCACAAGCATGCGCATAGTGACAACAGGTTCGCTTTACCTGCGGGTTTAAGGATGCCAATCAAGATTGGCGTTGGCAGCTCAATCGCCGTTGTTGCCATCCTTGTTCCCTGCGCCTTTGTTTCGCTAAGCCACATTGTTGCCGTATCGCACGCTCTAACTGGACGCAATTCTGAAAGCATCCTATCAGCCATTGAGTCATTTGAAAGAGCAATTATATGGGAACCCTTTAACGCCCGTCATAGAGTTGCCCTCGCCAATGCCTATTTAGCCCTCGCAAGGTATGAAGATGGCGGAAACCTGAAAAGAGCTTTAAGTGAGGCGCTAACCGCTGTCAGGCTTCAGCCGATGAGGGGGGCAAACTACCACACTCTGGCTAAGGTCTACATCGCCATTGGAAATCGCCCAAAGGCAATTGAAGCATACAGGTCGGCAATTGAGGTTAATCCGCATGATACCCTTGCTATGCTTGAACTCGGGCGGCTGCTTGAGCTGATGGATGACAAGCGCGGCGCAGTTAAGATGTATGAGCGCATCATCCACTTAATGCGTTCACCATATGGGCAATACAGAGCTATTGATGCTCCAACGGATGTCAGCGTTGTTGCTGCAGCTGCCAACTTGGCGTCTTTAAAATTGCGCTGCGGTGCAGCCGGCAATGAACTACTAAAATTGAAAAGCGACCTGAAATTGGCTGCCAATCTTGGGGAGGCATACCTTGGCTTCTTTCACCCACAGATGAATGAAGCTGTGGGCGCTAAAGTGGACGAAGTAAAGCGCTGGCTCGCACTTGTGTATGCATACCTTGCAGTGGTGGATGGGCATTTGGGGGAGACTGTGGAAGCTGAGAGGGCTAAGCGGAGGGCAATTGAGCTTAACCCGAGCATCAACCTTGATGAGCTTTTGGGGGGTGGCTAATTTATGCCGGTGCGCCGCTCCAAAATTAGCAGCGCAAGACGCAGCTTGACTGTGGCTGTATTTCACGGACCGAATCTAAATTTGCTTGGCTCCCGTGAGCCCTCAATTTACGGCTCGCTGAGCCTTGAAGAAATAAACCGCAGGTTGGAAGAGCTCGCCTGTGAACTTGGCATAGCTGTGCGCACATTCCAAAGCAATCATGAGGGCGAGCTGATTGACGCCATTCACGAGGCGAGGAATTGGGCTGATGCCATCATCATCAACGCGGGCGCACTCACGCATTATTCAATTGCCCTTCATGATGCTCTGAGAGCTGTTGGGCTGCCAGTCATTGAGGTCCATTTGAGCAACATACATGCGAGGGAGCCCTTCAGGCACGTTTCAGTGATAGCTCCCATAGCTGTCGGGCAAATATGTGGCTTTGGCGTGCATAGTTATTTGCTCGCGCTGCGAGCAGCGGTCGCCATACTGACTGAGAGAGCTCAAGGCAAAGGTGATCAGGCATGAGCGCTCTTTTGCCGTATGAGGAGAGGTTAAAAAAGCTGCAGGGTGAACTTCGGGCAGCTCGGATTGATGCCATGCTCATCACATATATGCCGAACATACGCTACCTCGTTGGGTTCACAGGCACATCAGGCGTATTGCTCGTTGGCACTGGGGAATGTGTCTTCATAACCGATGGCAGATATGACGCGCAAGCACATAAAGAGGTGAAGGGGGCAAAAGTGAGCATAGCACCGCGCCGCAAAAGCTACTTTGATGTTGCAGCAAACTTGCTCAAGCGCTGGGGCATTAGTTCCATTGGCATTGAGTCAGAGCGGATGAGCGTAGCTCAATTTGAAAGGCTCAAGGGATTGCTTTATAAGGTCAGAGTGCGCAAGCTTGACGGCGTTGTTGAAAGAATGCGTTCTGTCAAAGACGAGGTTGAACTGCAGTTGATAAGGAGAGCTGCAGGAGTCGCTGACGCCGCATATGAGTATGCGCTCTCACTGATCCGTCCCGGAGTTAAAGAGCGTGAGGTTGCCCTTGAACTTGAAAGGTTCATCAAGTTGAGCGGTGCCGAAGATGTCTCATTTGACATCATCGTCGCGTCTGGCTATAGGAGCGCTATGGCGCATGGGGTTGCTTCGGACAAAGTAATTGAGTATGGCGATGTGGTCGTGCTTGACTTCGGGGCTGTATGCGATGGCTACCATTCCGATTTGACACGCACGGTAGCCATCGGGAAAGCCGACAGGAGGGGGCGCTCAATTTACGCTGCTGTGTATGAGGCGCAAATTGCAGCTATTGAGGCAGTGTGTTCCGGGAGGACAATGAAACAGGTTGAGGCAGCAGCGAGAAAAAAGTTGCGACTGAGCGGCTATGAACGCCAATTTAAGCACGGCATTGGGCATGGTGTCGGATTGGAAATTCACGAGTTGCCCAGCCCGAAGCAAAGCGATGGCGGATTAATGCAGGCTGGGTGTGTGGTGACGATTGAGCCGGGAGTTTACATTGAAGGTTTTTGCGGCGCGAGGATTGAGGATATGGTTCTGGTAAAGCAAGATGGTTATGAGCTGCTTACGGCGGCTCAAAAGACAAGCGAGTTGTTAGTATTATGAAGTGCACAACTGTTTGCCATCGCAACCGTGTTGCAAGCGTTCAAATCTCAATGAATGAGTGCTTGTCAGCCTGTGCGTGCTTAAGCAGTCATGGGGGTGAGTGAGATGGAGCGGGATATGCTTTTCTCACGGCGCAGGTTTATCGAAAGCGCGCTGCGCAGCGCTGCAGGGGCGACATTAGGTGGCGCCTTTGGGTTTGCGCTTTCGCACAGCGCAGTTGGCGGCGAGGCTAAAGACCCATATTGCGGCTTTAGGGTTGGGCTGCAAAGTTATTCTTTGCGCAAGTTCGGTGCAGAAGAAGCAGCTGCGATGGTCGCCCAATTATCTCTCAAGTATGTTGAGGCGTATCCGGCTCACCTTCCGGCTCGCAAGGACATAATTGAGGATGCAAAGGCGGTGCTTGAAAGGCATGGCTTAAAGGTTGTTGCTTATGGCGTTGTTCGGCTGACCAAGGATGAGAAGGCTATGAGAAGTCTGTTTGAGTTTGCAAAGGCTATGGGGATTGAAGTGCTCTCAGCCGACCCAGACCCGGACAGCTTTGCACTGCTTGACAAACTCACCGAAGAATATGGGGTTGCCATTGGGATACACAATCATGGGCCTGGGCACAGATGGAATACCATTGAGACAATGCGCAAGGCGATTGAAGGGCACGGTGTCAAAATTGGCATTTGCCTTGACACCGGACATTTGGCGAGGGCTGGCGATGACATAGTCAAAGCTGTTCATGTCTTCAAGGAAAGGCTTCACGGCGTCCATCTGAAGGATGTGGATGGAAACAAGCGGGATGTAATTGTTGGCATGGGTGTCCTTAACATCAAGGGCTTCTTCAAGGCGCTTAAAGAGGTCGGCTTCAAGGGTTACATCGCCCTTGAGTATGAGCTTGAACCGGACAACCCGCTTCCGGGGATAAGGAAGTCACTTGAGTTTATCCAAAAGGTGTGCGCCGAGTTAGTTTGACGAGTCAATGAGGCAAGCAAAGCTTTGCGTTGACATCTTCATTCTCCTATGGAGGTGGGCGGAGAAAAATGAGGGGTGTCATTTTTTGTGTGATTGCATGTGCCGTCATCTTGGCTGTGTTTTCGGGTCGCTTTACATTTGCGCAATACGCAAAACCCGTCAAGGTGCCAATTCGCGGTGCGTGCCAGACATGCCACAAGGCGCATGCCGATGAGTGGTTAAAGTCAGCTCACGCGAGGGCTTGGATAAGCGAATTGTTCAAGGAGATGAGCGACAACTATGAGCGAGAGGAATGCCTTCATTGTCATGCGCCAGAACGGTTGCTTGACACCGGCTTTGGAAAAGAGCCGAAGTTGAGAGACCGCACAAGGGAAGGAGGGGTTGACTGCTCCGCATGCCATGCTGATTTAAAAGGCAGGATGCATGGTCCTTATGAGATTGAGCGGGAGTTCCATGAGAATGTGAAGAACGAGGAGATCGGCACAGTTGAGATGTGCGCAAGTTGCCATTACAAGTTCGGGACTGTGAGCGAATTTAAGGAAACAAAATGGGGCAAGGACCCAAAAGGATGTGTTGAGTGCCATATGCCGAAGGTTGAGCGCCCAATAGGGGAAATGCCATTGGTTGAGAAGAAATATCCGGTCAGGTTCTCACGGGTGCACACATTCAGGAGCGTTGACGACATTGAGTTTGTCAAGGAATCGCTCAAGCTTGAGGCTGCAGTTGATGGCGACAAGCTCATAGTGAAGTTGAGCAGCATTAATGTGGGTCATAAATTTCCGACAGGCTTCAATGTGAACGCTGCAGTCATTGATGTGTCCCTTCTCGATGGCGACAAGCAACTGCTCTCCTTCAAGCACTTACTTTCTGACGAGCGCCCACAGGGAAAGGATACGCGCCTATTGCCCGAAGAGACGCTCACGCTCTCATATCCACTTGAAGGGAAGAAAGGGACTGCTGTTGTGCGCTTGCTTTATAAGCGCCCAAAGACATTGCCCGATGAGAAGGCTTTGGAGTTGCTCAAGGTTGAAGTGCCCGTCAAGTGAGCCGCCAAATTAGGCTCACTTGCGATTGCCTCTTCTGATGGCTGCGCTCATTCAGCGATGATGCGCATCGGGTTTGTCCAAGCACAATTGCCTTCTCTGTCAGCGCACTCAATTCTTAGGAAGCGTTCGCCCCCGCGCAATTTGTAATGCGCCTCTGTTATTTCATCCTTCCCCACCGCCGTCCATCTCTCCCCCTTCCCGTTATCTGAGACGAAGGTGATGGTTTTGACGGATGATGTTTCAACATGCACCCACTCGCCCTCAAAGTGCACATTCATAAAATGTGGCCCCGTGCTTGAGTAGAAAAGTCCGTGTTGCAACGCTTCCAGAACATCTTTCATTGTTAGTTGGCGGCACTTGACCATTACCCAAGCGCCACAAATGTCAACTGGACGATGCTCATTGAAGTGATAGTGGGCATCATCCACAGCTACACCCCAAACGAAGCGCCCACGAAAAAGGAGGTCATCCCAGTGAGTTGTTGAGAAGCCTTTACCGATGGAGTGATGGCATGAGGTGTTAAATATCTCAATTGCAATGTATCCATCAAACGAAAGCATATCATGCACCGTCAACTGAGACCAGTATGGATGACAAAGAATTGCAACTCCGCCCAATGAATGTATCTCCTTCACAAGCCTGCTTGGCGATATCTCCTTTGTCAACATGCCTTCCGGCTTCTCCCATTGCCTTTCAATCCCTATCGCAACGAAATGGAACTCAGTCCCAACTTCAGATACTCCAACGCTTATCTCTTCGCCGGGTATTAGCAGCATCTCGCAACTTTCCTTCTCATCAATCAGGGTCAATTTATTGTGATCTGTTATGGCGAGGAAATCATAGCCCGCTTCTGCATATCGTTTCACCACTTCGTGAGGCTCCAAGGCACCATCGCTGCGCTTTGTGTGAGTGTGCAAGTTGCCTTTAAACCAAACCCCATCGGATGCAAACGGATTTGGGAATTCAATCCGCATCCAATCTCACCTCGGCGCTCGTTTTGGCTGCAAGTCGAACTTAACAGCTTGCAATCAATGAAGGAATTGTATCTTCATGCCATCTTGATGGCTCATGCGGCATAGTGTCTGTAGCGTGTCATTGAACCGAGCATGATGGGAGACATCCAACGCATACAATTCAAAGGTGGTGTGTTCAGGTGAGCATCACAATTGCGTTGGTCGGCATCTTGTTCCTTCTGGTCTTTTGGGTTGTGTTTGTATACAACAGGCTTGTTCGGCTAAGCATGCTTGTTAACAATGCATGGTCAGATGTAGAGGTTCAACTTAAGCGCCGCCACGACTTGATACCTAACATTATTGAGGCTGTAAAGGGTTACATGAGCTACGAAAGAGCAACCCTTGAAAATGTTGTGCGAGTGCGAAGTCAAGCGGCATCGTCTTCTACGCCGGATCAAAGGGCTCAAGCAGAGGGCTTGCTCACGGCAGCGTTGCGGCAGCTGTTTGCGCTTGCGGAGGCATACCCGGATTTGAAAGCCAACCAAAGTTTTCTTGACCTGCAGGCGCAGCTCTCAGAGGTTGAAGAGCAAATTCAACTTGCGCGCCGATATTACAATGCTGTTGTGCGAGACTATAACACTGCAACACGCGTGTTCCCAAGCAATATAGTTGCAGCGTTACTTGGCTTTAAAGAGCGACCATTCTTTGAGCTGCCGGATGAGCGCGAGCGCGAAGTGCCGCAGGTGCGGTTCTGATTTCGGTAAAGCTATAAAGCCGCAGTGTAAGCGTTGGCTTAGGTGTCAAGCCGCATCGGAGTGAACGCGATGAAAATCGTGATAAGCGGTGCAGGTGAAGATGGCGTAAAGGGAAGAGCCGCTGTTAGGTGGCTCTTGTGGCTGTGGGTGGGTGTTCTTCTAAAATTTGAAGGCGCACTAAACCAATGTAGTGCTTGGGAAATTAAGAAGTTCGTCACAGACATAACGGTGCACAACGATGCGCACATAACTGTGTCGGAGCGGTTGAGGGTTGATTTTGGCAATGAGTTGCGCCACGGCATTTTCAGGACGATACCATATCGCTATGAGCGCCATATGAAGGCACCCGCAGTCGGCATGATACCGTTGCCTTATAACTTGCACATCAAAGTTCATTCTGTAACCGATGGCTTGGGTGCGGGGTTGAAATACCGGGTCTCCCGCGGGAACGGTTACATTGAAATACGGATCGGCGATCCGATGGCGGTTGTTAGTGGTGTTCGGGATTATGTCATCACCTACGATGTATGGCGCGCCATTATCAAGCAACCAAAACATGTTGAACTTTATTGGAATGCAACAGGGGATGAATGGCCTGTCCCGATAGGTGAAGCGATCGCAAGAGTGAAGTTGCCAAAAGGTGTTAATGGGCTTGATGAGCGTCTGGTGAAGGTGGCGTTTTACACCGGACCGTATGGCTCAACAGCACAGGAAGGACTGGTGTGGCGGGCTAAGGAGAGCATCTCATTTATGGCGAGCAAATTGCAACCGGGACATGGGTTGACAATCGTTGTTGGAATGCCGGCTGATGCGTTTTTGTTTCCGGGTTCTGCTCAAGAGTTGCTTTGGGCACTCCAAGATAACTGGCACATAGCTATAGCGTTCCTCGCCCCATTAGTTGCCCTTATATGGATGCTCGCAATTTGGTATCGTTCAGGGCGCGACCCAAATCATCATCTTCCCATTGCCGTGCAATATGAACCGCCAAAGGGCTTAACACCAGCTGAGGTAGGCACTCTCGTTGATGAGCGAGCCGATGTTGCTGACATTATTGCAACAGTTATTGATCTGGCTGTGAGAGGCTACCTAAAGATCCGAGAGTTTGAGACGACCAAGTTCCTTTTTCTCACAAACAAGGATTATGAGTTTGTGCTCCTGAAGCCGCTTGAGAGCGTATCGGTTCGGTATATGGGTGCGTGGAAGAAGAGACGCTCAAAAGGAGCCAAGAAGACAGGCGGAGAAGTTGAAGCAGGTAGCGTTATGGAAACCAAGGCTGCATATGGTCAAATTGACGAGGCGCTTGAAAGGCATGAATATCTAACGCTGACTGGAATGTTTGGGAATGGTGAAAGAGTTTTGCTCTCGCAATTGCGCAACAATTTCTATCGGCACTTGCCCGACATCCGTAAGGAGCTTTACAGGACGCTCACAAAGCACAAGCGTTTATTTTACGGCGACCCGGATGAAGTGCGTAATCACTACCGCTATATCGGCATACTGGTAGTCGCGGCAATTGGTGGTGTCATCCTCATCCTTTCTCGCCTGCTCGGTATAGACCCAAGATCAATGTTTGTGACCATCATCGGCATCTCTCTTAGCGGATTAATTGTTTGGTTGCTCGCACCTCTAATGCCGAGGAAAAGCGCTCTCGGAGTTGAGGTGGTGCGGCACGCACTCGGGTTTAGGGAGTTCATTTTGCGCGCCGAGAAAGACAGGCTTGAGAGGATGGCGTCAGAGGAGCCGACATTGTTTGGGCGCATACTGCCATACGCAATTGTGCTCGGCATAGTTGATGAGTGGGCTGAGAAGATTAAGGATATAGCCCTTCAGCCGCCGGGTTGGTATGAGGGCAGCTATCACACAGTCGGGTTCAGCACGACACGCTTTGTGCAGGATATCGGTCATGCGGTGCACGCGATGGGCAATACATTCACCTCGGCGCCTCGCAGAGTCGGCGGAGAGGGTTTTCATTTCGGTTCAAGCGGCGGTGGGTTTGGCGGCGGTGGCGGTGGGGCTTGGTGATGGAACGTGGCTGCGCACCACCTTTTCATAGTGCGATGGTGAGCGCCATGGCGCATCAATGGGAGAGAGAACTTAAAGCTGAAGAGGCAATGCCCATCGTTAACTTTGATGAACACAACGAAGAAGTGAAACGCGTCTGGGAAGCTTACCATGCGAGGGAGCCGATCAGGGTGCCAATGATAGTCGGCACCAATATGCGCTACACGATGTGGCGCAAAGGTGCAAATCCATCGGGCATAACATTTGAGCGCTTGTTTTCCGATCCTGAGGCAATGCTGCGCAGGCAGCTCGAGCATGAATGGTTCGTGCGTCATTTTATCGCTCAAGATGCCGAAATGGGCGTGCCCAAAGATGGTTGGCATGTTGGCATCCACTTCCAAAATGTTTATGAGGCTGCATGGCTTGGATGTGAGGTAGTGTTTCCTGAGGGGCAGGTGCCGGATACAAAGCCGTTGCTCGCTGATGACGGGCGTAAGAACATGCTCTTTGACTTGGGCATACCAGACCCGTTCACTGGCGGCTTGATGAAGCGCAACTGGGAGTTTTTTGAGTTCATAAAGCGCAAGCAGGAGGACGGATTAACGTTTTTTGGCAAGCCAATTGCAGCTGTGACTCCATGTGGATTGGGAACTGACGGACCTTTTACGGTGGCATGCAAGGTTCGCGGCATGGAGAAATTCCTGCTTGACCTAATTTGCGATACCGAGTATGCACTTAGGCTTCTTGATTTCATTACGGCAGCGATAATTGAGCGCATATTGGCTTACCGAAGGCATCTTGGGATGGAGCTTAAGCCGAATAACTGGGGTTTCGCTGACGATGCAATACAGCTCATATCGCACGAGATGTATCGTGAACTTGTCTTCCCATTCCACAAGCGCCTTGTTGATGAGCTTTCATCTGGCGGACCAATACACATGCACCTTTGTGGTGATGTGGAGCGCCATCTCAAGTTCATACATGAAAACCTCAATGTCTGGAGTTTTGATACTGGCTTCCCAATTGACCTTGCAAGGGTGCGCCGTGAACTTGGTCCTGATGTGGAGTTGATCGGTGGACCAACGATTGCATTCCTTGAGCGCGCAACACCTCAGCAGGTCGTTGAAGAAGTGAGACGCATATTGAAATCCGGCGTTATGGACGGCGGCAGGTTCATACTCCGTGAAGCCAATAACTTGCCACCCACTGTCCCACTTGAGAATGTGTGGGCAATGTATGAAGCGGTGAAGAGATACGGTGTATATGGATGAGCTGCATGGGAGAATTGTCACGGAGGGATATCACCGATGGCATTTAAGGGTAAGGTGCTGATCTGTCAGGGCACAAGCGGAGTATCGGGGGGCGCCCACATTGTTTCCGAGGCGCTTAAGCAAAAGCTGCATGAGAGTGGTCTTTCCGACAGATACGAAATTAAGAGGGTTGGCGATAGGGGATTGTTTAGAGATGTGCTAATTGACATCATTTCGCCCAACGGGTATAGGTGGACATACGAAAGGGTGAGTGTTGAGGATGTGGACGAAATCGTTGAGAGTCACCTGATAAGGGGTGAGCCAGTTAAGAGATTGCTTGCCGGTGATGATTACCGAATGTTCTTTGAGGGGCAGTTGCGTTGGGTGCTCAAAAACTGTGGCGAGATTGACCCTGAGGACATTGAAGACTACATTTCCGTTGGCGGATATGAGGCGCTCAGAAAAGCGCTCCACGAAATGACTCCCGAAGATGTCATCAACGAAATTGCAGCATCCGGGCTTCGCGGGAGAGGTGGTGCGGGTTTCCCTACAGGTGTCAAGTGGCGCATCTGCAGAGGGTATGAGGCGCCAACTCGCTATGTCATATGCAACGCAGATGAAGGTGATCCCGGTGCCTTCATGGACAGGAGCGTCCTTGAAGGTGACCCACACTCGGTCATTGAGGGGTTGATTATAGCCGGCTATGCCATTGGCGCAAGCAAAGGCTTCATTTACTGCCGTGCTGAGTATCCGCTCGCTATAAGGCGATTGAAGATAGCGTTGCAACAGGCGAGGGATAAAGGTTTCATTGGCAAGGACATACTTGGGAGCGGGTTTTCGTTTGACATCGTCCTCAAGGAGGGCGCAGGCGCGTTCGTATGCGGTGAGGAAACAGCTCTCATCGCATCAATTGAAGGCAGGCGTGGCATGCCGCGAGCGCGTCCGCCATTCCCAGCTGAGAAGGGATTGTGGGGGATGCCCACAGTCATCAACAATGTTGAGACGCTGGCTAATGTGCCGAGGATAATCGTTAACGGTGCAGGGTGGTTTTCGTCTGTTGGGACTGACGGGAGCAAGGGGACAAAAGTTTTCGCGCTTGCTGGCAAGGTGAAAAACACAGGCTTGGTTGAAGTTCCAATGGGCGTCACATTGCGCCAGCTTGTCTTCGGACCGGGTGGCGGGATGGCTCGCAAAGGATATGCTTTTAAAGCTGTTCAAATTGGCGGTCCGTCAGGTGGCTGCTTACCCGAAGAGTTGCTTGATACGCCGATTGATTACGAATCGCTCACACAAGCTGGTGCCATCATGGGTTCTGGTGGGCTAATCGTCCTTGACGAGGGAACATGCATGGTTGATGTGGCTAAGTTCTTCCTCAGCTTCACAGTTGCTGAATCTTGTGGCAAGTGCATCCCATGCAGGGTTGGCTTGGTTAGGCTCTACGAGGTGCTTGACAGGATAACGAAGGGCGAAGGCGTAGAAGGCGACATTGAGTTTCTTGAGCTTTTGGGCAGCGCAATTAGGGAGACAGCACTTTGCGGCTTGGGCAAGACCGCGCCAAACCCAGTTCTAACAACAGTGCGCTATTTCAGGGGCGAGTATGAAGCGCACATAAAAGACAGGCGCTGCCCAGCAGGCGTCTGTGTGCCGCTGCTTCGCTTTGAGGTTGATGAGGGAAAGTGCATAAAGTGCGGCAGGTGCGCAAGGGTTTGTCCGGTTGGAGCAATAGCATGGGAACGAGGCAGCTTTCCAATTATAGACAGGAGTAAGTGCATAAAGTGCCGCGCATGCATAATTGAGTGTCCAGAACATGCCATCAATTGAGGCAAAGGAGGATGGTTGGGCGTGAGCCAAATGGAGTTGATCGAGGAGAAGATGGAAGAGAGGGTTGATAGGATTTTGAGTTGCTTTAGTGGGAGGCGTGAGGAGTTGATTGTGATTCTTCAGCGCATTCAGGATGAGTTTGGCTACTTGCCTGAGTTCGCCTTGATAAGGGTTGCAAAGTTTTTGGGCGTCCCTGAGGCTCATGTTTATGGGGTGGCATCTTTTTATGCTCAGTTTCGTTTCAAGCCTATGGGCAAAAATGTGATTACAGTATGCAGGGGCACAGCGTGTCATGTGCGTGGTTCGCCGATGGTGATTGAGGAAGTTAAAAATAGGCTTGGGATTGAAGAAGGAGATACAACGCCGGATTTGAGGTGGACTCTTGAGACCGTAGCATGTATAGGCATGTGTGCGCTTGCGCCATGTGTGATTGTGAACGGCAAAGTGCACGGGAAGGTGACACCAAGGAGGATAGCGGAAATCATCAAAGCAGTGGAGGGTGTGGAGAAAAAATGAATGTAGAAGGGCTTGAGCGGTTGAGGCAAGAAGCCAAGAACCAGTGGCGTGAGTTGCATTCAAAGCCTCTTTTGACCATTGGAACTGCCACTTGCGGTAGAGGCGCAGGGGCGCTTGAGACTTTGGAAACCATCCGCAGATTTGTGGCTGACAGGAATATTGAGTGTGGCGTGGTTGAGGTTGGCTGTATAGGTTTGTGCTATGCCGAACCGATAATGAGCATTTCGCTTCCCGGGATGCCGATTGTCTTTTACGGCGAAGTCACGCCTAAGAGAGCCGGTGAGATAGTTGAGCAGCATTTGCTCTTAGGGAAACCGGTTGCCAAGTATGCCATTGGCGCAGTTGGTGACGGAGAAATTAAGGGCATACCGAATTTGTTTGAGACGCCGATGATGAGGAAGCAGGTCAGGCTTGTGCTATCACGGTGTGGATTCATAGAGCCGGCTAACTTGATGCACTACCTTGCTAACGGCGGCTTTGATGGTCTTCAGAGGGCGCTTAACATGGAACGCATGCAAATCATTGATGAGCTAAGGCGCTCCGGTCTTCGCGGCAGGGGTGGTGCTGGCTTTCCAACATGGCGCAAGTGGCTGGTATGCATTCAAACCCCGTCGGAGGAAAAGTTTGTCATCTGCAACTCCGACGAGGGTGATCCCGGTGCTTTTATGAACAGGTCATTGATTGAGGGCGACCCATACAGTGTGCTTGAAGGGCTATTGATTGCGGGCTACACAATTGGTGCTGCGGAGGGCTTCATTTACTGCCGTGCGGAGTATCCGCTCGCATTGAGCAGGCTGAGAGAGGCAATAGCGGAACTTGAAAGGGTTGGATTGCTCGGAGATAACATACTTGGCAGCGATTTTTGCTTTCGCATAAGGGTTGTTGAAGGCGCTGGCGCATTCGTCTGCGGTGAGGAGACAGCACTCATTGCTTCAATTGAGGGCAAGCGCGGTATGCCGAGGACCCGCCCGCCATTCCCAGCTGTAAAGGGGCTCTGGGGCAAGCCAACAGTCATCAACAATGTGGAGACGCTCGCATGGGTTTCACACATATTGCGTCATGGTGCCGAGTGGTTCGCCAAACATGGGACTGAAGGGAGCAAAGGCACCAAGACATTTTCACTTGCTGGGAAAGTTAAACGCACGGGCTTGATTGAAGTTCCCCTTGGAGCGACTCTGAGGGAAATAGTTTACGACATAGGCGGTGGCTCTGCATCCGGCAGGGAGATAAAGGCTGTGCAGATAGGCGGTCCGTCTGGCGGATGCATACCAGTTGATTTATTTGACCTGCCGGTGGATTATGAATCTCTCACATCAGCCGGGGCAATAATGGGCTCCGGCGGGATAGTCGTCATGGATGAGGACACCTGCATGGTTGATGTGGCGCACTACTTCCTTCAATTTACGCAACGCGAGTCGTGTGGCAAATGTGTCCCGTGCAGGCTTGGCACAAAGCAAATGCTCACCATACTTGAGGACATAACTCATGGCAGGGGCAAAAGTGAAGACATTCAGTTGCTTGAAGAACTCGCAAGCGCTGTTAAGGTTGGCTCATTATGTGGTCTTGGGCAAACTGCGCCAAACCCAGTTCTAACAACAGTGCGCTATTTCAGGGGCGAGTATGAAGCGCACATAAAAGACAGGCGCTGCCCAGCAGGCGTCTGTGTGCCGCTGCTTCGCTTTGAGGTTGATGAGGGAAAGTGCACAAAGTGCGGCAGGTGCGCAAGGGTTTGTCCAGTTGGAGCAATAGCATGGGAACGAGGCAGCTTTCCAATTATAGACAGGAGTAAGTGCATAAAGTGCCGCGCATGCATAATTGAATGTCCAGAACATGCCATCAATTGAAATGAAGGGGGTGCAGAGCATGCCAGCAGTTTACATCAACGGGTCTAAGGTTGAAGCGAAGGACGGAGCGACAATACTGCAAGCGGCGCTTGATGCTGGCATTTATATACCACACCTTTGCCATCATCCTGACTTAGAGCCAGCCGGCATTTGCAGGTTGTGCCTTGTGGAAGTTGAGGGCAGAGGGATTGTGGCGTCGTGCCAAGCGCAAGTTGAGGATGGTATGGCAGTATGGACCGAGACGCCGATGGTGCAAAAGGCGCGCCAGATATCGCTTGAGTTACTGCTCACAAACCATCTTGGTGATTGTCTCTCCTGCCCAAAGGACAACGAATGCAAGCTTCAGGAGGTTGCCTCATACATTGGCATCAACGAGGAGAGGTTTAAGCAGTTGCGCATGCTTGCGCCGCAATTCCCGCTGGATGAGAGCAACCCGTTTTTCTTGCGTGACCCAAACAGATGTGTGCTCTGCGGGATTTGCGTAAGGACATGCGATGAGATACAAGGCATAGGCGCAATTAACTATGCTTTCAGGGGCTTTGCCACCACCATTGCCACATTCGGGAACAAGCCAATTGTTGAATCCAACTGCGAGTCATGCGGCGAGTGTGTTGTGAGGTGTCCTACTGGTGCTCTTGTCCCAAAGAACTACCGGAAGCCGGCAAAGGAGGTGAAAAGCATTTGCCCATACTGCGGTGTTGGGTGTTCAATCTATCTTGGCGTGCGCGGGAATGAAGTCGTGTTTGTTCGCGGCGACAAAGACAGCCCAGTGAACGAGGGGCAGCTCTGTGTCAAAGGGCGTTTTGGGTTCGGCTTCATAAACAGCCCCGAAAGGCTTAGGAAGCCTTTGGTGAAACGCAACGGTGAATTCGTTGAAGTGACTTGGGATGAGGCGCTTGATTTGGTGGCAAGCAAATTCTCGCAATACAAGGGCGACCAATTTGCTGCCGTTGCTTCGGCTCGCTGCACAAACGAGGAAAACTACCTTGTTCAGAAGTTTGCGAGGGCGGTAATGCAAACGAACAATGTTGACAACTGCGCAAGGTTATGCCACGCTCCGACCGTTGCCGGTCTAAACATTGCGTATGGGACTGGTGGCGGCACAAATCCGATAAGCGACATTGATGGTGCATCATGCATTTTCGTCATAGGTTCAAATACAACCGTTGCGCACCCAGTTGTTGGAACTCGCATCCGAAGGGCTGCAAGGCGTGGTGCGACTTTGATCGTTGCCGACCCGAGAAGAATTGAGCTTTTCAATCACGCGCATGTTTGTCTTCAGCAACGCCCCGGAAGCGATGTGGCTCTTTTGATGGGCATGGCGAGAGTCATATATGAACAAGGTCTGCATGACGAAGAGTTCATCCGTGAGCGGTGCGAGAACTTTGAAGCGTTCGTTGAGTCGCTGGAGCAGTTTGAGCTTGACTTCGTTGAAGAAGTTACAAATGTGCCGAAGGAAAAGATAATCCAAGCAGCAACTTTATACGCCACAAGGAAGCCATCACTCATCATCTATTCGCTTGGCATAACTGAGCATTCTCACGGGGCTGAGAATGTGCTTGCGCTCGCCAATTTAGCCATGCTCACTGGCAATGTCGGAAAGCCATCTGCGGGCGTGATGCCACTTCGCGGTCAAAACAATGTCCAAGGGGCATGCGACATGGGCTGCATCCCAGCATCCTTCCCGGGTTACCAGCCCGTGAAGGATGGTGCTGTGCGAAGGAAGTTTGAAAAGGCATGGGGGTGCAGGTTGAGCGAGAAGCCAGGGTTGACGCTCGTTGAGATGTTCCAAGAGGCGCTGAAGGGCAATGTGAGAGCATTTTACATCGTCGGCATGGACCTGGCTTACAGCATGCCGAATGCGCGCATGGTCTGGGAGGCGCTTGAAAGAGCCGAATTTGTTGTGGTGCAAGAGATTTTAATGACCGGCACCGCCAAGTTTGCTCATGTCATTCTTCCGGGAGCAAGCTTTGCCGAGAAGGATGGCACATTCACCAACCTTGAAAGGCGTGTGCAACTTATAAGAAAGGCAATTGAACCGATTGGCGATGCTCGCCCGGACTGGTGGATAACATGCGAGATAGCAAAGCGCATGGGTGCAACCGGCTTTGATTATTCTCATCCATCGGAAGTGATGGATGAGATAGCGAGGCTGACACCATCTTTTGCCGGAATGTCGTTTGCGCGCCTTGAGGGAGCGGGAATACAGTGGCCATGCACATCGCCGGATCATCCCGGCACACCAATACTGCACATTGAGGCGTTCAACACACCGACTGGCAAAGGGCATTTCTCGCCGCTGCAATACAAACCACCTGCTGAGATGCCGGACGATGAATATCCGCTAATCCTTACCACCGGAAGGAGTCTCTATCACTTCCACTTATCAATGACAAGGAGGGTTGAAGGCTTATTGGCTCTCCATCCCGAGGAACGGATATGGCTGAATCCGAAGGACGCAAGCAAGCTGGGCATTGCCGATGGTGACAAGGTTAAAGTCATCTCAAGGCGCGGTGAAGTTTTCACGAGGGCAAAGGTGACCGAGGATGTAGCTCCCGGAACCGCATTCATGACATTCCACTTCTATGAAACCCCTACGAACATTCTCGTGAACGAGGCGCTATGCCCAATTGCTAAGACGCCGGAGTTCAAAGTGACAGCGATAAGAGTTGAGAGAGCTTAGTTGGGTTTGCACTTGGAGAGATCAAGGAGGTGCAGCTGCATGAGGGCAATTCATCTTCGTGCCGTGTTGATTGCGCTTGCCGTATTTTGGGGTGGACTTGCACAGCATGTGGGTGGGCAAGGTGATGGCGTTCTTTTGCGCTATAAGGGCAAGGTCGGGGATACGATGCGCTATAAGTCATGGTTTCGTATGCGCCTCATCGGCTTGAGCGGTGGAGCAACTAAGCTGAGAACAACATTCAGCTATGAAGCGATACACAGTCACAGGATAAGTTCTGTCTTTCCAGATGGCACATTTGAGATGGAAACGACGAGGGAGTCTGGAAAAGTTCAGCGTGATGGTCGTGAAGAGGATTTAAGCGGTAAGCCATACAAGCGCGCTGTGAGAATTAGTGATAGGGGCAAGGTGATTGAGGAGAAGGTTATTGAGGGTGAGGAGCAAGAGGATGAAGATAAGTTTGCCGACCCGATAGTGCTGATGGATGAGATCCACTCAAGAGCTGTTCAAAACATAGCCTTTCCTGAGAGCGCTGTAAAGATAGGGACTGAATGGACAACGGCGCTGACGGAACGCATTGGGGAAGGAACTGTGAGCATAACGATCAAGTCAAGGGTGATTGACTTCGTTGAACTTGATGGGCATAAGTGCGCTGTGATTGAGTCAGAGATAAGCGCGCCGTTGGATCTACCCGTAAAGATGGGTGAGTTTGAGATAAAGCTGAGCGGTGAGTTTAAGTCATGGACGACGCTTCACTTTGACTATGAGAGGGGAATTGAAGTCCTCTCCGAAGACCAAATTCGCATGGTGGCTAATCAAACGGCACAAGCGAGCGGGCAAAGTCTGAGTTTACAATTCAAAGTGGCGGCAAATGCTAAGACGGTTTTGCTCAGCCACACGCCTGCTGGCAAGTGATTTTTATATTGGAATATCGCTAAGTTTGCAAAGCGCTTAAAGGTTGTCTTCCCAAGGGGGTTAAACACATGGGTGAACTTAAAGTTGGAACATCGGGCTACCAATATGACGATTGGGTTGGATACTTTTATCCGCAAGGGCTTCCGAAGCGAGAGTGGCTTAACTTTTATGCGCAACACTTTGACACGGTTGAGTTAAACAGCTCATTTTATACGATGCTCCCGCCGTCAACTACGACACAGCTTGCAAGGAAGGTGCCCGATGGATTTTCATTTGCTGTGAAGGCGCACAGGTCTTTTACGCATGAGAGAAGTGTTGACGAAGCTTTGGTGCACAGTTTTCATGAAATGGTAAGACCGTTAGCCGAGTCAAACAAGCTCGGCTGCGTGCTGCTTCAGTTTCCTTGGGAGTTCAGATATGAGCAATCCAACCGTGATTATCTAACAAGCGTTTGTGAGTCCCTCGCCGACTATCCTTTGGTGGTTGAGTTCCGCAACATAGGCTGGATAAAGGATGAGGTGTTTGAGTTCCTGAGGGATTGGAACATCGGGTTTTGTTGTGTTGATGAGCCGAGACTAAAAGGCTTAATACCGCCTATAGCTGTAGCCACATCTGAGATTGCGTATGTGCGTTTCCACGGTCGCAACAAAGAGAAGTGGTGGAAGCATGAGCATCCTTGGGAACGATATGACTACCTCTATAGTGAGAGTGAACTAAGTGAGTGGGTGCCGAAGATTCGCAACCTCGTCAACAGCACTGAGCGATGTTATGTCTTCTTCAACAACCACTATCAGGGTAAAGCGGCTGTAAATGCGCAGATGCTTCTCGGGCTGATAAGGGGCAGCGAGTGATGTGTGATGGGTGAGTTGCTGGAGCACTTGCGGGACACCCTCGCTAAAATACGCTCTCAATTGGACGAGATTGACCGGCTGCGCGAGAAATGCTTTGAGCTGTCGCGCAGGCTCATCAGGCAATGCAGCGCGGCGATAAAACATGTTCATCGCAATGAACGCAATGAGGCAGAGGTAGCTTTAGGCGCAGCCGGCGAAATAGCGGAGGAACTCTATGGCATTGCGTCAACGCACCCGGAGATACTTTCGTGGGGCTTTGTGCAGGATGCGCAGCGTGAGTTCGCTGAAGCAATGCTTATTTTTACTGTCGCTTTTGGGGGCGTATTGCCTACACCCGAGGATTTGAAGGTCACTGATGTGGCATACATCAACGGACTCGCTGAAGCTGTAAGCGAACTTCGCAGGCTCATCTTGAGCAAGTTAAACGGTGGTGATTTTGAGTCAGCCAGAAAGCTCATGGAGATCATGGAGAACATTTATTATGAGTTGCTCCCGTTTGATCACCCCGATGCCATCACGCTTGGCTTGAGAAGACGTGTTGACCAGCTGCGCCTTTTGCTTGAGAGGACGGCTGGCGATCTCACCCTTGCTTCGCAGTGCACAACACTTGTGCAGTTACTTAAGCGCTCTGCTGAAGGTGAGAAACGCTGATTTAACTCTTTTGGAGACCGCTCCGAACAACGCCACCGTTATAAAGTGATGCGCATGCCGTCGTGGGCGAGCAAGACACCCTTTCTCTCCAGCTCGTTGGCTATGGCGTGATGTGGTGGTGTCCAGTGTGGCGATATGTGAGTCAGGACGAATGGAGCGCCCTCTTTTAACATGCCCTCTGAGAGCATCCTTTGGCGGAGCGCCAGAGCAACCTGTATGTTCATGTGTTCCCTTGTTGGCGCACTTACACCGTATGTTGCATCAACTACTGCGGCATCAAATTGGAATTGGCGCATGTATGATAGAGTCTCCTCATTTGGGAAACCGGTATCAACTGCATACAACAAGCATCTGCCGAACCTGAAAAGGGCAAATATGAGGGCGTCTTCAACCCCGATGCAGTGTGCGGCGGGCATCGCGTGCACAGTTGTAGCCTCATCAATCTGGTATGGCTCAAATGGTTTGAGCTTTATAAGCCTTACTTTCAAGTCGTATTTTTGTTGCTCAGCAAGCCATTGCCGCACAAGCATCAACGAGCATTCGTTAGCGTATATTGCGAGCTCTGAAAGCTGCGGAATTTGTGTTGTTGGTTTATGCGGGCGATGCATCGCCCAAATATTAGCGCGCCTTGAGAGAAGCAAAGTTGGGGATAAGTGATCCGGATGTGAGTGGGTGATTAGCAACGCTTTGAGATTCATCAAACTGATGCCACAGCGCATTGCAGATGAAATCACATCCGGAGGGCAATCAATTAACAAGTCGTCACAGATGAGGGCGCACGAAAAGGAGCGCAGATCACTTCCACCGTAAGTGCGCGCAGCATCGCAATTTTCGCAGTTGCAAAATGGCGCTGGGTAAAGGTCTGCTGAGCCAGTCCCGAGGAAAGTGACAGTCAATGTGTGGGAGTTCATTCTCATCACCTGTTGTGCTTTCAAATTCAACGGTTTCGTGAAGACGGCGCAAGGGGCTGTCGGCTTTAGCCAACAGTGCAACGCGCTCTTTCACCCCCATTGAGCTTAATGTGTTTCGCTCTTTACTCAAAAGTTTATTGGCTCGTAGTAAGGCACGAAGCGAAGCGGAGTGCCGTCAATGTGAGTGTGAAAGTGGAGTGTAAGTGAAATGACAACATCGCACATTGCACCAACTTAACGCCACTTCGCTTCGCGGCTAACACGAACATTCCCGTCAAGATAGTTCGTAGTAAGGCACGAAGCGAAGCGGAGTGCCGTCAAAAATGAGACATGGGAGAAGTAACAAATTTGACGCCACTTCGCTAACGCTTCGTGGCTAACTACGAACCTAAACAGCAAAGTTCCATTACAGTGAAGAGCGATGCGTTCAATATTTCAAGGTGTGTGCCACGGTGGCACACTGCCACATGGGACAAGCAGACGAAATGGTTTGGCACTCACTGCGAACCCTAAATGGTTTGGAATGATCCGACTGTGTGCCTGTAAGAAGCCATAAGCTTCATCCGACGATGGTTCGCTGAGAGGGATATGACATTATTCGGCTCAATTCAAACCCGACCATCTTCGTGTGGTCCATTCAAGCAAAAGCAAGGCTAACACAAATAGGTAAAGCCATGGCAATGAGTTGACCCTGATGGTTAAAAGTTCAATTCGCTCCAACCTTTTTTGAGCGTGCTCTACGATAGCCTTCATAGCCTCCTCTGGATTGAGGAACTTGCCTTCAAGGCTTTTTGAGATAGCATGGAGGAACGCTTCATCATATCCAATTCGCATCCGCTCACGAAGTTGTGCTGCAACAGTTACTGACGAGCGATTGCCATTCACCCCGATAGGCTTAAAAGTCCAATTCCCAGCTCTGCCAAGCCTGATGCGCCCAGCGTAAATGTCGCCATGCCTGTGAAGCTTTATGGTTGCTTGACTTCCGCTTTCGTGTGTCGCTATCAGTTTGACTTCCTTTGGCTGCCTTAATGTCAGTCCGGCGTGGTATGTGGCGCACACCGTCAAAACATCATCTGTATCCACAAGCGTTTCGTCTGGCGTTAGAGTTATCCAGTTATCAAGGAGCGGCGTAGCCATGCATCTCACAATGCCCTGCCAGAATTTCAAGAATTCGTTTGGTTGGGTATGGTGTCTCGCAGCATTCATCCACCAACGCCATGTATCAAATGGCGCAAAGGCAATCACTTTGCCAGCGCCATAGCGGTGCCAAACGAGCGCCGCATCATTGCTGACACTTACACCATTGTATTTGAGAAGGATTTGCGAGGCACTTTTTGGTCTGCCAAGGATAATACCACGTTTGAGCTTCGGCAAACTCCTCCACAAGCCTTCAGCCTTGTTTGCTCCAAAGCCCATGTTTATCGCGGCACACTTTAAGCCCGTTTCTGTTGGGTTTAGTGAAAACTCACCGTTGATAAACTCTCCCATAGATGGCTCCGTTGGGAGCAGGTGCACAAAAGTCCTGTTCTGTGAGTTGAGCAGGCTCCTTTCGCCGCCGAGCACAAGCAATGTCCCACCGCGCTCGCCAACATACCATGCAAGCTCTTCAAAGGCTCTTGGCGGAAGCGAAGCTGCATCAATGTTTCCGAGAATGACGATGTCAAACTTGCCCACCATTCCCCTGTTGATGCTCAACTTGAGGACTTGTTCACCACTTACTAAGTTGCCTTGCGCAAGGAAGCCAATACCATTCCTCTCACTCAGCGAGAGCAAGTCAATTGCCCCATCCTCTTCAAGTGCTTGCTTGATGAACTTAAATTCTGGATTGGGTGAGCCAGCTATGAAGAGTGCCCTTATGTTACGCTCAACCGTTTTAATAAACGCCGTTGCTATGTTGTCCTCGGGAAATTGCTCACCTAACCCACGAGAGCAGCTTGCCATGATTGTGTGCTCACCGGGCGGCGGAGAAAGGTTCAGCTCAAATGTCTCTGCGGCATGTGTCTTTGAGAGTGTGATTTGGCGTTGAAGCATTCTCCTCAAGCCGAGCGAGATAGTCAATTTGCCGCTGTAGCTTTCACCGCTTGTGAGCCTGGCTGTGCATCGTATTGTCACTGCACTTGCGGGGAAGGCGAGGGTAAACTGCGGTGTAAGTTCAACGGAGACATTCGGCACAGTCCTGCTTCCAACCCCGACAATCACCCACTTAGTGACGCTGCCGCGCAGGCTTTTAATGGCATCGGCGACCATTGATGGCTTTTCAAAATCCGTATCGCGACCGTCCGTGAGCATGACAACGAGGCACCCAGCCTCACTGTCAAGTCGCCTTAAAAGTGCGGGTATAGTGGCGATGAGCCTTGTTCGTCCATCAGCGAACTTGAGCGAGGATAACTCGCCCATGCCGATTTCACGAAGCGCTTCACCAAATGCCCAAATGTGGATATCAGGTGGCTTACCGAGACCTTTCAACCTGCGCATCACCAAATTGAGGAATTTTATTGCCTCCTCATGTGCGCTGTTCAAGCGCATGCTCAAGGAGGTGTCAATTAGGAAATGGATTTGTGGGTTGTATGAGTAGCGGCGCTTAATGCGCAAGTCAACCTGGGAGAGCAACAGCCAAATGATGCCAATGGCTAACATGCGCGAGGATAGCGCCACAATCCATAGCCACCTTTTCCACCTTGTGCGTTCACTCAGGTAAACATATACCGATAGGAAAGCGACGATGAGTAGAAGGAATTTTGGCGCCATGAATTGCTTCACCGCCTAATGTTCTGGTTTCAGGCGATGAAGAGACAATGGGGCTTTAATAGCCCGAGCCCTTTCGGAGCATTGGCACAATTCACCAGCTTAATTAGCATGCAAGCTACCTTAGCTTTTCCCGTCAAGCCATCTGATGATGGATTGCCACAGCAGCAGACCATCAGCGCTGCCAAGGATATCCTCCGAACATCTCTCAGGGTGAGGCATCATACCAAGCACATTTTTTCTCTCATTGCATATGCCGGCAATATTTTCAAGCGAGCCATTTGGGTTAGCCATCGGCGTTGCATTTCCGTTCTCATCACAATAGCGGAAGACGATCTGTCCGTTTACCTTAAGCAACCCGAGCGTTTGCTCATCACAGTAGTAGTTTCCATCGCCGTGAGCAATCGGCATGCGCACCACTTGCCCAAACTGATATAGGTTCGTAAACGGTGTCTCAACATTCTCAACCCTTAAGTGAACGAATTTGCAAACAAATTGTAAGCTGCTGTTTCGCATCATTGCCCCAGGTAGCAATCCAGCTTCAAGAAGTATCTGAAAGCCATTGCAAATGCCTATGACAAGACCGCCCATTTGTGCGAACTCAATTACTGCGTCCATGACTTTTGAAAATTTCGCTATAGCACCGGGACGCAAATAATCGCCGTATGAGAAGCCGCCGGGAAGGACAACGCAATCAACGCCTTTTAAGTTGGCATCCTCGTGCCAAATATATTCAACCGGTTTTTTGAAGACATTGCGGATGACGTGATAGCAATCTTGATCACAGTTTGAACCGGCAAAGACGACAATCCCAAAACGCATTCAATCACCCCTTAAATGTTGTTGCATACACCCTTTTGCTGCTCAAGCTTATTTGGTATCCTCAACGAGCACTTCATATCCCTCTATAATCGGGTTGGCGAGAAGCCTCTCACACATTTCTTTAACCTTTGCCACCACTTTGCCTTCATCTTCTTCCTCAAGCATCAACTCAATTAGTTTGCCCACGCGAACATCAACAACTGAATTATAGCCGAGCTGCAAAAGCGCCCTTTTAATCACAGCTCCTTGAGCATCCATCAAAGATGGCTTAAGCCGTATGAGCACCACTGCTTTCCTCATCTATGTCACCTCAAACTAATCGGCTTTCAACTTTTGATTTCCTCAACGAAGGCACAACGAGGCGCAATTCAAAGCCCGATGAACTCGTAGCGCGCAAATCCCTCTACCACCGCACTATTTTGATCTCCACAGTGAAAGTTTGTGCTTTAATTCCGATGAGAATCTATCACCATACATTGTCACCTTTTCCGAGGTGGGGATCGTGACCGACAGCGAGAAGTGAGAATGAATTTGCCGCCCTCTTGATACACGGCTCAGTGTCAATTTTGCGCCAATCTTATTGTGCCATCACCATTACAGCGGGTTAGCACTTGAAGTGAATGTGTGTCACGCTAACAGTGTTAATAAAACTCACCGTGCAAATGCACGGTTCAAAAGAGGGAAGCTAACATGCGTCTGATAACGCAAGAACAAGTGGAACAGGTTTGGAGTGACATGGCAAAGTATGGCGAACGAGAAGCAGAAGAGCTTGATGCACGTGTCACGAGTGCGCAGCCCAATGTTTTACCTTTTGCCTTCGCTGTCCTGGATGAACTCCCAGAGAGGGCACAGGAGTGGGCTGTGCACCTTTCATATCTCGTCACAGAAGTTTTCCTGAGGGCGAGTGAGAATGCATTACCGGCAGTCTCGCTGGAAGAATTCTTAATAGCTTATCAGCGTGTCGGCGAAAGGCTTTCTGAACTCTCAGAGGCTGCACAAGCCCGAGAGGAGAGTGCTCCCAGCATAACTGTAGATGAGTTGACTGAGCAACCAAATGTGCTCACCACCGTCATTGAAGTCCTTGAAGCTGGCGAGGAAGAGGGTGCTCTTTCCAGCTCAGAAGCCTCAGCGATATTCTGCCTGATGCTCGCCGTAATAAATGCATACAACGAGGCGTGGGCACACTCCAGCAGTTAAACATGCCCTTGAATATCTTCATCCGTTAACACAACGGCGAGGTTGTCATGCCTGTCGCCTATTTAGTGTTTCTGCTGGACGGTTTAAGCCTTCAGAAGTATCTTGCTAACAGGCGGCGGCTCCGTGAGTCAAGTGCATCGCAGTTTGGTATCTCGTATCTTTTCCCATCTTCATCCACGATGAAGATGCGCGGGTAGCGTGATTTGTGTATGTTATCAGTGGTGGGTATGCGAAGTTTCATCCTACCAACATCAGTTTCCACTTCCCAGATCATCCCGCCTGAGCCCTTCTCATGCCTTATGCGATAGACGCGCTTTATCTTCGGCATAAAGTAAATTCGCTCAAGCTCCTCCCATAGGATTGACCTTGACGATGGCTCAATGCTTTGCAAGTCCTTTATGATCCCAACCTCATTTCCATTGGCATCAAGCACCGATATGTAATGTGATTTATCTGTTAATGGGAGTAGCCTTACTAACCTGCCAACTTTGATCTTTTGCCCGCCACATATTAGCCACAAATCGCTGTCCTCGCCTCGCTCAAACCGCACCTCACACTCATCCAGCCATCGTATCTCTAACTCCGGTTCAATGTCTCCATCCATAAAAGACGGGCGCATTTAGGACTGTCGGCTTTAACCGGCAGCAGAATGCGCCCTTCCACCTCCTTCTCATTCCTCTAATCTTTAGACCCATTTCCATTTGAGCCATTATCGTCACCGGCGTTGAGGGAGCCATTTACGCTTGAACTATGCGAGTTGGTTGTATCGTTGCTGCCGTCATTAAGCAAACTGTTGCTGAGCATTGCTTGTATCTGAACGAGGCGCTTGTAGATTCCGTCTCGCTGCATCAATTCCTCATGCGTCCCCATCTCAACAATCCGCCCACTGTCAAGCACGATCAACCTGTCGGCATTGCGCAGTGTTGAGAGCCTATGTGCTATGGCGAATGTCGTCCTGCCCTTGAGCAGCCGCTCAAGCGCCTTTTGGATTGCATATTCGGATTCGCTGTCCACTGAAGATGTAGCTTCATCAAGGATGAGTATCTTGGGGTCTCTCAAGATAGCTCTTGCGATAGATATCCTCTGCCTTTCGCCGCCGGAGAGTTTTGTCCCACGCTCACCAACATATGTATCGTATGCATCTGGCAGGTTCAGTATGAATTGATGAGCGTTCGCAGCCTTAGCCGCCTTAATGACCTCCTCCATTGTTGCATTGGGTCGCCCATATGCTATGTTCTCACAGATTGTTCCGTGGAACAGGAACGGCTCTTGTAGCACCACACCCATTTCCTCACGCAGCGCTTTCAAGTCAAGCTGCCTTAAGTCATGCCCATCAATCAGTATCCGACCCTCCTTTGGATCATAGAATCGCGTGACGAGTGCTGTAAGAGTTGTCTTTCCAGCGCCGCTTCTGCCAACTATGCCTATGGTCTCACCGGGACGCACTTTCAAATTGATGTCCTTCAATGCCGGCGCTTCGCCATTCTGTTTTCCGCTGCCATTGTATGAGAAGCTGACCCTGTCAAATACAACCTCGCCCTTCAGCTGGCTTAACTTTATCGGTTGCGGCGGTTGCTCAACTTCTGGCTTTGTATCCAGTATTTCAAACACTCTCTCTGCAGCTGCAGCTGTCCTCTGCCATACATCGTTTAGATATGTGAGGTTTTGAACGGGCACATAAAATTGGCGAAGATACATTGTGAACATCGTCAGCACACCAATTGTCAACTTCCCTTCAAGGACTTGATTGCCACCGAACCACCATACGAGCATTAATCCGAGAGTGGATATGAAGCCCATCATCGGGAAGAAAAGCGTTGAGAGCTTAGCAGCATCAAGGTTTGAGCGCACTATTTTATCGCATCGTCCTTTAAAGCGCCTCACCTCGCGCTCCTCCTGATTGAAGCATTGAATGACTTTGACTCCGGAGAGCGTCTCAATGAGGAATGAATGCATTTCAGCAATTACATTCCACAGCCTGCGATACACAACGATTGCGAGTTCTCGGTAGTAGATCGTAAGGATCGCAAGCAATGGTGCTGGAAGGAGAGCTATAAAGGCAAGATAAACATTTGTCTCAAAGAGCACAATGGCAATCCCTATGAGGGTTATAATGTCAATCAACATTTGTGGGACATTGTGGACGATGAAATGTTCAAGTGCTGTCACATCGCCCGTTATGCGTGACATAATCTGGCCGCTGCGACGGGCTTCAAAGAAGCCTATATCAAGGTTTGCCACATGCTCATAGAGGCGTGTCCTCAAATCGTAAAGCACTCTTTGACCAAGCCATGCCATCAAGTAGCTCTTAACCATGCCCAAAACCGTTGAAATAAGATATACGCAAAGCAGCGTGACGGTTAACCATAGCAACAGAACTCTATTGTGCTTCATAATCGCATCGTCAATCAAAGTCCGCATAAGCATTGGTGGGACAAGCGAAAGCCATGTGAGAATAATAGTCAATGCCAATCCGAGAATGGTCTGCCATACATACGGTCTGAGGAAGCTAATCAATCTTCCAATTAGCGACACGACTTGCTCCCTCCCAAACGGTGCTGTGATGGAGTGCAAAAATAAATGCCGTCCGCAAGGCACAAAAGATGCCTATTGGACGGCTAAGACACCACACCAACACGGGTTACCTTTGATCATGCAAAATAAAATGGGTTTTGACAGCCACCGTCTTGATTGATGCTATCAAAACCCTTCAACATCAAACCCGTGCGGTTTGCTCATCTCCACCACTGCACCTATCCAGTTAATTTGTTGCATATCCCAGCTCACCAGCGGGCTTACATTGTAAGCACTCCCCTTCCATTTATCACACCATGTGCTTACAGTGCTGCAACACCGCTGCAGTGCAATGCGCTAATTATTCAACGACAGCCCGCTGTCTGAAGACAACAGTTTAACGCACAATTAGAGGATGTCAAATTGGAGTTGCGCAGTTGAATGTATGGATGGCTATTGAGTCACCCACAACCTTCATTCTTTGATTTCTCTGGGCTGTCCTCAAAATAATGCTGGCTGTGCAAGTCCTTGTTAGACTTGATTTGCCATAGAATTTACCAGGGCGCATCTCACCGGTGACTTTAAAAGGGATATCAAGGGGGCGCACTGTGCCATACTGGTTGATGCATCAACTCCGCATCCGGGAGGCAGTGATATGACCTTATATCTTTTTGCCGCTGCCATTGTTGTTTCTCTTTGGCATGCGATGATGCCAACACATTGGCTTCCATTTGTGCTTGCTGGTAAGGCTCATCGTTGGGACAGGTTGAAGTTGCTAACTGTAACTTTGCTTACCGGTGTTTGCCATGCTGCAAGCACGCTCGCACTTGGGTTTGTCGTGTGGTTTGTTGGGCGCGGCATAGTTATTTTTTTCTCGTCGGTAGCCAAATACATTGTGGCATTAGTGCTACTCTTTGTCGGTGTTGCTTATGTGGTCAATGCGTTGTTCTCATCATCGCATGATGACAGGTTCACTGGCATACTCAATCAACCCGGCGCCGGCAAAGGCGAACATCAGCATCCTTGTAACAGCGAACCGGAAAAGGCAGAATGGCTTATCATAGGAGTACTATTGCTTGTGCCCACATTATCACCATGTCAAGCTATTTTACCCCTCTTCTTTGCGGCTGCGGCACACGGGTTTGAATCCCTCATCGTGTTGATGCTGCTCACCGGCACAGTTACTATCCTCGCGATGATGGCGATGGTCATGTTGGCTTCATTTGGACTTGAGTTGCTCAGGTTGCAGATAAGTGAACGCCTTGAGAGAGCGATTATTGGCTTGCTGTTTATAGCCTTAATCCCTTTTGTCCTTCACCATTGAGCTTCGTTGCTATACCGCTATCCAAGCCAGAATGAGTTATGGCATCATCCTTTAAGTGATTGGCGCAGCGCATTTCATTACATGATTCGTCTTGTGCATCGGAGTGGTGATTATTATGAGCACATTTATGGTCAGTAATACTGCCGATGGTGGGAAGCCTTGGGAGGTGTGGGCAGCGGTTGATGAGTTCATTGATCATCTGTGTTCCATCAGATCCTCGTCGGTGCACACCCTGAGATGCTATTCAAATGACATTGTCCAATTCGCCACATTCATTGAAGGGCTGTTTGAAAATGCGGGGCGATTCTCTTGGGATAAAGTTGGAGCAATTCATATAAGGCAATTTTTGATGGACTTGACGGTCAACGGCTATTCAAAGCGCTCAATCGCTCGTAAGCTTTCCTCGCTGCGGGCTTTCTTTCGCTACCTTGTCAGCAGACGCATTGTTAGGTCAAACCCAGCGGTCTTTATCCATGCTCCAAAACTTCCAGTGCTTCTTCCAAGGACGCTGACAATCGCCGAGGTTGAAAAGTTACTTAGCATGCCCGATGATAGCAGTCCTGTTGGGCTGCGTGATAAAGCGATACTTGAAGTTCTCTACTCCACAGGGATGCGTGTTGGCGAACTTGTTCACCTCAATTGTTCCGATGTTAACATGACAGCCGGAGAAATCGTCGTCACTGGGAAAGGCGGTAAACAACGGATAGTGTTGCTTGGTGAGCTGGCTTTGTTTTCGTTGCGAGAGTATTTGGAGAAAGCGCGCCCAAAGTTTGCCAGCGCTCGCAAAAATGCGAGTTGCGAGGCTCTCTTCTTGAGCAAGCGCGGCACAAGGTTGACGGAGAGGCAAGTGCACAGGATTGTCGTAAGATATGCGCGCCTTGCCGGGTTGGGTGACGATGTCACCCCACATACACTTCGCCATTCATTTGCAACTCACTTGCTTGAAGGTGGTGCAGATCTGCGGGTCGTTCAGGAGTTGTTGGGACATGCTTCTCTCTCAACGACACAGATTTACACGCGCACATCAATGGCTCATTTGAAACGCATCTATGACATGGCTCATCCAAGAGCGAAGTGAAGCATGTTAACAAAATGCATGGTGTTGATGCATCTAAAGGTTAGAGTGTGCTAAACTCATTGATGCAATGTTTTAAAAGGTGGCAGGGTAACTAAGGGGGTAAAGTGCAGATGTCTCAATCCCTCATCTCCGAATTGGCACAGCGGTTGGGGAGAAGTGAAGAGGAGGTCCTTCAATTTTTTCAAATCCTGTGGCAAGTCATGCCACCATCCCCTGAAACACACCCCTACTTTTTCCGCTACTTGGACGAACGATTCCTCCGTTTAGAAGATCGCTATATGACTCTGCGGCAAGAGATGCAAAACCAGATGGAAGCGCTTCGGAAAGAGATATACCAAGGGGATGTAGCACTTCAGCAACAAATTGAGGCGTTGCGCAAGGATATGCAGCACGAGATGAAAGCATTACACACAAGTATGCAGCACGAAGTGGAAGTGCTACGCACAGATATGCAACACGAGATGGAAGCATTACGCATAAATGTGCAACATGAAGTGGAAGCACTTCGTGCAGACATGCAACAGATGGATGCAACGCTAAGGCAACAGATTGAGGCATTGCGAACTGATGTTGGGCATGAGATTGAAGCGCTGCGCAAGGATATGCAACATGAAGTGGAAGCACTTCGTGCAGACATGCAACAGATGGATGCAACGCTAAGGCAACAGATTGAGGCATTGCGAACTGATGTTGGGCGTGAGATTGAAGCATTGCGCAAGGATATGCAACATGAAGTGGAAGCACTTCGTGCAGATATGCAGCATAATGATGCTATACTGCGTCAGGAGATTGAGGGGTTGCGCAAGCATGTTGAGCGAGTGGAGAAATGGCTTTTTGCGCTCACAGTGCCGGTGTTGGTCTCAACTCTTGGCATCTTAGTTTTGCTTCTTCAAGCTTACCTTAGCCGTTAGGAGCTAACGCATAATATGTAACCTCGCTTGGGGAGGTTTTACTTCGGATAGGACAGCATAGTGATGCAGGTAGAAAGAATGATTGTTAAAGCAGGCACAAGTTCAAATACACCTCTTGCGTGATAATGAGCAAGCCACTTTTTCTTTTTCTATCCCAACTGCTTTCCTTACTCTTTACACACTATTCTATCCTTACCATCCCCTCCATGTTTGCCAATCCCGCTGTCATTCTGACCATCTACCCATACCCTTCCATTCTCCTACGATACGGTCTCCCAAGCACCCTATGCCCTCTTCATCTCAATCAACCTGTGCTCTACTGCCACCCTTTCACTGTTTATCCCCTTGTTCTCTTCCGTCTCCTTTTCTCTCAACCCCCTTCACCTTCTTCGGTCTCTTTATCTCCCATCCATTTGCTACCCCCTCTGTCGCTGTGTATTCTTTGTCCACCCATGCCCTCACTTTGAAACCTCTTAACCCTTCCACCAAACCAGACCCCTCAAAAACCTTCAAATCATGAAACCTTCCTTCATATCCACTTGATATATCTATTACCAATCCATCAATTTTACCTATAACTAACACAAATTTCTACTTTAAAAAAGAGACGAAAGAGGCAGCACATACCGTCCCTGATAATCGCCATTATTAAACTCCTTGCGCCATAAAACCTTGTTCAATTTTATTTGGCTTAACTTGAACACAACGGGAACGCTTTGTAAAACTTTAGGGCACAAAACTTGTTCAAATCGGTCTCAATCCTTTCCCATCACTTTCTATCTCATCCTCCCACGCATAGCTTGTGTATGCACTGTCACAAATAACTTCCTCCACTTCCTTGAGAAAGTTCAATAAGAAAGCTCAATGGAGTATTCGTTCATCCACTTAGGTCATTTCTCTTTACCACAAACTTTGTTGTTTAGGTTTGTAATTAGCCACGAAGCGTTAGCGTAGTGGCGTCAAATTTGTCCCATGTCCCATTTTTGACAGCACTACGCTTCGCTCCGTGCCTGACTACGACTCACTTGACGGGAATGTTCATAGTTAGCCACGAGGCGAAGTGGCGTTAAATTGGTGCGAGGTGCCAACAAACTTTTGAGTAGAGAGGGTATATCTTCTGCGCTTGCTACTGTTGCTTGCTCACGAAGCTATTTCTCCTCTCGCAACTTAGCCACAGCCGCTTGAGCGTCAGCAGCCAGCTTTCTATAGGCTTCATGGCGGTTCAATTTGCCGCTGTTAATCAACTCTTCGTAAGGCTTGGGATCAATTGGGGTTCCTATACGCACGGTTATTTTGTGCCGTAACGGTATATGCCTATGTCTTGAAAGTGCCTGGAATGTCCCATGAATGTATGCTGGAACTATGGGGACACCGGACTCAATTGCAAGTAATCCCACACCCGGTTTGAACGGCTGCATTTCACCTGTAGGTGAACGAGTGCCTTCGGGAAAGACGAGCAAGTTGTAGCCGAGCCTCAACGCCTCAATTGCAAGCTGTAGCCCCTCGGTAAAGCGCACATGCCTGTCAAATGGTATGACTCCGAGGAATGTGTGAAACAGCCACCCGCGAATCTTGGAGTTGAAGAAGTAATCCTTTGCACCGAGTATGCGCAGCGTGCTTGCATGTTTGCCGAGTGCCAGCAGAATTGCGCATGTATCAAGGTGACTGCAGTGATTTGCAGCGAGGATAAAAGTCCTTTCCTTTGGCAAGTTATTCTCGCCATGCACTTCAAAGCCAAAATAAGTTTTGATGATGGCGTGCAGTGACAATCTCACCAACCACCTACAGGTTTTTTTGAGGATGCCAGCTTTAAGCCACATGTTTGCCTCTTTGGTTGACAGCCTTTGAGTTCGCAGCGCTACGAAGCGTTTGCCACCTCTCTCCACTGCTCCTTCAACGCTGTCAATTCGCCTTGCCGCAGCGTCAATCACATCCTGCACAGTATGTAACGCTGGAAGAATAGCCTCTGGGAAAGTTGTCTTAAGCCTCGCCTCAAGTTCAACAAGCAACTCAAGCCGCATGAGCGAATCAAGTCCAAGGTCAAACTCAAGATGATGCGTCGGCATAATTTTATCCATCGGCCTGTTTGCAACCTGCGCTATGACATCCACGATCAGCTCCTGCAATTTCCCGTCAATCTCGCGAATGCCGACTGGTGTAAGCTCAGACGGTTTTGAGGTTTCCATGAGCATCCTTTTTACAGCAACCCTATCAATGCTCAGTGCTGGTGTCTTTGGCAATTCATGTGTCAATATGTGGACTCGTTGAATGCGTTGATAGGATGGCACCCTCGCGGAAATGTCCCTTATGGCGGCGTGCAATCGCTTCTCGAAAAGCTTTAATCCATCTTCATCATTCCAAAGCTTCTCATCGGGCACAACGACAACATGGATCACTTCGCCCATTGTCTCCTCATCCCACATCCCAACAGAGCATATTTCCTTAACTTCTGGGATGCCACCGTATAGAGCTTCAATCTCTTCTGGGTAGACATTCTTTCCGGCTGCCGTGACTATCACATCTTTCATCCTTCCGCATATGTAAAGGTAGCCTTGTCGGTCAATGTAACCAAGGTCACCCGTGTGTAGCCAACCATCCTTTATGACCTGTGATGTTGCAATTTCGTCCTTGAAATAGCCGAGCATGACATTGTCCCCTTTTACGAGTATCTCACCTATTCCCTTTTCATCCGGCTGTGCTATTCTCACCTGCACACCCGGTAAGGGCAATCCCACTGAGCCTTTCTTTTGGCGCTCAAGTGTGTTGACCGTCACTACCGGCGATGCCTCAGTAAGCCCATATCCTTCGCAAACGACAAAGCCGAGTGCCGTCAAATCATCAAACACGCTTGTTGGGAGTGCAGCTCCACCGCTTATTAGTGCCCTGAGCTTACCACCAAAGGTTCTGTGCACTTGTGGGAAAAGCACCTTACCTATCCTTAAGCCGGTTACACTGTAAACCAATTTGCTAATCTTCAACATAACCTTAAAGAGCATCTGAACAAACTTCCCCTTTCTCCCGATCTCGGAAAAGATAGCATCGCGCAATATCTGCAAAGCCCTTGGGACAGCTATTAGGCAAGTAGCGCCGGCTTGGCGCATCGTTTCAATTACTGCCCTTGAGCGAAGCGTCGTCGGGTAAGTTATCGTGGCGCACGCATACAATGGCACAAGTAATCCGCCCGTAAATTCAAGGGCATGATTAAGTGGAAGTATTGAAACGAATTGATCGCTCTCTTCTGGCTTAAGGGCACGGGATATCGCAAGCACATTTGAGATGAGGTTGCGATGTGAGAGCACCACACCCTTTGGCTCGTGTCCGGCGCCAGAGATCACAATGATTGATGCAGCATCGCTTGGGCTAATCCTTTGCTCGTGCTCTTCAGTTTCAATTGGCTCAATGCGCCCCTCACAGTGCTCCCCGTATGGAAGGCACATATTGTTGATATCAAGCAACGCTATGACGGTTTGCTCTCGTCCCGCCTCACATTCATGTATTGCCTTAGCACATGCATTTGAAGCCATTATTGCAACTGCCCCTGACCACTGTGCGATTTTCAAAACATGCTCTGGTGGGAGTTGTCTATCAACATGCACAACTGTGGCTCCAAGACTTGACGCAGCCAAATAGGAGATTCCCCACTCAGGTTGATTCTCAGAGTAGAGCAAAACCTTTGAACCATGTCCAACACCTGCCTTAAGCAATGAGCCAGCCATAATTCGGCGCATCCGCTCAACATCAGCATAAGTGTATTTGACCCAATTATCTTCTCGCTTTATTTGCATAGCGACTTTGTTCGGGAAGAGAGCCGCTGCTCTTACAATCAAGTCTGGAATGATCCTCGGCTCAACTTTGCATCGCTCTTTGATATGCTGCTTGCCAACTGGCTCTTCAAACTTTGAGAGCGCCAATTTCGCTCTTGCACCGTCAATACCTAAGGCATACCTCAACAAGCCGGGTATGTGTATCCGTTGGATATATTCAACCCAATTTATTGAGCGCACATCAAAGTTGAATATGCGCCTGTCATCCTCGTGAAGTCTCTCAAGCAGGTTGAGCAGGTTCCTCACATCGTAACACACTTTTACCTCCGTATACGAGCCATAAAGTTCAACATAGTAGCGCAAGCGTTCAAGCATGAGGCGTATGCTGCGCAGCTTTGAACACAGCTTTTTCATGTGAGTGATGAATTGGAACCGTTCCACCAGCAGTTGCATTATGCCAAGGAGAGACCAACGGATGCACAGCTCCCTTAAAAACTCATCGCTCCGTTTGAATGTCCACTCGGGGTATTTGGGGACAGCAGAAGCGTCATGTAGCCTCAGGGGGTTGCTCAGAAAATACTCCCTTCCGATGCGATACAACTCTCCGAACTTAAGAGGGTTGACTGAGCCTGTTGCAACATGAATGATGTGCAGTCCCGGTTCCATTGCAGCCAGCATTGCCGAACACAGCAAAGCGTTAACCACAAAGTCAACCGGGACAAAGTCAATTATAGCGTTTGGGTCGCCGGGGAAGTCAGGCAGCCTTCCACGCCCATAGCCGACTATTATCGGGTCTGCCATCCTCAATCCCTCTATCCAACCCGGTGATGGCTCCAACAGACCGCTTTCAATAATGGCAGGGCGAAGTATAACAGTTGGCACATCCCCCCTGTAGCGGACGACCAATTGCTCGCCCATTGCTTTGGTGAATGTGTATGTGTCATTCCAACCTCGCCTCCTCGCACACTTCATCCCCTCTCTTACGAGCATCTCTTTTAGCCATTCGTCCTGCATTGCATCAGATAACTCTTCGGCTTCCATTTGGCATTTGCGGTGCCCTATTTCAGCTTTGTCGGGATGCTTGCTTAAGCGCCATCTCGCTTCCATATACAATTCTTCAACCCGCCTCAGTATTGCCTGCACCTCTTCATCGGCATCGTATCTTCCAACAGATGCATCGCTTGGATTTTTTCCGAGGCGCAAGTGCCACATGGAGACATTAGGCATGAGCGGTTCCTCTTTCACCAAGCCATCTCGCATCGCATTCACATAACATGTGGAAACATGCACGAATACGGGTTTGCGTGTGCACATCTTTACAAACTCAAGGACTCGCTTTGGGGCTATAGCATTGAGCTTGATTGCAACATCAATCGGGGCGTCAAATGAAACATCAGCGGCGCAGTTTATAACTATGTCAACCTCGTCTCGCACCCTCTCATACACTTCGTCCCTCAGTCCCAACCGTTCATCAATTAAGTCGCCCTCCACCGTCACGATCTTCTCATTAATAAGTCTCTCAAATTCTTCCCCGAGTTCTCGCCTCAACGGTTCAAAAGCTGTTGATGGCAACACCTCTTCTCGCAATCTCCTTGTAGCATCCATTATCTCTCCATTTGGGAGTCTTCTTCGGCGCACGAGCAAATAAGCTCGCCGTATGCACTTTAAATCCTTTATCAGCTTGGCTATTAGCGCCTTCCCAAGGAAGCCTGTTCCGCCGGTGATGAATAAGGTCTTGCCATCGTAAAATTCTCTCACCCTCGGCATCTTATCCCGCATCGCCGTTCCGTCCATCAGCTTCCACTCCCGCTTGTAGTGATAGGCACTTGTTTGTCAGAGGGGGGCTAAGAAACGCTATCTAACTCGTCAGCCATAATTTTATCAGCATTGAAATGCGGGTAATGCGAACACTGTAAAGGTGCGCAAGGTAGAGCGTATGAAAGTTTGCCACCTTCCTCAAATGATAGCCCGCCCACTCTTTCGGGCAAATTTATTTGCCCTACCGACTTGCCTGCAATTTGCTCATCGCACGAGATGCAACGTGGCTGGTCTTAAATGAACGGCTTTAATGTGATAGAGATAGAAGGGTCAACACCACATCAAACTATAAAATAGCTGTGCAGCAATGTTTCATTGGCTTCAAAGTTTTAGCTGCTCACCATACCGGTCGGAGAAAAAGATTTGGTTCATTTCCTTCCTTGGGCGCTGTCTTGGGGTTTCGTCAGGGACACCTATGGGAGTTAGGGCAACCACATTTATATCCTCTGGGACGCCAAGAACCTCTTTCACCTTCTCATGATTGAAGGCACCTATCCAACATGTCCCATAGCCCAGTGCAGTCGCTGCGATTATCATGTTTTGCATCGCTATCATGACATCCTTATCATGCCAACGCTCGCTCTCAGCGGGCACACTCAGCCCCGCAACTATGACATCGGCGTCGGCAATCCAATTTTGATTGTTGCAAGCCTCACCGAGCCTGCGCTTAACTTCGTGGTCACGCACAACCACAAATCTCCATGGCTGTCTGTTGCCGGCTGATGGAGCTTGCCTTCCGGCTTCAAGTATTGTCGTCAAATGCTCTCTCGGTATTGGCTCAGGTTTATACTTCCGAATGCTACGCCTCTCCATTATTGCCTCTATAGCATCCTTCGGCATTCTTCTCCACCCCCTCTCGCAGACTTCCTGCGTGGAGCACCATCAAACATTTTAAAGCGTCACCCACTTTGATTCACATATTCAAAAGTGCCAAGCAGCATCATTACAGCATCGGTGGAAAGTAGCATAAATTGGAGTTAGGTTGCATTATGCAGTTAGCCACAACATAAAGATATGGAGTGGTGGAAATGCTGAAGGGTGAATCTCTGAGTGGCGAGCGTTGGTATGAAGGTCTTACGGGGTATCACTTCCTCGTTCTCGTTGTGGCTTCACTTGGGTGGGCATTTGACACTATGGATCAATGGCTATTTGTGCTCACACGCCAACCGGCGCTCGCTTCTTTGCTTAATGCTGCTCCGGGAGACCCAATTGTTGCCAAGTATACTGGCATAGTGCAAGCCATCTTCATATTCGGGTGGGCTACTGGTGGTTTTCTGTTTGGCATTGTGGGTGACAAGATAGGTCGCACAAGGGCTATGATGATCACGATATTGCTTTATGCTGGCTTCACTGGCATAACTGCGCTATCTCAGACTTGGTGGGATTTTGCAATCTACCGATTCCTGTGCGGACTCGGCGTTGGTGGAGAATTCGCTGCAGGTGCGGCTCTTGTTGCTGAAGTCTTCCCCGAGCGTTCCAGAGCAGCCGCACTCGGGATAATGCAGGCTTCATCAGCGTTGGGAAACATCTTAGCCGGATTGATCAACCTCACGATAGGTGCATCACCGGTGCTTGGCTGGCGATATGTGTATGCAGTTGGTTTTTTCCCGGCGCTGCTTGTCTTTATCATTCGTCTCTTCATTCGTGAGCCGGAGCGTTGGGAAAGAGCAAAAGTTGTTGCAGCATCAGGCGTTGAGCGGTTGGGGAACTTTGCCGAGCTTTTCTCCGACAGGCGCTGGCGTCGCAACACGATAGTCGGTGTGAGCCTTGTAACGGTTGGAGTGATAGGCTTTTGGGGCATAGGGACTTGGTCACCAGATTTGCTTAGGAGTGTGCTTAACCCACAAAACCTTGCAGAGCTCAAAGCCCCGACTGAAAGAGCCGTCAGCATAGCCATCATGATGCAAAATGCTGGTGCATTCTTTGGCATACTGGCGTGGGCATGGTTGGCTGAGCGCATCGGCAGAAGGGGAGCTTTTGCGTGTT
Organism: Armatimonadota bacterium; assembly: GCA_025062195.1. Classification (GTDB taxonomy): domain Bacteria; phylum Armatimonadota; class Fervidibacteria; order Fervidibacterales; family Thermosaccharophagaceae; genus Thermosaccharophagus. The sequence goes on from JANXAS010000002.1 coordinate 94,891, forward strand.
CATTCCTGCTATGCCTCGTTGTTGTGCCATTAACATTCCAGAGTGTAAACAGCTTTTCGGATGCGCTGTTGCTGTTTCCGTTGATGGGGTTCTTTACAACGAGCTTGTTTGGTGGCTATGCCGTTTATTTCCCGGAGCTATATCCAACTCGCCTTAGGGCTACCGGGACTGGCTTTTGTTATAATGTGGCGCGCTACCTTGCCATTGCCGGTCCATACACATTTGGGCACTTGAGGGCTGCGTATGGCATAAGAGCTGCTGGCTCAATACTCTCCCTCGTTTTCCTTCTGGGCTTGTTTGTCCTTCCAGCTGCCCCGGAGACAAAGGGTAAGCCACTGCCGGAGTGAATATTAAACGGCAACATTGCTTGCAGAGAATGTTTTACGGTTTGTTGCAGAGTTGCTTTGATATGCGCTAAAATTTATTTGGCTTCGTGTTTTACCCCAATGGTTTCCAATGCGGCATGAACGGAGGTAGAAACATGAGAAGGTCATCCAGCAAAAGGGCAACGAAAGCAGCATTGAAGCGGCAACCATCGCTCATGGGTGAAGAGGTTAAGGAACAGGTTGAGGCTGCTCCGCAGCTGGGTAGTATGTCTGATTTGCAGGTGGCTCAAGTTGAAGTCGCCGAAGCCAGCGAAGTTGAGCAAGCTGAAACGAAAATTAGCGCACCAGAAATGGTTGAGGGGCAGCAGACAGAGGACTTATCCAATTATCAAGCGCATCATATTCAAGTGCTTCGCGGCTTGGAGGGTGTCAGGAAGCGCCCAGCAATGTATATCGGAGATACAAGTGTTCGCGGCCTTCATCACCTCGTTGACGAAGTTGTTGACAATAGCATTGATGAGGCGCTCGCCGGCTTCTGCAGGCGGATTGAGGTGATTATTCACAAAGACGGCTCTGTTAGTGTCGCCGATGATGGGCGCGGTATACCTGTGGACATGCATCCTGAGGAGAAGCGCCCCGGAGTTGAGGTTGCTCTGACAATGCTTCATGCTGGGAGCAAGTTCGGTGGCGGTGGATACAAGGTCAGTGGAGGCTTGCACGGAGTTGGCGTCTCAGTTGTTAATGCGCTCTCCGAATGGCTTGAAGTGAAAGTGGCTCGCGAAGGAAGGATATGGCTTCAGCGCTATGAGCGTGGTCAACCTGTAACACCGCTAAAGCCCATCGGTAGGACGAAACGCACTGGCACAACAATACGGTTTAAGCCCGACACCGAAATTTTTGAGACGACTGAATTTCAAAGGGACATTGTTGCACGCAGGCTCCATGAGCTTGCCTTCCTCAACCCGCAAGTTAAGATAACGCTTACGGATGAGCGCACCGGTGAGACAACTGAATTTCATGAAAAGGGTGGGCTCGCCGCATATGTGCAGCACCTAAATGCTGGAAAGCAGACACTTCACCGCCCGATCTATATTCGTGGCACAAGGGAGGATGTGGAGGTTGAGGTAGCCATTCAATACAATGAGGGGTATCAGGAAAACATAGTTTCGTTTGCCAACAATGTTAGGACAGTGGATGGCGGGACGCATGAGACTGGCTTCAAGAATGCCCTGACGAGAGTCGTTAACCTTTATGCGCGCAGATTCAATATGCTGAAGGAAAAGGATCAAAACCTGATTGGGGATGATGTGCGTGAGGGTCTTACAGCGATCGTGAGCGTGAAGTTGCTTCACCCACAGTTTGAGGGACAGACAAAGCACAAACTCGGCAACAGCGAAGTTGAGGGCATCGTTTACTCAATTGTTCACGAGGGTTTGAGCAGATACTTTGATGAGAATCCAACACCATCAAGGCGCATCATAGCAAAGGCTATAAATGCAGCGAAGGCTCGTGAGGCTGCAAAGAGGGCTGCTGAGCTAATAAGGCGTAAGAGCGCCCTTGACGAATCCGGGCTGCCGGGCAAGCTCGCTGACTGCACCGAGAGGGATCCGGAGCTGTGCGAACTCTTCATAGTTGAGGGTGAATCAGCTGGGGGCACCGCTAAGCAGGGGCGAGATAGACGGACACAAGCCATACTGCCGCTGCGCGGCAAGGTCATAAATGTTGAGAAGCACCGCCTTGAGAAGGTGCTCAACAACGAGGAGATCAGAGCGATCATAACTGCTGTCGGGACTGGAATAATATCCGAGATCGGTGATGGTAAAAGGAAGCGAAAGTCGGATGAGGATAAAGATAGCGGCTTTGATATAAGTAAGCTAAGATACAGTCGCATCATATTGCTTGCGGATGCCGATGTTGATGGCAGTCACATACGCACATTGCTCTTGACATTCCTATTCCGCTATATGCGCCCGCTTGTTGAACGCGGTCATGTCTACATTGCAAAGCCGCCGCTTTATGGCATCAGGCGCGGGCGTGAAATCCAATATGCATACGATGATTCCGAGAGGGACGAGCTTCTCAAGAAATTTAAGAATGCATATGTGCAGCGATACAAAGGCTTGGGCGAAATGAACCCGGATCAGCTCGCTGAGACAACGATGAACCCAAATACGAGGGTGATGATTCAGGTTAAAGTTGAGGATGCAAAAAGGGCTGATGAGTTGTTCACAATACTCATGGGCGAGAGTGTGGAGGCGCGCCGGAAGCTGATCGAAGCTCACGCAAAGGAAGTTGAGCATGAGCTTGACATTTGATTGGCTTTGATTTTGCGATTGGGCTTTTCTCTATTTCAACTCAGCGCTTTCCTTTGCCTCCCTCTCAGCCTTGATAAGCAATTCAGTTGCCTCATTTTCACCCTTCGGTGACTCAACGATGGCATAGTGCAAGTCAATTTGGGGTCTCTCTTGGGCGCTGCCGTTGAATGTGGCGATGATCTTTTTCTTCAGCCTCTCCATTGCTCTCTCTGCGCCCTTTGCAGTCGTATGCGGCATAGCTATCGCAAACTCGTTTACCTTCATCCTTCCAACATAATCAACCTCACGCAAATTTGAACGGATGACCTCTGCCACCTTTGATATGACGGCGTTAAAATGCCTTGTGCGCCAACGGCGGTGGTATAACTTAAGTGCCGGGGAAACAATGTATGCCACTGAGACTGGGAAGTTATATCGCTGCGCCCTGCGCAAATCCTCGTTCAAACGTTCGGTGAAGTATTGCTCGCTGAAGAATCCAGTCACCTCATCAACCCTCTCCATAACCCTTTTCCCCTTTACTGGTGCTTTGCCCATCAACAGCTCATGCAGGTTTCTTAGCCCCCTCTGAAGCAAGTATGTGACATAGTTTGCTGATATGCCCAGCATGCGAGCGATCTCTGTCTTCGTTAGCTCATTGTAAAAGAACAGCTCAATAACTTTTCTCTGAAGCCTGCTCAAATGCTGCAGCGCTTGTTGAATGGCTAACCTATCCTCAAGGCGTTGCATGTCCTCCCAAAGACCTTCAAGCGCCATCCTGTCAAGCTGTGAATCAAGCCCCTCCTCACCTTCCTCGCTCACCATCACTTCGTCAAGCGACTCAACTTGAAACAGCTCTCCCGAGCTAAGTAGCCGCTTTACAAGCTCTAAGTCCATCCCGGAGTGCTCAGCTATCTCTTTTGGCTCAGGGTCTCGGTGGAACTTTTGGCGCAACTCCTCAATTGCCCTGTTAAGCCTGTATCTTTCCTCCTGCATCCATGCTGGCTCTTTAATCAGCTTACCGAAGTCACGGATATAGTGCTTCAAGTGACCGTTTATGACATGCGTTGCATAGGTGTTAAACTGCGTTCCCACATCCGGGTTGTAGCGCTCAACTGCGCTTATCAATCCGATGCAGGCTTCTTGGAAGAGGTCTTCAAAAGGTTCGCTGCATACAGTTGCATAGCGCCGAGCAATGCGCCTCGCAAGTTCAATATTGGCGCTGATAAGTTCATCCCTCAGCTTTGGGTCTCTGGTTTGCCTATATAGCCTGAACTTTTCCTTCTCGGCTTCTCGGTCAATTCTCTCATCCTGCCTCAAGACGATACTTGCACCCCTTGATGGCGATCGTTCCTTACTGATAGCGCTTTTGGTGGATGCTGCTATTCAATCCATGCCATGGGCTTCAGCCCACAGTCAATGGCGATTTTTAACGAGCACCATCTTTAGACGACGAAAGTAATCGTGTGAGCGTATTACATATGCTCATAATGCTCACGGATTTTTGCCGAACGAATTCGGCGCTCGTTTGATTTGTCATCAACCGCTGGCTAAAACCAGTTGCATGGATTTTTCACATACAACTTCTTAGCAGAGAGCGATAGCGGCATTTAAAGCCAATGTGTAGCGCCATTTTAAGCTTCATCTGCCTGCCAGAAAGGTGTGCCATCTCTGCCGGCTAACAAAGCATCATAGCAGGAGTGAAATCGCCTTTACGCCAAGTTGCCCGCTCAAACAAATCTGCATCAAATGCAGATGTCGCAATTTCTCCTACCCTGCAATTTAGCAGCGATAAACAGCCGATGTTAACATTGCACGGGCTTAGCCGAATGCCCGTTGTGTTTACGCCGCCAAGTTTACGCTACCAAATTGTGCACCTTGATAGTGCTTCAGCGGTGCTCACATCGCAAGCTGTGGCGCAAAAATCAAGTTGTAGGTGATGAGCAAGCTGTAGGTGATGGTAATGGTGCTTTGGATGTGAGAATTCTTGGTCAGACTCTCATCCGTCCATAATTTTGCACCACTGAATGTTCAAGCTGCCGTCGCCTCAAGAATCTGGGCATCATGCCCATTAGAACGTTTGGGTGGGTAAACTTGCCTATCCTTGCATTTCAAACGGGTTGGATTCCAGATTGGCTTTATACAGCCATAGCACTTTAAAGTTATGAGCCAGTTTGCCTGTAATCTGGCCGAGCTAAATCGCTTCAAGCTGTTGCATAATTCGTTTGGCGTCCTCATCCTTTGATGTGAATGGGAGTGTGATATGAGCTACTTTTAAGGGGGCGATGTGGAATGTTTCGGAACCTGAATCCCGGAGCCATAGGTATACATGCGGATCTTGAAAGGTCGCTTAAAATAGCGCACGACGCCGGCTTTGAGGGCGTTGACCTTCCGTTGGGCGAGGCTGAAAGGCTTTCAAGTGAGCGCTCCGTTAACTTCATCACTTCGCTATATGAGCGTTTTGGAATGAAGGTTGGCGGGTGCGGGTTGCCATTTAACTGGCTCAATGACAGTGACTACGAGCGCGGGTTGAATGAGCTGCCAAAATGGGCGAGGCTCGCAAGCGATGTTGGATGTGTAAGGTTCATCACATGGGTGCCGTCTTTCTCCGATGAGCGCCCATATGATGAAAACTTTAAATGGCATGTTGAGCGCTTCAAACCCATTGTCGGCATCTTAAGCGAGCATGGCTGTCGCCTTGGGCTTGAATTCCTCGGCACGAGGACTTTGCGCATCGGACACAAATATGAGTTCATACACACAATCGGTCAGATGATTGAATTGTGCAATGCCATAGGGACTGGCAATGTTGGGCTTTTGCTTGACTCATGGCATTGGTGGACAAGTGGAGGAACACTTGAGGATATTAGGAAGCTGAGCCAAGAGCAGGTTGTGTATGTTCATGTCAACGATGCCCCGGCTGGAATACCGGTGGATGAGCAACTTGATAATGTGAGGTGCTTGCCCGGAGAGACTGGAGTTATTGACCTTGTTGGTTTTCTAAGAGCGCTTAAGGATATAGGCTACGATGGACCCGTCACGCCGGAGCCGTTCAGCAAGTCACTAAGTGAGTTGCCGGACGAGGAAGCGGCGCTCGTTACAGCGAGGGCGCTAAACAGAATATGGGAGATGATTTGACTGGTGCAGCGCTTGGAATTTTTGGGCGTGTATTGTTGCCACTGAAGCAGGCACAGCTTGGGGTGAATGGCAAATGCAAGTTATAGCAGCCGTAATTTTGCTCTTGGGGGTGCTTTCATACTTTTCCGAGCCGTCCAGATATGAGAGGCAGATTGAACGCATAATGCGTTCTCTCTTCCCAAACTCGAAAAGCATCCAAGTCAAAGTTAAAGGGCATGGTGGTCTAAAGGCTTTGCGTGGCGAGCTTGATCTGGTTGAGATAACCGTTGTGGGAGCGAAAGCTAAAAGTGATGCTCTGGCAAAGTTCATAGCGTATTCGGATGGGAATCAGCCGGGCGAAGAAACTGTTACACCAACCCCATCAACAGCAAAGCAAAGGGTGATAAGGCAAGTTGGTTACATCGCTAATGTAGCGCTGAAGTTCAGCGATTGCGAATTTGATGGAATGCCGTTCGCCGAACTAACTGTTGAGTTGTCCAAAGTCCGTTATGACCTTAACAAGCTATTAGATGAGCACCGCATATGGTTGATTGATCTGGACGAGGGATGGTTCTCGCTTAAGCTGTCCTCAAGTTTCATCTGCTCAATTGTGGAGGGCAAGATGGCTGAGAATGGGTTTATTCAAGCGAGAGCGAAGCTGGATAGCCAGAAGATAAGCGTTGAATCGTATTACCCTATATGGTGGCTGCGCGTTCCTTTTTCAGTCAGCGGTGTGCTTCATGTAGTGCCGCCATGCAGTGTGGCTTTCAAACCCGAGTCCCTAAAGGTATTCAGCGTCATCCCGGTGCCGGCAAGCACAGTTGAGTGGCTTATTGGAAGGGCAGAATTCTCGTTTGAGCTGGCGTTTATGAAATTGCCGCTTGAACCGCATCTCACCTCGGTGCGCGCCGCGGAAGATGTGATGGAATTTCGCGGCATACTAAGACTGCCGGCGGCGAAGGGAGCAGAACTTTGAACCCCAATTGAGATGAATGAGCAACTGACTTGAGGGGTGAAGGAAAGTGGAACTGCGTTTCCCTGATGGGTTGCTCTACTCCCCGACGCATGAGTGGGTGAGGGTTGAAGGCAATTTTGCGACCATAGGCATAACAGACTTTGCGCAGCGTGAGATGGGCGAACTTACTTACATTGAGCTTCCGGATGTCGGTGACCATGTTGAGGCTGGGCAACCGTTTGGTGTTATGGACTCAGTGAAGGCGAGCGAAGAGCTTTATTCGCCGGTGAGCGGCACCGTCGTAAAGGTGAATAATCAACTGGTTGACAATCCCGGGCTTGTAAATCAAGACCCATACGGCGATGGTTGGCTAATCGTGGTTGAGATGCCATCGCCAGATGAAGTTAGAGGGTTGCTGACAGCGCAATCGTATGTTGAGATGTTGAGGCGTGAAGGAAGGCTGTAGAGGCAAGTGGGCGAGTTTGTTCGTTTGCTGATTGACGAGCCTGCCGATGGCGCATGGAATATAGCAGTTGATGAGGCGATATTGAGGGCGGCGTCAGTTAGATGGGGAATAACAACGGTGCGCCTTTATATGTGGTGTCGCCCAACAATCTCGGCGGGCTATTTCACCAGGCTTGATGAAGAGTTGTTAAACAGGTGCAAGAGAGATGGCATTGATGTTGTTAGAAGGTTATCAGGCGGCGGCATAGTTCTTCATGATGATGAGGTAACTTACTCGGTGGTGTTTCCAAAGAGCTTAATTGGTGAGTGTTCAGTGCTTGCGGCATACAGGCTAATAAGTAAGGGTGTTGTGATTGGTTTGCGCAGGCTGGGGATTGAGGCTCGTCTTGTTTGCGACGGTTTGGTATCTGCAGACGGTCAAGATGACGAAGTAAGAGCGTGTAAGGAATCGCATAAACGCTTGAGCGATCAATTCTGCTATGCTGTGCGCTCGCCGACCGATATCGTGGTAGGCTCAATGAAACTTGTTGGCAGCGCACAGGCGCGCTGTAAAGGTGCGATATTGCAACATGGCTCAGTGCCGTTGAGATGGGATGAGGAAATGCTTTGTCGTCTGTTTGGCAATGGCATAATTGAAGGGCGAGCGTTCACCTCTCTTGAAGAGTTGCTATTGAACAAGCCATCGGTTGATGAAGTAGTTGAGGCACTTTGTATCGGCTTTGAAAAGGCATTCGCACAGAGGCTGCAAGTTGGTATGTTGTCTGAGGAGGAAATTAACCTCGCCATCAAGTTGATGGAAAGGAAATGGATTTTTAGGTGTGAGTGATTTGCCGATGGGGTTTGGGGTTGGATTTCAAGCTATTGACGATTGGTATTTTGAAGGGCATCATGTAGTTGAGCATTAAAGATACCTAAGGAAGAGGGAGTATTTTGTTGTTCAAAGTGCAAGTGAGGTGAGTTAATAGATGTCGGCACCAGATAGGAAGAAGATACTCGTGGTTGACGACGAGAAGCATATAGTTAGGCTCGTGCAAGTGAACTTGGAGAGGCGCGGGTATCAGGTTATAACGGCATACGACGGTTTGGAGTGCCTTGAAAAGGTGAAGCAGGAAAAGCCAGACCTTATCATACTTGATGTTATGATGCCGCGCCTTGATGGCTTTGAAACCCTGAAGCGCCTTAAGGCGGACCCGGCTACAAGGGATATACCCGTTGTGATGCTCACAGCGCGCGCACAAGATAAGGATGTCCTAACTGGGTATGTTCTTGGCACCGACCTTTACCTTACGAAGCCCTTCAGCCCAATTGAGCTTTTGACTATGGTTGAACGCATATTCCAGAGCCGTGAGGAAGAAGAGGAAGGCATTTATGACCTTGATCGTATGTAACTTGGACGGGGTAAACTCCTTGTGGCGTTTTAAGCGAGGAAGCTGTAAAGTCATTTGCGTCCTCAAAGGGTGCGCAGTTTGATCCTTCAGCACAACCGTATCACAGTTACGCGCAAGCAACCCTCGGCTGTCCTCAGGCTATCTCATTGACCTTCAAAAGAAGCTGCTTTCTTTTCGCTGCATCATTGGGGATGTTCTCATGCGTCAAATCCTTTTGAGCGCGGCAGTTAAAAGCATCTATACAGGTTGAGAGCGGATGATTGTGGGAGGTGAGCGGGAATGCACAGGCAATCGCTTGACGGGTGCTGGGAGTTTAGGGGTGGCGGGAGCAGGGATTGGATGCCAGCTACAGTTCCCGGATGTGTCCACACCGACCTGCTCTCATTGAAGCGGATTCCAGACCCATTCGTTGGCGACAATGAGAGGCTTGTCCAATGGGTCGCTGAAAGCGATTTTGAATACAGGAAGGTGTTTGATGCTGAAGATGGATTGCTCGCAGAGGAACGCCTCTATTTGGAGTGCGACGGATTGGACACGATTGCAACGCTTTATTTGAATGGTCGTAGGATAGGTCAGGCTGATAACATGTTTGTGAGATGGCGCTTTGATGTGAGTGGGTTGGTCAAGGAAAGAGACAATGAACTTATAGTCCGCTTCACATCGCCACTCAAGTATACTCGCCCGAGGATGAAGGTTGAGCCGCTAATATCACCGAGCATGTCCATCCCCGGCGCCCCTTACATACGCAAAGCCCCCTATCAATTCGGTTGGGATTGGGGACCAAAGCTGCCGACAATGGGCATATGGCGTAGTGTGCGCCTCTGTGGCTACTCTCTGGCGCGAATTGAGGATGTGCACATAAGACAGATGCACACCCGTTCAAAGGTGGTATTGACCGCCCGTGTTTTGCTGGAACGATATGAGCATGCACCAATTAGGTTAGTCATGCGCGTCACATCTCCCGACGGAGATGTGGATGAGTCAATGAGCGAACTTAAGGTCAGTGACACTGTATCAACGCTCGTGGCTGAAATAACCAAGCCAAAGCTGTGGTATCCAAGGGGATATGGAGAACAGCCACTTTACAATGTGACAATTGAGGCGCTATCAAATGGCACTCTCCTTGATGCTGTTTCATTTCGCATCGGCTTGCGGACACTCAAGCTCGTCCAAAAGCCGGATAGATATGGCAACTCATTCACATTCGTCGTAAACGGAATCCCGATATTTTGCAAGGGGGCAAATTGGATACCGGCTGACATCTTCCCATCAAGGGTGAGCCGACAGCGCTATGAGCAATTGCTCAAAAGCGCTGCTGAGGCAAATTTCAACATGCTGCGTGTGTGGGGAGGTGGCATTTACGAGGATGAGGTCTTTTACGACCTCTGTGACGAGTTGGGAATACTCGTTTGGCACGATTTCATGTTCTCATGCAGCGTCTACCCCGGAGACGACGAATTCATTGAAAATGTCGTGAGGGAAGCGGTGGACAACATAAGACGCATTAGGCATCATCCATGCTTGGCGCTTTGGTGTGGCAATAACGAGATGGAGTGGGGATGGGTTGAGTGGGGTTGGAGCGGGCACCTTTCAAGCAAGCACAAAGAGAATTATGATAAGCTGTTTCACAACATACTGCCGAAGGTTTGCGCAAGGGAGGATCCGGATACACCATACTGGGCAAGCTCCCCCTCCTCTGGGACTCCGTTCGTTGACCCAAATGGCGAAAGCTCTGGCGATGGACACTACTGGGAGGTATGGCACGGTATGGTGCCATTCACCGAATACAGGAAGCACTTTCACCGCTTCGTCAGCGAGTTCGGCTTCCAATCTCTGCCACACATTGAGACGATCAGGACATTCGCTGATGAAAAGGATCTCAATCTCACATCGTATGTCATGGAGTATCATCAAAGGCATCCTCGTGGGAACGAACTTATGATTACCTACCTTGCTCGGACATTCCGTTTACCAAAGGATTTTGAAAGCCTAATCTATCTTACACAGGTTTTGCAAGCCGAGGCGATAAGGTGCGGCGTTGAGCATTGGCGAAGGAATAGACACAGGGTTAGTGGCACGCTTTATTGGCAGCTCAACGATTGCTGGCAAGTTGCCTCTTGGTCAAGCATTGACTATTTTGGCAGATGGAAGGCGCTGCACTATGCCGCAAAGAGATTTTATGCGCCAGTGCTTCTATCGGCTGAGGAGGATGGCAAGCGGGTTCAATTGCACATCACAAATGACACGCTCAACAAGTTTGAAGGGCTTGTGAGATGGTCGCTTGAGACGCTGAATGGCGATACTATTGAATGCGGCGAGAAGGAGGTTGAGGTGGCGCCGCAGTCAAGCGGGCGCTTCCTCAATTTGAATTTCTCACGCCTCATCAACGAGGAGAATGAGCGCAGGGTCGTATTAGTCTACGAGCTTCTTTGCGATGAAGAACGCATGAGCATGTGCACCGTAAATTTTGTTCCGCCAAAGCATCTTGAGCTTGAGCCGCCAGAAATAAGCTTCACAGTGAATGAGGGCGATGAAGTGTTCACCGTTGTGCTCTCGGCAAAGAGCCTCGCCAAATTTGTTTGGCTTTACCTGCCTGGTTATGATGTGGTCTTCTCCGACAACTGCTTTGACTTGCCCGCAGGGCGAACTGTGACCATCGCTATCACGAAGATCAAAGGGTTGACTGCAAGAGCAATTGAGCGGAAGCTACGCATAAAAAGTCTTATTGATTCGTATGCGTGAGCGATGATGCGTGTGAGAGCCTTAAAACCATCCTCAAAAATTGCGGCGTCATCCAAACCGTGCTGTTTTACTCCCTTTCTCTCGCTGAACCACTGTCCGCTTGTGTTACATTCACAAAGCTTGCTGCGAGCATGTTGACCAGTGATAGCGCTGCGGCAATGAGAAAGACATACTCGTGTCCATATCTTGCCCATATGTATCCGGCGAGCCAAGGAAGGGACATGGAAACGGCATGGTCAAGGCTCACACCGAGCGATAGCGATGCCGTGACATCGTCTTCGTCCTTGGCTATCTTCTTCAAATAGGTTGCCCTTGCTATGCCTGTCACAAAGAGAAGTTGGTCAAGGATGTAGCAAGAGAACGCAATGTATAGTCCGAACGGGATGCGTGATGCAAATGCGTAAGCCAAGCACACGATCGTGAGCAATCCCGCATCAAGCATAAGGACCGTTCTTTCGCCCCACTTATCCACAAGCCTTCCAACAGCTGGATTGAAAAGGGCGGTGAGTGGCGCTGATATGATCCAAAGGCGGGCAAATGTTGAGGCAGGTTGCTTAAATATCCTGACGAGCACCCAAGGACCAAATGTCAGGAAGAGTTGCTTCCTTGCCCCAAAGAATATGTTGAGCAAGTAAAACAAGCCGTAGCGCCTATCCCATACGAACTTTGGGCGTGGTTGCTTCTTTCCTCTAAGATCCGGTAGCGAGGTGAAGGCGAGAGCCGATAGCGTTGCCGAGAGCGCGGCGACTGTAAACAGCCCCTCATAACGCCATCGTTCAAGTGCCCACCAAACAACTGTGCATCCAACAATCATAGCCACAGCGTCCAGTGCGCGCAGCCTGCCAAGCAAAGTCCCCCTTGAATGCGGTGGTGCAAGTTGCATTGCTATTGAACTTGTAAATGGCTGCGTAAGGTGCGTGCCCGAACTCCAAAACAAAAGCGCAATGATAAGCATGGCATAGTTTCCACCGGTAAAGGGCAGCATAGCCATCCCGACAGCTATGAGCAGTGATGCCACTGCAGTGGCTTTTGGCTCGCTTAAAAAATGAAGAGCGCCGCTGAGCAAAGCGCAAAGGAAGCCAGGCAACTCCCTCGGCAACTCAAGCTGACCACGCTCAATTGAACCCATGTTGAATTCGTCGCTGAGGAAGTTGTTGAATGTTGTCCCATAGATTCCGCCACTCACCCCAAGCAATGTTATGCCAATGGCGAAGCTGGCTATGTGGGCAAAGTTAACATTCGGTGAAGTTGCCCTTTCGTTTCCTTCCACTTTGCTCATGCTGCTCACCATCGGTATCGGTGAAGATTATGTGTTCGTGCACCTCAGGTTATACTCTGCGTGTTGGAAGTGCTGTTGTTGTATGACTTTAACAATAAACGCTGCAAGTTTAGCTTATACTCGCCGATGATTTTCGTGAGCGCCATCTTTAGATGACTAAAATTTATTGTAGGGGCGTATGACAGCCCGCCCGAAAATTCGCTCTAATTTTATGCGCCCATACTGTTTCTCACCAAAGCCAAAAGTTTTGGCTCAGCTGGAACTTCACCTTCACGAAATCGGGAGGGTAAACCTCCCCTTCATTAAGTTGGGAGGGTAAACCTCCCCTTCATTAAGTCGGGAGGGTAAACCCCCCCTTCATTAAGTCGGGAGGGCGAACCTCCCGGTGAGCCGAAAAGAAAAGATTTAGTTTGGATAAAGCCGCTGGCATGGATGATTATGCACCAACAGCTTTTTGAGCAAAGAGCATTCCCTTCAAAATGCTAATCGGCTGCAAAGCCATAAGTTGAGAGTTTGCTCACAATAGCTTAACAACTGGACTCCGAATACAATAAGAGTTACGCAGTTGAATTTAGGAGCAGCTGTAAGCTACCCGCATTGTTCGTTTTTGAATGTTCTCTGGGCTGTAAATGATGCATCATGCGAGGGTGGCTTCAGCTATGAAGTTCAGTTTTTTCACCTGCAGCATGTATCTTTATGATGCCGCATAGTTTCATGGAAGGTTTTTAATTCCCTACGATACCAATGTGTGCGGGGTGAAATGCCATCAGTGGACTTTGCCGGCATTGTTTGAGTGTCTTTTTGCCGTTTGTTAAGTTAACGAGTTTCATCGCTGCCATTTCATCCTGCTGCACAATGCTGAATGATGCTTTAGGGGTTCAGCCGAACCGTGCGATAAGACGCCACGCAATCATTTTTGTGCTTGACTATGTTAGCCTCAGCGATTTGCTCTCCGCCCGACCGCCCAAAATAATGCGCTTGCTTTCCTCCGGAGGCATAGCAGCGCTGTGCACGAGAACTGGAGGGGCGTTCAATCCGGCGAACGCATGCGTGACCATAGCTTGTGGTGATAGAGTTGCTGTTTCATCGGATGGGGAGGTCGCTCTCAACATTTTTGAGCCGTTTGAGACTGGCTATGCTTTGTCAGCCTATGAGCGTTATACGGGGCGCAGCATAAGGTCATCTAAGGTGAGCATTGTTTTGCCGTATGTTGAGGGGTTAAAGAGGTCTTTGGTGAAGAGCTTTCACCGTGTAACACCATTTGCACTTGGCGATTTGATCAAAGCCTCCGGTATGAGAGCGGCTGTCATCGGATGCGACGATACAAGCCTTGAGCACGCTCCAGACAGCCTGTTCAGGCATGCCGCATTGATTGCCTCATCATCAGATGGAGTTATCCCCCTTGGTGATGTAAGCAAGCGCATGCTGATGCGAAATGCCAAAGCGCCATTTGGTGTTAGCATCAACATGGAGGCGTTTGATGAAGAGCTAAAGAGGTGTTTTGCAAGCGCCGACTTGATAACCATTGACATTGGCGAGACATACCGCGCTGCGCTGCATGCCGCTCGCTCCTCCGACAAAATTGCAATAGCTGCAAGAGCTGCAGCGCTGCTCAAATGTGATGAGGCTATCGGGTTAATCCTTGGGCGCTTTAATGAGCATAAAGACCTGCTCATCATCTTCACTACTGCGTCATCTGGGGCATTGAAGAACGAGCTTGGCTTCATCATCGCCTATGGATTTGGTGTTACGAAAAAATCATTGCTCACATCGGAGACAACGAGGCGCCTCGGCTTAGTTTCTCTCACCGATATTGCTCCGACTGTCCTGCATCATCTGGGCATAAGGGCTGGTGTGAGGATGGTGGGAAGAAGAATGGTTTCCATCAGAGCTGATGAGCATGTTGAACGAGTGCGCAAGCTGATTGAGCTCACATCTCAATCTGACGGCATGCTCCGCTCAGTTGCACTTTACTTCATGAGCATACTGCAATCATTGCATGCGATGCTCATCTTGATTTGGGCGGCGCACATTCGTTATAGCCGAAACTCAACTGCACTGACTTTAGGTAAGGTCAGCAACGGCATTGGCGCCTTCATCATGGCACTACCAATTTCATACTGGTGCGAAGTCATCTTAAGGGAACGAATAGCAGCGCCATTTGTGACGCTGCAATTTGTGTGGCTAATTGCGCTCCTGCTGAGCGCTATACTGTGGACAGCGTCATCTGGCGAAGTGCGCTACATCGTTCTCCTCAGCGTTATTTCATTTGCCGTGATGTTAGCTGACGCCTTCACCGGTGCAAGACTTCAGCTTGCATCCATTATGGGCTATTCGCCATATTACGGCGGGCGATTTTATGGGCTTGGAAATGTGGGAATGGCTGCAGCGCTTGGGTGCTCACTATTGGTCTCATGTGTTGTGAGCGGCATCTTAACTCATAACCTCTTGAGGTTACCCGTGTGGTTTGCTATCGGGTTGCTCACAGCGGTTGCAATTGGGCATCCGAATGTAGGAGCAAACTTTGGCGGACTGCTTTCTGCAATACCATCGTTTGGGGTCGGTTATATTGCGATGCAGCGCATTAAGATAAGCTGGCGATGCGTTCTCTTTGTGGCTCTTGTGCTTGCATGTGCTCTTGTTATCTTCGTCATCGTTGATTTGCTTCGTGGAGTTGAAGGAATGAGTCACCTTGGAAGGTTCGTCATCCTAATTCGTGAACATGGTTTTGGAGCGTTCACATCAATGCTTGTGACCAAAGCCGTCATCTGGTGGCGTGCATTCAAGCATGCGCCATTTACAGTCGCCCTCTGTGTTTATGCTCTCTTTGGCGCCGTGGGTGTTTTTCTCATTAGGCGTGAAGTTGCAAACGCAGTTGTGGGTGACGATATGCTGAGGGCATTAGTTGCCTCATTTGCCTGCGGTGCGCTTCTGTCCTTCCTCATTAACGACTCAGGACCAATTACACCCGTCGTGATGCTCTCATATGGTTGGTCAGCGATATGGCTCATCATTGTTCGGGCAGTTGGAAATGCGAGCCTGCAAAGCAGATTTTGAGAAAAGCTTGCCCAACTGACGAACTAATGATGGCGCATCGTCTTTGCCTCGGCTCTCGTGAAAGCATCAACCATCATAAGGCGCATAACTTGCCGCACAAAAATTGAAATCCATAAGCGTGGTATAAGTTAAATGGCTTTGTCCTTAGTTGATAGGTGTTATTGCCGGCTTGTGAGATGGCATTAACGATGGTTTTTATGAGCGCCGTCCCGAGGATAATAGGTAATGTCTTTTCGTGGTGACTTTACAGGCAATTGGAGGCGGTGGTTTGCGGTGTTCGCAAAGTGTTGTTTGCAAAGGAATGAGTGAAGCCTGCGGAAGGTGGTGCACGAAATGGCTCCAAAAAATTTGGCAAGTAGTTTCAATCCTGTGGTGAATGGCGCTCGTAGAGTTAGAACACAGTTTAGCATTAGCCTGATTGAAGTGCTGGTGGTCATCGCATTGCTCATCATTGGGCTTTGGTTGATGATGAATGTTTTTCCAACTGGTCAACGAGCACTTAGGGTGCTGAGGGAGCGCAATCTTGCAAGGACAATTGCGGAACGAATTGCCCATGATCTTGCAAATTCAGCCAAGCTTGAGGGTGGCTTGTTACCCGACAATCCGACGCTGTATGAGTTGCCATTAGCTGACCTCCGCCAGCTTGACCTGCCGATTGATAAGAATGGCGATGGAAAACCCGATGAGCCATCCGACGGCAAAAGAGCAATTGAAGATTTGCTTGAGTTGCGCAGGCGCTTAAGGATGGTTTTAGGAGAGAGGATAGAGGGTAGGACTGACTTAACCAGCTTAACACCTATAAGTTCAATCATAGCTTACAGGTATCGGTCTTACACCGAAGCAAGCGCTCTAAGTGAAGTAACGCCAGGCAGCAACAAATACTTTGTGAACTACTCAAGAACTCCGCCGGAGATTGTAGTGATGTTTAGTCCGAATGAGCAGAGATGGTATCGGATATCTTATATTGCTTCAACAGGTGGACAAAGATTCGTCACAGATGAAGAGCTTAATGAAGCGCGCTCGGACGCAAGCGGCGTTGCAGTTATAGTGCCACAACTTTTGAAAAATGCACAGGGGCAGGTTGGCTTAGCTGTCTTGAGCCTCAAAGAACTCGTCCCGATTTCTTTGCCGTCTTTGAGTGATGAGCAAAAGCGCTCCGGGGTTATTTCATTGCCAGCGCCACCATTTCCCACACATGTGTCCTACGAGTTAGGTTCGGAGGGCACTTGGATGAGCTGCTGGGGTAGGACCGAATCAATTGGTTCAACAACTGGGGCAGTATTTGACCCAATTCCAAAGCCGTTGATTGAAAAGCCCTTGGGTGTATCAGCGGAAGCCGGTGTTGCAGCTTTTATTTCGCCATTGCAAGCTATCCCAGACACTGAGTTTGAAATTACACCAGGTAGCATGGTGTTTTTTCCCAACCTCAGTGCCGATACATTGCTTCGTCTATCTTACAGGTCTGCAAGGTCTCCAAACCAACTCATTGATAACTGGTTCTTTGTAGCATTTGTTCCGCCATTGTCTTTCACCCCCTCACCAACTATTCCAACTATTGGTGGAGGGCAATCTGTTGAATATTGGCGTGAGTATTTTGTGGATCCCAACGACAGACAGAGAATTTTTGTGGCTGGGATGTGGAGTGGATTGCTAATAAATATTGTTTATGTTGACATAAATGGGAACAGGTATTCAATCCTGCGGAGAGTTGAGTATGATCCGCAAAGAACAAGTTGGAAAGGTGTAATTCATCTCCCAATGCCGTGTGCACATGTTGAAAAAGTTGAGGGTGCTTCAATTAAGGTCTGGGTTAGTGGCAGATTTTTCTTGGGAGCGGTAGGTGGTAAGCGACAGTTTAGCTTGGGGAGCGTAATTGTGAGGGAGGCTCTCATCAGGAGGTGATACCAAACGATGGAGGGGAAAGAGAAAAACGCTTTAACTCTTGTTGAGTTGCTCGTCATATTAGGGCTGATAGCCATTGTAACTGCCATAATCTTGCCAACAATACCAGGTGTTGGCACAAAAGGATTGGGAATGCAATGCCAGTTGAATTTGCAGGTGATTTATCAGGCTGTAAAGCTTTATCACCTTGATTATCAAGGTTACCCACCTTTTGATTTCCAAGGCTGCTTGCCTTCAAATCCGCCAGTTGGTAGGGGATTGTTAAGTTTATATAGCTTTCCTCAACCTGATACGACAGCACCGCTTGGCTATAGGCGAATTAGAACCGGCTACCTAAATTCTCCATCATATTTGCACTGTCCTTTGGATAGAACTCAAAAGTTTGGTGCAGATGAGGATGGCGACAATTTGATAGACGAGGAGTTGTCCAATTTGCTTGATGATGATGGTGATGGGAAAGTTGATGAAATGGATTTGAAGCGGGCGGAATATTGCTCATATCAGGTTCCTGAGGATTTTGTTGGGGAAGATGGCGATAAATTCACATATCTTCGCACTCGCACCGGCAACCCAAATGATCCAGATAGTATGCGCCAGTTAAGCAGGATTTGTGTTGAAAGGAGCGATAAAATACCATATTTTGCCGATGATACGACGGTTATAACTTGGTGCAAGCATCATCGCCGCACCTTGAAGCGAGGCAAAGAACCCGCTGATTTAGTCCTTTTTCTTGATGGACACATAAAAATTATGGAAGCACCAAGCGCAAAAAACAACATTGTAGGGTGGCGAAGGAAACCATAACGAAAATTTGGAAATGCCAAAAATTTGGGATTTTTCCAAGCTTCCTTCCGGAGGTTGGAAAAATGGATAACGGGAAAGCTTACCGAATAAGTGCAAATAACTTTGCAGCAAATGAAATTGGCATGACCTTAGTTGAGATCCTTGTGACACTTGCGCTGCTAAGCATAATATTTGGACTTGTGATACTGCCACTAACCAAATCTTTTGACCTTATGCGTCGTGCAAGAGTTGCTGGCTCACTTGAATCGGCAATAATGCTGACTTTGCGGCAAATTGAAGCGGATATTTCAAAGGCAAGAATTGTGTTTTTAATGAAAAGCCCTTACGATCTTCAAGATAAAGAAGTTGGCGATGACGATTCCTTTGGAAGAATTGACATTGTTTTGGGTGATTCAGATGCCATTAAACTCGGCATCCCACTCATCCCGCAGGGTAAAATTGTCACATATTATGGCAGATTTCGTGACCCAACTAAGCCACATAGCCTTGAGCCAAAGTTCACCAATCCAAGGGTTCTTTACCGAGCTGAGCATTTGCCAACTGATATTGACGGAGATGGTA
Source organism: Armatimonadota bacterium (assembly GCA_025062195.1). Lineage (GTDB taxonomy): Bacteria > Armatimonadota > Fervidibacteria > Fervidibacterales > Thermosaccharophagaceae > Thermosaccharophagus. The sequence goes on from JANXAS010000002.1 coordinate 113,778, forward strand.
GGTATTCTGAAGACCCGAACGATGGGCTTGATAATGATGGGGATGGAAGAAATGATGAAGATCCATTTAATGCCCCAGAAAGCGCGATAACACCGCTTGACGGGATGGATTTGGCAGGGTTGAGGTTTTGGTATGATGTGGTGGCAAAAGCAATGGTTGTTGACATAAAGTTGCAAAAATTGGATCCGACTGTTCGCATACGAATTGATAACGATAATGACGGTAGAATTAACGAGGATCCAGCTGATGGCAATGATAATGATGGAGATGGCAGAATTGACGAAGACCCGGTTGAAAGGGGGACATTATTAATTCGCAGGCAGATGAGAATAAATCTGGATTATTGGACGGAAGTAATTTATTGGTAACTATGAGGTGATGTAAAGTGATTTGCAAACTTAAATATTCAAATACAAAAGGTCAGGCTACTATACTCGCCGTTGTGTTAATTACCGGAGTTGCGCTAATTAGCGCTGGATTTGCAGCATTTGTTGCCAATTCAATTCATCACACAAGAGCATTAACTGGTAAGGCATCCGGCAGGGACATCGCAATTTACGGAATTGAATACGCAATGCAACAGCTTTTAACAAGCCCTGAAGGTGCGGATTGGAAACCAATTTCAGACCCAAGTTTGCCATGGGATGCATATGAACAGAGGAGAGGTTGGAACACACAATATGCCAAATATAAGGCGCCAAATGGCTACTTTTTGCTGCGAGTAAGTAAGCGTCCCGACGGCTACATTGAGATTGATTCAATTGGGAGACCAGAGCCAAGGTCGCCTATATATTACCGCATAATTGCGATTGTCCCTCAACCGATAATCCAATATGCTCTCTTCCTTTGCGGCGATAATCCATATAGGCAGGATGAACATGTTATCGGCATTGGTCAGATTGACTTTGATGGTGATGGACAAGTCAGCAGCTTAGAGAGAGATTCGTGCCTTTCACTTATAAACGGCGGTATCTTCTCAAACGATGATCTTAGGGTTGCCTCCCAATCAATTATGAGGTTATTTTTTGGAACAAATAGCCCAAATCATGGGATATTTGTTGCGGGGTCTGCTACAGTTAGCCAAGCCGACAATATTATGCTTTGCGATGAAAATGGTAACCAAATTGACCCTCAAAGGCAACCTCAGGATTCAAGTTCTCAAAATTTCTGGGTTTTCCCTCTAAACAATATCCCAAGGTTCAGGGATGGCTATTGTGTTGGGAAACCGCAAATTGGTGGTATTGATGTTTTTAGACGCTTGCAGCCAATTCCACAGCCAATAATTGACCCAAGAAGGTATCGCAAGCTCTTTTACCTCGGCAGCGGGGGTGTGCAAGTTATTTACATTGACAATAGGAGTGATATTCAGGATAATATTCCCGGAGCGCCTCCGGGTCTTAGTCCAGCACAAGTTCAATTTTGGGATTGGATTAATGTGCCTTCGGAAACAGACCCAAGACGCAATGATTTGAAAAGCGGGTGGTATTATCGCCCAATCTCAGACCCATATCGCAGAAACCCACCAATTGACAATACATTGCCGGATTATTTCCGATATGTTCCACCTGGGTGTGAAGTTGAGCTACAAAGCATTGGCATTGACGATGATCGTGACGGTGCAGTTGATGAAGATCAAGCTAACCGTGTTGATGATGATGGTGATGGCGTAATTGACGAAGATGGCGGAGATGGTGTTGACAATGACAATGACAATAAGGTTGATGAAGATCAGGTTAACGGTGTTGATGATGATAGTGATGGCAAAATTGACGAAGATGGCGGTGGCATAGTGATTAGACGGCATGATAGACCTAATGTTGTGCTGCCAACCTCCTATTCGGTAAGCCAAAGCAATGTCGTCATTTTCTCCGAAGGAAATTTGAGAATTAGGGGAAGAATAAATGCGTCTCTGACAGTCGTCTCAATGGGCACAATTTATATTGAAGGTTCGTTGCAAACGGCTAATCCAAAGCAAAACATTGCTCTTCTCGCAAAGCACAATGTTTGCCTGAATACAACGGCATTATTGCCGATTATGACGAACGCCAGACGACCAAGCGAAGTTGCAATTTGCTCCGATGACCCGCAACTTTGGAATAACGACAAAATATCGCTACATTATCAGTATCGTGCTGTGTCAGGTCCGCCACTGCCCTCCTTGACTTGGAGGATTCCACCTTTTGACAATCCTGGGCAAACTGTGAGCTTAGTGGTGCTTCATAGCGGGCTTGGCAGTTTACAGGACTATTGCTTTATTAGGTTCACTTACGGGGGCAACACAATTTATCATGGTGAGCCATTACATTTCCCCACAATTGATCCAGATAATGATGGAAAAATTGGGGAAGACCCTATTGATAAGCAAGACAACGATAGAGACGGCAAAATTGATGAAGATCCCGGTCAACCAACACGATGCTATATGACTGGGCTACAACATGGCATTTATTGGATTGAGAGATTGGCAACTGGGAGCCTCGGATTTTCCATAACAGCTGGCTTGTTAGACGCCGACAATGATAATGATAGGCAAGTTGACGAAGACCCAATTAATAATCAGGATGACGATAATGATAGGAAAATTGACGAAGACCCACCTGAAGTCCCATATCGCTTCTCTCGCTTCAAAGTTGAATTGCTTGATGCCAATGGCAACCCGATACCGCTATGGAATATAAGAGTAAATGCCGCAATTTATTCGGAAAGTGGCTGTTTCTTCATTATGCCACCACCGTACTTTGATGACACGAAAGTTGCGAAAGCTGCCGAAAGATTTCGCAGGTTCAACTACTTTGATGTGGAAATAAACGGCGCAATAGCTGAGTTCACAAGCGCAAGAACAATGGCAAGGTCAATAGGTTTGGGTGGCGTTATATATCGCACAGCACTTGATAAGTTGGCATACCCAAGATATGATGCAAGTGGTAACCTTATAGGTTGGCAGTTGGTGCGCTTCAGTTATGACCCAGATTTGGTTCAAAATCCGCCACCATTTTTGCCAGTCTCTTCGAGACCGATAATCGTTTATTCGGGCTTGTAGTGTGAAACTAACAGGAAAAATTCAAACTTTTGAGCAGTTGGTTGTTAAACAGCGGGATAGGAATTAGGCAGATAGGGCTGTTTTGTAGGGGTGGACGACGGTCTATCAGAAAAATCGCAACAAAATATATGGGCAGATTAACAGCTGCTCCTGATCAACCTTTTGTGTAACTCATGCAGAAATAGATGGAGGTGAGGATGGTGAACTATAGTAAGAGTCTTATGGCTACAGTTGTTATATTTGTTGCATCAATAGCAATTTGTGATTTGCGTAAAGGTGAAATCGCCCCCGCATTTTCTTTGAACACTGTTGATGGGCGCGTAATCTCTTTAGAGTTTGTGAAGGGAAGCGAAAAGAAAAGGCTAAAAGTCACATTGACATCGGTTTCATTAGATGGAAAAAAAGTTCGTCAGGAGTTAAAGTTTAAGCTTTTGTTGATTGATTTCTCAACTACATGGTGCTTGGGATGCCACTCACTCCGAGAAGTTCTCAAAAATTTGTGGAAAAAATACTCAAAAAAGGGGTTGCTCATAATCGCCGTCTATGATGATGAATCAGGTCCAACCCGTGCCTATGCAAAATTGCACAAAATACCATACATTGTAGCTATAGATAACAATAGCAAAGTTACAACAAGCTACAAAGTTGAAGCATACCCCACTGTTTACCTTGTTGATACCTCTGGAACTGTCGTCTCCGTCCCAGATGACTATTCAGAGGCAAGTTTGACCAAAATTGTGGAAAGTTTTGGAATAAAATGAGGGGGCATAACGGCAGGGATAACCAAAATCACTTCCTTCATTTTTCATGCACAAAATATTCTCAAAAGCTCACTTAGTATGGATAACTTTGGCGAGTTAATTTTATGCCCTTTAGTCGGAAGTTTTTGCTGCTTATACCATTTTAATTAAGATGGCGCCCAACCTCTGCAGCCTCGTAGGTTGTCCACAATGATAGTTTAAATTTTTCCGTGGTTAAGTTATAAGTGATGCTTCCGATTAAAGTGCAAGCCTATGGCTTGCCGATTTTTTCGTCATGTTTTTTCGGT